>CAZQSD010000032.1:0-23883 GCA_964595885.1 uncultured Sangeribacter sp.
AAATAGAAAAGACGCATCCAGCATTGGATGCGTCTTTTCTATTTTTATGAGACATCATGAAATCTAATTTATACCAAATCTTTTTTAGTTAGCGGAATTTTAATTAAATTTGTCGCCGAATATTATAAATTGGTCTAACAAACTTAATAATCCCCTGATACACATGACACAACCCACTTCAACCAATTCTGTCGCAAGACGCGGCATGCACTATGGATTCATCATTGTAGCCTGCTGCTGCCTGATGATGGGCATTAATGTTGGCCTCACTTTCAGTTGTGCAGGCATATTCTATAAACCCGTAAGCGAATCTCTTGGAGTCCCTGTCGGCGAGTTTGGCATATATATGTCTGTAATGTATGTCACCTCTACCCTCATGCTGTCAGTGGCAGGAGGCATGCTTGAAAAATGGAGCGCACGTTGGATTTTTACAGCCAGTTCACTCCTCATGGGCCTCACTTTCCTTGCGATGGGATTCTTCAGCAACGTATGGGAATTCTATATAGCTGGTGGAGTTTTAGGACTCACCCTTGCTTTCTTGCTTTATCTCAGTTATCCAACTCTTGTCAACCGTTGGTTTAGAGCGAAAATGGGATTGATGATTGGCATATGTTGTGCCGCCTCGGGCATTGGAGGCATGCTTTTTAACCCTATGGCCGGATGGATAATCACCAACTATGGATGGCGATGGGGATATATTTCATTTGGACTTATAATCCTTATCATTGTTACCCCATTACTTGCTCTCCTCCTCAGAAACCACCCGGAAGATAAAGGACTCCTGCCATATGGAGCAGAACACACCCAAACCCTTTCGACTGATAATTCTGCTAAAACAACTGACAATTCCGGTGTTAAATTCGGTGATGCCATAAAGATGCCGGTCTTTTACGGGGTCGTTTTGTTTGCATTTCTGATGATGGGCATTTCAACCCTCAACCTTTTCATACCTGGTTACGTGACAGAACATGACTTCTCTCTCGAGCAGGCCTCCCTGACAGCGGCTGTAGTGATGGCAGGAGTGACAATAGGAAAATTAGCACTCGGATGGGTTAATGACCGCAACTGCACTGCCGGAGTGATGATCACCACTCTTGCAGGAGCCGGAGGTTTACTGGTGCTTTTGACGGGCACATCCGGCATAGCAATTATCCTTATTGGAGCCTTTCTTTTCGGTTGGGCATATGCCGGCGTAACCGTGCAAACTGCAATGTTGACACGCAAGGTATTCGGACAACGTGATTATTCACGCATTTTTTCCATTATTTCTACTGCACTCGCTGCCGGCGGCGCGCTCGCTTCCGCAGGATGGGGACTCCTGGCAGACGCCACCTCAATCGCCACAATTTTCTCAGTCGGCATAATATGTCTATTGATTTGTCTGCTAATCGGAGTATGGGCTATCAAGAAATAACAAAGTTTTTTTAACTTCCTAATACCGTCTGTAATAATATTCCATGATTTTTTGCTATCTTTGCAACATAATCGCATATTTAGTAATCGTAAAAAAATAAGTTGGTAAAGATTTTATGAAGGATTTTCGAGGAAGTTTTGTTTTACCTTGCAGGAGGATAGCGGGCTATGTGACTAAAAGGTAAAACGAAAATAACCGGATAGATGAATAAAATTTACCAAGTTATTTTTGAAGATTACACATATCAGAATATGAATATATATGTCGGATTATAGAAAGTCAATGAACTTTAACCGCTATCTCCTGATTATGAAGAAATTTCTTTTTAATATAACGCTTCTGTTAATGGCATTTTCCCTTTCATGCTGTTCTCAGGGGTTTAATCGCTCCAAAGCTGAAGATATACTTCAGAAACAACAGATTTCTGAGGAAGAGTATGACGTTCTCATCCAACAATATGAATATGGGATGGATGATGCAATCAGATTTTCCCAGAAAGATCAGTCACGTCTGTCGGAGAATGAGAGAGAAGAAATCATCACCATGTTTGCCATCGGCAAACGTCTTGCTCTTGATGAAGACAAACTGACAAAATCCCAATTGGATGAATTCACACGGATAACTCATAAAGGCACAGAACAACTTGATAAATGATATCGGTAAATAATCTTTCTGTAGAATTTTCGGCAAAACCTCTCTTCAACGATGTGTCATTTGTCATCAATCCAACCGACAAAATTGCTCTTGTCGGTAAAAACGGTGCAGGTAAATCTACCATGTTGAAGATCCTTGCGGGTCTACAGTCGGCATCTTCCGGTAGCGTAAGCAAACCTTCCGACGTAACTATTGGTTACCTTCCCCAACAAATGAAGCTGGCTGACGATACCACCATATTTGAGGAAACAAAAAAAGCTTTTAAAGAAAGATTAAGCCATGAAGAAGAACTAAGGAGGCTGAACACAGAGCTTGTAAATACCTCTGATTATGAAAGTCCGGGCTACCAAAAACTTCTTGAGAGGATAGATTTTCTGACGCAACGCATCCAAGTTGACGAGACTACCAATATAGACGCAGAGATTGAACGCACACTTGCCGGACTTGGTTTTAAAAGAACCGATTTCAATCGGCCGACAAGCGAGTTTTCCGGAGGATGGAGAATGCGTGTGGAGCTGGCTAAGATTCTTCTTCAACGTCCTGACGTGTTGCTGCTTGATGAGCCTACCAACCATCTTGACATCGAGTCAATCCAATGGCTTGAACAGTTTTTGCTTACAAAGGCCAAGGGAGTGGTGCTTGTCAGCCATGACCGTGCATTTCTGGATAATGTGACAAAACGCACTATTGAAATCTCATGTGGCAAGATTTATGATTATAAAGTAAACTATTCAGCATTTGTAAATCTTAGACAAGAACGTGTTGAGCAGCAAATGAGAGCTTATGAAAACCAACAGAAGTTTATTGCCGACACAAAAGAATTTATAGAGCGTTTCCGATATAAAGCAACTAAAGCTGTTCAAGTTCAGAGCCGCATAAAACAGCTTGAGAAGGTGGTGCCAATCGAAGTTGACGAGGTCGATAACTCACATCTGCGCCTTAAGTTTCCCCCTGCACCCCGTTCGGGTGATTACCCCTTGATCGCAGACGGTGTAACGAAATATTACGGAGATCATCTTGTGTTTGAAAATGCTGAGTTCACATTACGTAGAGGAGAGAAAGTAGCTTTTGTTGGCAAAAATGGTGAGGGAAAATCCACCCTTGTAAAATGCATCATGGGAGAGATTCCGTTTGACGGTCATCTCAAAATAGGCCATAATGTCAAAATAGGATATTTTGCACAAAACCAGGCCCAGATGCTGGATGAGTCACTTACTGTCTTTGAGACAATTGACAACGTGGCTGTTGGTGATATTCGCACAAAAATCCGTGACATTCTCGGTGCATTTATGTTTGGAGGGGAGGCTTCTGATAAAAAGGTAAAGGTTTTGTCGGGGGGAGAGAAAACAAGGCTCGCCATGATAAAACTCCTCCTCGAACCGGTAAACCTTTTGATTCTTGACGAACCTACCAACCATCTTGACATGCGCACAAAGGATATTCTTAAAGAGGCTATCAGGGATTTTGACGGCACTGTCATCGTGGTGAGCCACGACAGATATTTTCTCGACGGCTTAGTGAGCAAGGTCTATGAATTCGGGGGCGGAAAGGTAAAAGAGAATCTTGGAGGCATCTACGAATTCCTTAATAAAAAGAATTTGGGTAGTTTGTCAGAACTCGAACGCTCTGTGAAAAATGCTGCTACAGTTGCTTTCGGTGGTGGAGAACTGACGCACGATGCACTTAAAACTGAAACAATTCCTTCTGCCGGAGCCATGTCATATGCCGAACAAAAGGAACGCGAGAAAAAAATCAGGAAAGCTGAAAAAGCTGTAGCAACTGCTGAAGATAAGATAAGTGGTCTTGAACAGGAAAAAGCCGCACTTGAAGCCAGACTCTCCTCCGGAGAAGCTACTGCCGAGATTTTGGATGAGTATGCCAATCTTGAAAAAAAGCTTGATGCTGCAATGACAGAATGGGAGGAAGCCCAGGAAAATTTGGAGCTTATAAACAGACGAACAATTTAAATAAAACAAAGAATATGAATTTAAGAAAACTTATTCTCGGAGCCGCCGGGTTGCCTTTGATCACCTTTGCCGCCACTCACGGCATTGATCAGAAGAATCTTGACCCGACAGTAGACCCCGGAGAAAATTTTTATCTCTACGCATGTGGAGGATGGATGAAGAATAATCCCCTTACTCCTGAGTATTCAAGATTCGGAACTTTTGACCAGTTGCGTGAGAACGCTCGCATCCAGCTTCAAGACCTAATCACAAATCTTTCGGTAAATCCGGAATCAAAAATAAAAGGCACAAACGCACAGAAGGTAAGCGATCTCTACGCAATGGGCATGGACAGTGTGCGCCTGAATAATGAAGGTGCTGCTCCTCTGAAACCATTTATTGAGAAAATCAATGGCCTTTCTAAAGAGAATCTTGCCGAGATGCTTGCCTGGATGCATAATGGAGTGACCAGCTCTTTCTTCAGCACCGGAGTGGGTACTGACCCAAAAAATTCTGACAGAAACATCCTGCATATCGGTGAGACCGGACTCGGACTTGGCGACCGTGATTATTATCTTGAAGATAATGAGACTAATGCAAAGATTTTGGCCGCTTATGAGAAATATGTAAAAAGGCTTATGCAACTCATTGGGTATGATGAGACTGCCCAGGAGCGTGTGTGGAACACTGTGATCACAATCGAAAAGGAATTTGCGAAAAATAAAATGTCACGCGAACAGCGGCGTAACCCACAGTTACGTTATAACATGCGTACAATTGACCAAATCAAAGCTGATTACAATAATATTGATTGGGACACATATTTCAAAGCTTTAGGTCTTGACGGTGTGACTGAAGCCAACGTTGCGTCGCTTGCATTCATGGAGTTCCTTAACACCTATCTCCCCACCCTGTCAGAACAGCAGATCAAAGATTTCATGATATTTGATGCCGTTGCCGATTCTTCAAGTCTACTAAGCGATGATTTCCAGGACGCCAATTTTGAAATGTATGGCAAAGTGATGAGTGGCAAAGAGGAACAGGAACCTCGTTGGAAGCGCGCTATGGCACTCCCTAACTCAATGCTTGGCGAAGCTGTCGGAGAATTATACGTCAATAAATATTTCCCAAAAGAAAACAAGGAGTATATGGTTAGTCTCGTTGAGAACCTCCGTAAAGCCTTGGGAAAGCATATTGACAGTCTGTCCTGGATGTCTGATGAGACAAAACAGAAAGCTCATGAAAAACTTTCTTCTTTCACTGTCAAAATCGGGTATCCCGACAAATGGAAAGATTACTCGGAAATCACCATTGATCCCTCAAAGAGCTATATGGAGAATGTTTATAATGCCTCCGTATGGTATAATCAGGATAATTATAAAAAATTAAATAAACCTGTTGATAAGACAGAATGGCACATGACACCTCAGACTGTCAACGCCTATTACAGCCCTTCATCAAACGAAATCTGCTTCCCTGCCGGCATTCTGCAAGCCCCTTATTTCGATCTTACAGCCGATGATGCCCAGAACTATGGCGCCATAGGAGTGGTGATCGGCCACGAGATGACTCACGGTTTTGATGATCAGGGACGACAGTATGATAAGAATGGTAACCTGCAGGATTGGTGGGCACCGGAAGATGCCGAAAGATTCACAAAACTCGCCGATGCTCTTGCCGATCAGTTTGACAAAGTGGAAGTGGCTCCCGGTGTGTTTGCCAATGGACGATTCACTCTTGGAGAAAACATTGCTGACCAAGGCGGCCTACGAGTGGCCCTTACAGCCTATCTTGATTCAGTGGAGGGTGACAACATGACTGATATTGATGGCATCTCCCCATTACAGCGTTTTTATCTTGCATATGCCAACCTATGGGCCGGCAACATCCGCGAGGAAGAAATCCTTAACAGGACAAAAACTGATCCTCATTCACTTGGGCAGAATCGTGTAAATGTCACTTTGCGCAATATTGCCCCCTTCTTTGAGGCATTTGACATAAAAGAAGGCGACAAGATGTTTCGCCCGGAATCTGAAAGAGTAGTTATCTGGTGATAAATCACGGAGGGGGAGACTATTATTTGAACCACTCCCCTTCCTACTTTCCTTTTTCATTTTTTCCTTTTTCCATAATTATTTTCTATGTATGCTTTAATAGGCAATCCCCTCAGCCATTCTTTCTCAGCTGATTTCTTCAATGATAAATTTAAAAAAGAAAACATCAATGAATACTATAAACTCGCACCCCTCACACATCTGGCCGACCTCTCGGAGTTTCTAAATGCTAATCCTGATTTAAAGGGATTTAATGTAACCATACCTTACAAGGAGAGCATCATACCTTTTCTGGACTCCCTGTCGTCGGAAGCATTTGAGATCGGAGCTGTAAATGTTGTGAAAATTGACACTGCCAATGGCCAAAAGAAACTTAAAGGATATAACACTGACGCAATTGGGTTTAAAACATCTATTATGCCTCTTTTAAAACCTTACATGAAACATGCTATAATTCTCGGCACTGGCGGCGCTTCAAATGCAGTAGACTTTGTATTGCGTTCTATCGGATTGGAAACCATCAAAGTCTCCCGTAGAAAAACATCCGGACAACTAACATATCCTGAACTTTCAGAAGAAGTATTGGCCAAGCATACGGTCATCGTTAATACCACCCCACTGGGCATGTGGCCACATACCGATTCCTTTCCTGATATGCCTTACCATTTTATTACCCCGGCCCATCTGTGTTTTGATCTCATATATAACCCTGACGTCACCGCTTTTATGAGAAAGGCTTCCGAACAAGGAGCCATTGTTAAAAACGGGCTTGAGATGCTACACTTACAGGCTTTGGCTGCCTGGGACATATGGAACAAATAAAAAATGACTTTTCTACTACCACTTATTGGGCTGATAACCGGCATACTGGCAGCCGCATATCTGGATGGACCTTTATGGAGCGCCATACCTATTTTAATTGCGCTCTTTACTTATCTCATCATCCTAAAGAATTCGCCCACCCCTTTTAAAGCAGCTAAACTTAACAGCAAGCATTCTATCTGGATACTGACCCTATTTAGTGGGATCGGTATACTTACAACGTGGTTTCACAGACCTGACACCATTGAAGAAAAATCTCTGACCAACTATATCGCAGCTTATGGTGAAGTAACTGACATAAAGACAGTAGCCACAGGCGAAATGCTCACTATTAATATCTCGCAGTTATATGACAGTAAAGGAACATCAACTGACTTTCATAACCTGAGACTATCGGTTAAGACTGACGGTTTTTCAGCTTCAATAGGCGACTTGCTATTCTTTCCATGTGGCTTAATCCCTACAAAAGACAACGAGAATTATCGCAGCTCAGGATATGCCGACCGATTGAAAAGAGAGGGGATAAATTATTCCGCCTTTGTACAGGCCACCGATATTAAACATAAAGGACATTCCGGCTCTTTTCTCAGCAAAGCCTCAGAATGGAGAGACAAGATAGAAATTGTGATTGAGAAGTCGTCACTAAACAGAGATACTGGTGATTTTATCATTTCTGTCCTATTAGGAGACAGGGTATTTCTTGACAGGGAAGTAAAAGCTACTTTCAGCAATGCCGGAGTAGCCCATGTGCTCGCTTTAAGCGGAATGCACATAGCCATCATAATGGGCATAATACTTCTTCTCCTCTATCCGCTCAAGGCTGCCGGACTTCACAAATGTCGTTATTGGATTGCGGCTGCCCTTATATGGGCCTATGCCTTTTTTACAGGGCTGGCAGCCCCGACAGTAAGGGCCTGTATAATGACCACATTTATAATTCTCGCCTTGTCAATGCAGAGGAAAAATGCATCATCCAATGCCTTGCTGGCAGCAGCTTTTTTCATTCTCCTTTGGCAACCATCAGCCATATATGATATCGGTCTGCAACTGAGTTTCCTTTGTGTGGCTTGCATAATCACATTTGCCGGACCACTCAACACCATCAACCGTCATACTCATCCCCGACTTCACACAATTAATGCATCGGTCCTGGCATCTCTTGTCGCCACACTTGGCACTTGGGTGATCGTATCTTATTATTTTAAAAGAATTCCTCTCCTTTTCTTACCTGTCAATCTTATTATGCTTCCCTTGTTACCTTGTTTTATATCATTGGCTTTGGTCTACACTGTTGCTTGCATGTGCAATATTGACATTTCCATATTAGCAGAGATTCTGAATTATGGCTATCAATTCTTTATTAAAATTGCTAATATCCTTTCAGCTTTCGGCAACGCCACAATAGAATATCAAGCCACCTTCCCGGTGATTCTCTTATGGCTGCTTGGAGTGCTGACGTTTGGTTATGCCATGAAACGCCGCCAAAAACTGATAGCCGGGTTGGCGGCCGTTTCCATGTTCGCCGGCTCATTGGCAGTTATTCCGTTTATGTCTTCCTCACAGCCCGATGGAATGATCTTTCAGAAAAAATATGCCGATATTTCCATGGCTTTCTATGAGGCGGATATAAAGAATGTGATGTCGTTCCCCCGCAACACGGTCAGCAAGTTCGACTTTAAGGGAAGTGAAATTTTTTCCGTAGATTGTGTCAACGCCCTTGACAGTCTGGCCATACTTATGACAAAAAATAAAAGCTCAAAGAAAAAATATCTTATTCTTGGGTCAGGATTTAAAAATCAAAAATTGAATGATATTCCCCAGTTGAAAAACTTTGAAAAAATTATAATGCATCCTTCCATAAGGAAAAAGAAAGAGAAAGAGCTTTTGCAGGAAGCTTTAGATAGTGGAATCAATCATTTATATAGTCTCCGTGAAAACGGTGCCCTGGAAATAAATTTCTGAGTTACCCATGACATTTTTTATCATGTTAAATGGTTTTTTTAATATTTTTCTTAGAAATTAACTAAAAATTTAAACTTAATCCTTATTTTCGTGTTTAAAAGATAAAAACAAATAAATTTTCTCTAAATTTTTAATAATCGAGTTATGAAAAGATCTATTTTATTTTTGGCCGGTCTCATGACCTTATCATGCGGATGGAGTCAAAATCTCTCCAAGAGTGAGGCAAAAAGCCTTCAAGCGTTCGTAAACCAGACATCAGCCAATGGCGGCACAAATGGACAGTCACTTGGATATAATGGTGGCAACATGGCCTCACTGCCCGGAATCACTGTTTCAAATGGCCACGTAACTGAAATCAAATGGGATAATAAGCAGCTCGGTGGCACCCTTGACCTTACTGACTTCCCTGCTCTCCAGAAGGTTGACGTAAGCGGCAACAAGCTCGTTGATCTCACAATCGGTAACGCCCCTGCCCTTATGGAGCTTAATGCCTCCAAGAACAGAATTGCAAACATCTCTTTGCAGAATTGCGATCAACTTCAGGTGCTGAAACTCAACCGCAACCGTCTTGCTGAAATCAGCCTTGCAGGCACTCCCCTTTTGAAGCGCCTAAACATTTCTTCCAACCAGATGGTTGAACTTGATGTGTCAAATGCTGTCAACCTGACTTACCTCAACTGTATGAGCAACCGTCTTGAGGATCTTACTGTGGCAAACTGTCAGAATCTCAAGACTCTCTATGCCGGCTATAATGACCTGAGCGGTCTCACCCTCGCCGGGCTTGCAAAGCTTGAAAATCTGAATGTGCAGGGAAACAAAATCAGCAAGCTGTATATCCAAGGTCTTCCCTCCCTCTTTACAATTGCTTGCAACGACAACCACATGACAGATCTCGTTATCAACGGGGCTAAGGCGCTTACCGACATCTTTGCTTCCTATAACGACCTCACCACGTTCTCAGTGACTGATGTTCCTACACTGGCATTCGTAAATCTCGAATGGAATGACCTCACCTATGTTAACCTGAGCAATCATTCATTCCTACAGAGAGTAAACCTGAGCAATAACCAACTCCAGACACTTGACCTCAGTTTCTGTCAGATGCTCTCTTACTTGAATATCAGCTATAACGTCAACCTTACAGACCTCCGTCTTCAAGGCGATACCAACCTTCGTCAGATCGTTGGCGAATGGACTAATTTCAATGAGCCGGAAGGCTTCTGAAACTAACTTACTGAATAAAGAACTACCATCGAGCCGGAACGATGGCAGATTAGAGAAAAGTGAAGACATCCCTTCGGGGATGTCTTTTTTTAGCTTTTCAAGTAAAAAGTTAATCCTTACACGCTAAAACTTGCATACTTATGAAATTCTTATTAATTTTGTGAAGACTTTCTGTTGAAAGCATTCCCACTTATTAAAATTAACTGAAGCTTAAAAAATATGAGAAGTAAACTGATAGCAGACGCCGGATCTACCACTGTGGAATGGTCGCTCATTTCTGCCGAAGGAAATGTGGCTGCTTCCGTTACCACCGAAGGTCTCAATGCCCTGCTTGCTGATGCAGACACTATCAATTCTACATTTGCTGAAGTAAAACAAGCCTTACCCGCCGACTACGTCATAGATGAGATTCATTACTACGGCGCCGGATGCGCCACAGAACGCATCTGCAACAAGATGAAAGATTCCCTACAGACTACCTGGCCAAACGCTGACACCAACGTCAGTTCTGACCTTTTGGGTGCCGCACGCTCATTATTTGGCGACAATAAAGGCATCGCCTGCATTCTTGGAACCGGCTCCAATTCGTGTTTCTATGACGGCAAAAAAATTGTTTCCCAAATTCCCTCCCTCGGTTTCATACTTGGAGACGAAGGCAGTGGAGCGGCCTTGGGGAAAAGACTTATTTCCGACTCTTTTAAAGAACAGCTTCCTGAAAACATCCGCAACGCTTTTCTTGAAGAATATCATCTCACCCTACCTGAAATTCTTGACAAGGTGTATAAAATGCCTGCGCCAAACAAATTCCTTGCCTCATTTGTGCCCTTCCTGCACAAAAACCTATGGAATCCCTACATATTCTCACTTGTGCTTAAAGAACTGACAAGATTTGTAAAAAGAAATGTAGCTATGTATAAGGGCGCACATT
This sequence comes from uncultured Sangeribacter sp., assembly GCA_964595885.1. Taxonomy (GTDB): domain Bacteria; phylum Bacteroidota; class Bacteroidia; order Bacteroidales; family Muribaculaceae; genus Lepagella. Next base: position 11,005 of record CAZQSD010000032.1, read on the forward strand.
CCGTTGATGTATGTTTCACAGGTTCTATTGCATATAATTTTGAACGTGTGTTGCGCGAAGCTGTGGCATCGCAGGGGTTCCGGGTGACGCGCATTTCGAAATCTCCTATCGACGGGCTTATTGCTTTCCACACAAAAAAAGATTAAACTAATGTCATCACTTCGTAAAACCATCTGCACTGCTTCAATACTCTTGAGCACGTTTTTCCCTTTCAATAATGAGGTCCTGGCAAGAAGCGAATACTGGGAACAGAAAGTCTCGCTCTTTGACGAACTGCCCATATCTTTCAATGACATAGTGTTCTTGGGAAACTCAATTACCGACGGCGGAGAATTTGCAGAGATTTTCGATAACATATCCATTAAAAACAGAGGGATCTCAGGCGATGTGATTTCCGGAGTAAGGGAGCGGCTCCATCAAGTGACCGATAATTCACCCCGCAAAATTTTCTTGCTCATCGGAATTAATGACATCTCGCACAATTTATCCCCTGAGAAACTCGCTAAGGAATATGATCTGCTTGTTAAAGAGATAATTGCCAAATCACCGGCCACTAAACTCTATATCCAGTCAGTAATGCCTATCAACAACGACTTTGGAAGATATAAGAACTTGATTGGAAAGGAAAAGGTGGTCACGGAGCTTAATAATCACCTTAAAAAGATTGCAGCGGCCAACAACGTCACTTTCATTGACCTTTTCCCAATTTTATCTGATTCGGATGGGAAAATGAAAAGGGCTTTTACTAATGATGGCCTTCATCTCACAGGAAAGGGCTATAAAGCCTGGACTGATTTTATTAAAAACTTTGTTGAGGAATAAATATATGATACTTTCATTTCCTATAATGCAACGCAGACTATCGAAAGCTGTCAAGTCAATGGCTTTATGCTTCGTCATGTTTGCTTCCGCATCTTCTTACGCACAGGGATATATAGAAATCGAACCGCTTTTCGAATATATAACTGCTCCCGAGGAAATAACCCCCCTCAATGAAAAGTCAAATTATCTTGTAGAGCATTTTTGGGACAATATGGACTTTAAGACTAAATCAACTGTTGACCAGACAGCACTCAACCATGCCTTTAATGTCTATGCTACCCCTCTACGCTTCGCAGACAAAGAAAAGGCTTCGGCAGCTGTTGATAAGCTCCTTGATACACTGTCAAAGAATCCTGTCCTGCTGCTTCAATTCACAAAAGCAGCTGAAGAAAATATATTCGGACCCCGTGCAGATGCCTGGATTGATGAAGTATACATTAAATTTCTCAATACCCTTATTAAGAATAAAAAAATTACCCCCCAGCGAAAGGAAAAGTATCAGCGCCAGCTCACGATGATTGAAAATTCTAAAATTGGAAATACAGCGCCCTCTTTCTCTTTCGAAAATAAAAACGGAGGTGAATCAACATACTTTCCTATGTCGACTCCATCCATCATTATTTTTGGTAATCCGGTAAGTCCGGATTGGAGAATAACCCGCCTGCGCATGGAAACCAACGCCCAACTGACCCAGGCAGTCGATAAGGGAAAACTTAATGTGCTGTTTATCATCCCTGACAAAATAGACAACTGGCGTGAAGAAGTGGCTAATTATCCACAACGCTGGACTGTGGGAGTTGCCGAGAATATTGGTGACAAGATCGACATAAGAGCCAAATCAGATGCGTATTTCGCCTCAGTCTATTATGTCGGCTCTGACGGAAAAATTGTTATGAAGAATGTGCCTCTTGAATCAGCAGTAGATCGCGCACTCGAGGATGTGAACTGATATCCTGTTTCATTAACTCAATCAAAAGTTTGTATAAGGCAAAAATAATCGACATATGAATAATCTTAGCTTGTCAAAATTGATAAAAAGAATTTATATCCGATTTACAGGTTACTCCTATACTAATCTCGGAAGACTGTTTCTGCGTCTTTTCGTAGGCTTGATGCTCATGCAGTTTGGGGTCAGACAGGTATCACACTATTATGAAATGTGTGAGCATTTTCCGGCTGTAATGGGAATGTCATCCGAACTCTCCCTGGCTGTCATGATAGCTATTGAAATAGGCTGTTCAATATTCATAATGTTTGGATTCCTCACCCGATTCATGATAATCGGCCCTTTTATCGCAATGATCGTGGCAGAATATCATCTGCTGCACGATTACGTGTCGGATGCGCCTTATCTGCTTGACTGGCAACAACAAGGCTATCTGCCAATTATGTTTCTTGGCATTTATTTTTTCCTCCTTCTCGTGGGACCCGGAAAAATATCTATCGACTATTTTTTATCACTTCATTTTATTCATTCAGCCAACAAAAGCGAAGGAGAACTTGAGGAAGTATGAAGATTGCAGTGCTTATATCCGGCGGCGTTGACAGTGCGGTAGTGGTACATAAACTTCATTCAGAAGGCCATGAACTACACCTTTTCTATATCCGTATAGGATTAGACAATGGAGAAGGTGACTGTTCAGCTGATGAAGACATAGAAATGTGTAGTCTTATTGCCCGCAAATATGGGCTGCCCTTAAAAGTAGTGTCACTTCATGAAGAGTATTGGCAACATGTAATGGCGTACACTCTTGATGCAGTGAAAAAAGGACTTACCCCCCACCCCGACATGATGTGCAACAAACTGATTAAATTCGGTTTTTTTGAACGTAAGTGGGGAAATGAATTTGATAAGACAGCTACCGGTCACTATGCTTCCGTGAAAGAAATTGACGGCCGGTATTTTCTTGCTACTGCAAAAGATCCTGTAAAGGATCAGACTGATTTCCTGGCACAGATTTCTTATGACCAGCTCTCACACATTATATTTCCTCTTGGCAACATTGACAAGAGCGAGGTAAGGGAGATTGCACGGGCAGCCGGGCTTCCCAATGCTGCAAGAAAAGATTCGCAGGGCATATGCTTTCTTGGCAAAATCAATTATGCTGATTTCATTGCACGTCATCTTGGAGAAAAAGAAGGCCCGGTAATCGAAATCGAAACAGGCAAGAAAATTGGTGTCCACAGAGGATATTGGTTTTATACCATAGGACAGAGAAAAGGGCTTGGGCTAAGTGGCGGTCCCTGGTTTGTGGTCAAGAAAAATGTCCGCGATAATGTCATATATGTCTCTAATGGTTACGACACAAAACTCCAGTATGGCAGGACCGTCCCGCTTGATGAACCAAACTGGATCACCCTCTCCCCATTTCAGTTCCATAATTATGAAAACAACCCGGATAATGATAAAGTGGAAATATGCTTTAAAACCCGTCACACACCGGAATTCCTTGACGGTTTTTTGATAAAGGATAGTGATAATAATCTTAGAATTGAATCACTATCTGACGTGCAGGGAATCGCTCCCGGACAATTTGCCATAATCTACAGCAAAGACAGGAACCTATGTTTCGGCTCTGCCATGATTTCCCCCATCGTTAAAAAGAAACACCGCCGTAACAATTAATCAAAAGAAAACCCATATGGATAAGAAATACAGACTTGAACTTGTAGGAATCACTTATAACCAGATTGAATCAGGCGTATATGCCCTAATTCTTCAGCAAGTCGGTTCAGCACGCCGAATCCCTATCATAATAGGCTTCCCGGAAGCGCAGGCAATCGAATGCAAACTTCAGGAAGTAAAGACTCCACGTCCGCTTACCCATGACACGATGGTCAATGCCCTCAGCGCATTTGGAATAGAATTGGTTGAAGTCAATCTCAAGCGGCTGCCTGACGGAGTTTTCACAGCAGACCTCGTCTTCACTGACGGCATCAATGTTAAGGTGATAGATTCAAGATCCTCCGATGCGGTGGCTCTTGCCATCCGGACAGGAGCACCAATCTTTACTTCAGAAGAAGTGCTCATGGAGTCTGGTTTCAATCCTGAGGAATCAAAACCAAAAGGGAAAGAATTTAATGTTACGGGACAATCTCAAATGGTTAAGCCATCATTCAGGAAAAAAGAATTAAGTTATAATGATATGACTGACACGCAGCTTACGGCCGCAATGGAAAATGCTGTGGAGAATGAAAACTATGAGGAAGCGGCTAAAATTAAAGCTGAAATTGATAAACGAGCCCAACAGAATCATTCGTCATGAAAAATAGAAAAAAAAGAATTGATGTGATAATTGATCTCATCAGAAATCATTGCATAGCCAGTCAGGAAGAGCTGGCAGCATTACTGCTAAAAAAAGGACATAAGGTTACGCAGGCCACCCTTTCACGCGACCTTAAAATGCTTCGGACCACAAAAGTGCCTACTGATAGAGGTACGTATATGTATGTGTTGCCTGATAGCGACACGCTAAAGGACAAATTATTATTGGGAGGCCAGACCAATCCTCATGCTGACTATCAGAGTGGGTTCTTATCTATTGAGGTGTCTGGCAATATAGCCGTTATCAAGACTAGAAATGGCTATGCTTCCGGACTGGCATATGACATTGACATACGAAAGCATCCTGACATACTTGGCACAATCCCGGGTTCAGACACTATTTTCGCCGTTATGCGTGAAGGCGTATCCCAGGAACGCACTTATGAGATCTTCTCTTCAATCCTTTCTTTGCCAATTAACGAAATCAAATCACATCATCCATGATAAAAGTAGGTATCGTCGGTGCGGACTCTCTTCAAGCAGGTGAGTTGCTCCGCATTCTTGTCAATCATCCTGAAGTTGACATAGCTTCTTTATATTCCCCCGGCATGGCGGGCAGAGACATCTCATGTTGTCATCATGGATTTATCGGGGAGAGAACCTTGACTTTCACTGACAGAATTAACCCTGCCAAGCTAAACGCCGTGTTTATCACCGATGATTCAGAGATGGGACGCCAAATTGTTGATAGGCTTAAAGACTGGCCTGAACTGAGGGTTATAAACCTTTCTCCATCCCGGTTTGAATATTGGGAGAATTCCGACATGGAATACGGTCTTTCTGAAATCAACCGCAAACCACTTGTCAGAGGGGCTAAGACAGCAATTATACCATCTTCAGCAGCTTCAGTGGCACTCATAGCGCTTTATCCGTTAGCTGCAAATCTGCTTATATCTTCTGACATTGACATAGAAGTGACTATCCCGGTCTCTCTCTCTGCTCCCGATGCCAACCAAATAGAAAAAGAAATAATCAGACAGCTAAAAAAATACCAAAACAGCTTCGAAAATAATGTGGAGGTAAGATTCAAGAAAGGCTCTTCCGCACGTGGGATAAGGGTCAGGATCTCAATGAAAAGCCCTTTGTCAGCTCTGGAAGTGGACAAAATCTTTGAAGCTATATATAATGATCATAACTTCACTTTCATGACTATGGAAGATGTGGCGGAAAAAGAAGTGGAAGGAACGCAGAAATGTGTGATTTCATTCTGTAAGCCGGGGGCAGGCTTGATTGAGATAAATGCGGTGGCTGATGCTTTTATGCGCGGAGGAGCCGGGGATGCTGTCCATATGCTCAATCTTCTTTTTGCACTCCATGAAAAAGTAGGCCTGCATTTGAAATCTTCTGTGTTTGGCGACCCCTCCGATCTTTCCTCCCGTCAACCTTCGTGGTTTGCCTGAAGGCTATCATTCAAATATGATTATAACTGATCAGCCATGTCGGTTAACAAAGTAATTTTACTCGGATATGTCGGGGCTGACCCGGAAGTAAGATACCCGGAAAAAGATCGTCCAATAGCATATGTATCTTTGGCTACCAATGAAGTCAGAGGCACCTCTCGCACTGAACTCACAGAATGGCATGCTCTCGTTTTCGGTGGACAAAATGCATCGATGGTGGAACGGTATGTCAGAAAAGGCACCCAGATATATGTGGAAGGTTATCTCAGAAGCCGGGAATATGAAGATAGAATGAAGATTGTCAGACGGAGGACAGAAATTATTGTCGAGAAATTTGAAATCCTCGGCAGGAAACAATAGCCGGTCCTTCATTTGTTTGCAATAATCATTATAAAGTCCATAAGATTAATTTCATAACAAACTAAACAAAAAATTATAGGAATGAGAAAATGGCGTATTGAAGATTCTACTGAAATCTACAATATCAGCGGGTGGGGATTGACCTATTTCTCCATCAATGAAAAGGGACATGTGCAGGTGACTCCTCGGGAAGGATGTGCACCTGTTGATATAAAGGTCGTGATGGATGAGCTTAAACTCCGCGACGTTTCAGCTCCCGTCCTATTACGTTTTCCCGATATTCTTGACAATAGGATTCAAAAGATATCCTCTTGTTTTAAGAAAGCTGCCGACGAATATAACTATAGCGGTAAGAATTTTATCGTCTATCCCATTAAAGTGAATCAGATACGCCAGGTCGTAGAAGAAATCGTCAGTCATGGCAATAAATACAATATCGGGCTGGAAGCCGGTTCCAAACCCGAACTCCATGCTGTTCTGGCTGTAAATCCAGATTCTAAATCAATCATCGTCTGCAATGGCTATAAAGATGAGGATTATGTGGAGTTGGCTCTTCTTGCTCAAAAGATGGGGCGGCGCACCTATCTTGTTGTTGAGAAAATAAATGAACTCAAGCTTATAGCAGATGTTGCCAAACGCCTAAACATAATGCCCAACATTGGCATCCGAATAAAACTATCCTCGTCAGGGAGTGGCAAATGGGAAGAATCCGGGGGAGATGTCAGCAAATTCGGACTCAATTCTTCAGAACTCCTTGATGCTCTGTCATTCCTTGAGAAAAACAAGATGATTGAGTCGCTCAAACTCATACATTTCCATATTGGAAGCCAGATAACCAAGATACGCCGCATTAAAAATGCTCTCCGGGAGGCAATGCAATTCTATGTCCAGCTTTCAAAGATGGGCTTCAACATTGAGTTTGTCGACATAGGTGGCGGCCTTGGTGTTGACTATGACGGCACGCGCTCATCCATGGGCGAAAATTCCATGAATTATTCAATTCAGGAATATGTCAACGACTCTGTGTCGGCACTTGTGGACGTCTGCACCAAAAACCATCTCCCTCAACCAAATATCATAACTGAAAGCGGACGATCCCTTACGGCTCACCATTCGGTTTTAATCATTGAGGTGCTTGAAACCACTCAACTCCCTATATGGAATGATAATGAGGAGATTGATAAAGATGCCCATGAATTAGCTAAGGAACTCTATAATATTTGGGACCGCATCAATCCTACCACAATGTTTGAGGACTGGCACGATGCTCTTCAGATCCGTGAAGAAGCTCTTGAGCTGTTTAGTCTGGGGTTACTTGACCTGCGAACCCGGGCACAGATCGAGAAACTGTTCTGGTCGGTGGCACGTGATGTTAATGATCTTACCCGTTCCATGAAGCATCCACCTGAAGAATTGAAAAAAGTTGACAGGATGCTCCCGGAAAAGTATTTCTGTAATTTTTCTCTCTTCCAAAGCCTCACAGATTCCTGGGCAATAGATCAGGTGTTCCCTATAATGCCTGTGCAGCGTCTTGATGAAAAACCGAATCACCGCTGCACCATCCAAGACATCACCTGCGATTCAGATGGTAAGATAAATAGGTTTGTGTCACCACAAGGTATGTCTTATTCTCTTCCGGTGCATGCCCTCAAGGCAAATGAACATTATTATATTGGAGTCTTCCTCGTAGGAGCATATCAGGAAATTCTCGGCGATCTCCACAATCTGTTTGGCGACACTGCTGCTGTCCATATCTCAGTCAATAAAGATGGTTACGAAATTGAGCAAGTCATTGATGGCGAACCCGTGGCAGATGTGCTTGACTATGTGGAGTATAATCCGAAAAAACTTGTGCGCAATCTTGAGACATGGGTGTCGCGTTCCATGAAACAAGGCGTCATTACTCCTGAAGAAGGCAGACAATTCCTCAATAACTATCGCTCGGGACTTTACGGAATCACCTATCTTGAAAGGGATTAAACAGTGAAGCACTTGAAATAATTCTGAATAAGGCATTTCACTCTGATCATGAGATATTTCCTGAAATTGTCATATAATGGTGCTAACTTCCACGGCTGGCAATCGCAGCCAAATGCAATGGGGGTGCAGCAACGGATCGAAGAAGCCGTGTCAGTGGTGACACGGCTCCCGATTTCTATCGTTGGCGCAGGGCGCACTGATGCCGGCGTCCATGCCAAAGAAATGTTTGCCCATTTTGACCTTGCTGCGCCAATTGTTGATAAAGGGAAATTCCTACTCTCCATAAATAGGTTGGCGGGGCCCGACATTGCGTTTCACGATATCATAAGTGTGCATGATGATGCCCACGCACGGTTCGATGCAACCGAGCGGTCTTACAAATATTTCGTGACTTTTGAGAAATCACCTTTCCTATATCCTTATTCATGGCACTCCCCTTCTTCCCTTAACATTGACAGGATGAATGAAGCTGCATCTTCTCTGATCTCTACAGATGATTTCACCTCATTTGCAAAACTTCACTCAGACGCCAAAACCAATATCTGTGATGTAAGGATGGCGCAGTGGGAAAGGGTTGACAAAGTTTCTTATCCACAATCTCTATTTTTAGACAAAGGGATTGTGTTTACAATAACTGCCGACAGGTTTCTCCGTAACATGGTGCGGGCTATAGTCGGCACTTTGGTTGATGTAGGGAGAGGGAAACTATCCATTGACGATTTCCGTTCTATAATAGAGAGTAAAGACAGATGTTGTGCAGGCACGTCTATGCCTCCCCAAGCTTTATTTCTATGGGAAGTGCGATACCCCTTTATCTCCCGATAATTACTCCTGCTGATCTCATAATAGTTCCAACGCATTAAACTTTTACAATATGAACTCATCTGAAGCCAAGTCAAAAATCGAAAGCTTGCGCAGCGAGCTTCACCGACACAACCATAATTATTACGTTTTAAACTCTCCGGAAATATCCGACAAGGAGTTTGACATGATGCTTAAGGAACTGGAGACTCTGGAGAAAGAATTTCCTGAGTTTTTTGATTCTCTTTCTCCTACGCAGAGAGTTGGATCTGATTTGACAAAAGCCTTTGAACACGTAGTCCATACCCGTCCTATGATGTCCCTTTCCAATTCCTATTCTATTGAGGAGGTTGATGAATGGTTTGACCGTGTGCGTAAGGGAATTGGAAATGATAACTTTGAGATCGTGGGAGAAATGAAGTTTGACGGCACCTCCATATCCATCACATATCAAAACGGTAGACTTGTGAAGGCTGTGACTCGTGGCGATGGCACACAGGGTGATGACGTAACGGCCAATGTGAAGACGATCCGCAGCATTCCACTCCAACTTCAACCCGGCAACTGGCCCGATGAGTTTGAAATTCGTGGCGAGATACTTATGCCTTGGGAAGTGTTTGAGAAGCTGAATGCCGAAAGAGCTTATAATGAGGAGCCTCTATTCGCCAATCCACGTAATGCGGCATCAGGCACACTAAAAATGCAAGATCCGAAAGAAGTTGCGAAACGCCATCTTGATGCCCGCTTTTACTATCTTCTCAGTGATAAGCTGCCCTACGATAATCATTACGATAATATGGAAGCTGTTAGAAGCTGGGGATTTAAAGTATCAAAGGCCATGCAGAAGCTCCATTCTCTTAAAGAGGTGAATGATTATATAGATTATTGGGATGTACATCGAAAAGAATTACCGGTGGCAACTGACGGGCTCGTGTTCAAAGTTAATTCCCTACGCCAGCAGCTCAATCTTGGTTATACCGCCAAGTCACCCCGTTGGGCCATTGCCTTCAAGTTTAATCCCGAAAAAGCATGCACACCCCTACGATTCGTTTCGTTTGAGACTGGAAGAATGGGCATCGTAACTCCGGTGGCTAATCTTGAGCCCGTGCTTCTTTCAGGCACAATTGTGAAACGTGCTTCCCTTCATAACGATGACATTATTCAAGAACTCGACATTCATGAAGGGGACTGGCTTTACGTTGAGAAAGGCGGGGAAATTATACCGAAAATCACAGGAGTCGAAAAATCAAAGCGCGAACACGACGCTCCTAAAATCCAATTTGTCACAAAATGTCCGGTATGTGGCACCCCTCTTGTGCGCATATACGGTGATGCCGCATGGTGTTGTCCCAACCACTACGGTTGTCGTCCTCAGATAACCGGAAAGATCGAACATTTTTGTGCCCGTAGAATGATGAATATTGACGGTATCGGTGAGGAAACGGCAGAACTTCTTTTTGACTGCGGTCTGGTTGAACGCATCGCGGATTTATATGATCTCAAGGCCGGACAACTGATGGCTCTTGATCGCATGGGTGAGAAATCCGCACAAAGGATTCTTGATGGCTTGGAGGCTTCTAAGAGTGTGCCTTTTGAAAGGGTTGTCTATGCGCTATCTATCCCAAATGTCGGCGAGACAACGGCAAAACGAATTGCCTCTTCCGTAAAGACTATGGACAATATGCTGGCAATGAGTGAAGATGAACTGACCGCCATTCCTGATGTTGGCCCGGTGATTGCGAAGTGCATCTATGATTATCTTAGAGATCCTATCAGTATTGATAATATTGAAAGATTGAAAAAAGCCGGGATACAGATGAGTCTTTCAGAAGAAAAACTTGCTCCCAAAGGCACAGCCCTTGAAGGGAAAACTATAGTTATTTCAGGCACATTTACACATCATTCCCGTGATGAATACAAAGATATTATTGAACGCGAAGGTGGAAAGAATGCCGGCAGCATTTCCAAAAAGACGAGTTTTGTGCTTGCCGGCGAGAACATGGGGCCGGCCAAACGTGAGAAATGCGAGAAACTCGGAATTCCTATGATCTCAGAATCCGAGTTTCTTGATATGATAAATGACAATAAATAAGTATATAAGTAAGCTTTTACAAATAATAAGTAAGCGCTACCGACAATCGACGATCGTAGCCTCGCATGGCTGACTTCAAAATGTCAGTCATGCCGAAGGCAACGTCTACACTCGCCATGAATGATTTGTAGGGAAAGCCTATTCCAACTTTCCATGCGGCATCAGCGCGATGCTGCTCTGTCTCGAATAGATTATCCGGCATATCAACTTCAAAATCTGCATTCCAATCAATTTTACCTGAAAATGAATAGCTGAATTCCGGACCCGTGTATACACATATCGATAAGGCATCGGATATATCAAAGGTATAGCCTGCCACTACCGGCACACGCAATCCTATTTTTTTAATGCCGGGTTTGTCACTTACTATGTCATAACCATCCCCGGCCATCACAAAGTCATATTTATAGGTGTCATAGAAAAATGACAATCCGGGCTCCAAATAAAAGCTTTTGCCAAGATAGAGGTTACATACTCCTCCTATTGTGAATCCATATCCGGGAGTATGCATTTTTACCGATCCTCCCTTAGTGTGCCATTTTGATGGAAAATTATAATCAACAGCCGCTCTCAGTCCCCAAAGGGTTGAACTACTACCATCGGCAGCCTGGCTTCCTGACCAGCAAAGAAGGGAAGCAACGAAACCTAAAACAATCTTCTTCATTTAATTCATCTTTATTAAAAGTTATCATTTATGATTAAATCATCACATTTCGGATTCTAATCATAGCCCTCCATTGATCCGGCCCAGAAACAGATTCCTAACTATTTCTAAAACGTAATTATCCATATCATATTGCAGTTTTGAGACCCAATTTGTCAAAAGACAAATTGGGTCTCAAAACTGACGATGGGAGACTCTATGCTCAGAGATTTTTCAAAAGATTAATCTTCTCCTCAGGATTAGGCGCACCAAACACATAGCTGCCGGCTACAAGAATATCAGCACCGGCTTCTGCAAGCTGCTTTCCGGTCTCTACGTTGACACCACCGTCAATCTCTATAAGTGCCTTCGACCCGGAATCTTCAATAAGGCAGCGTAGTTCCCTAACTTTTTTTAGAGTATTAGGAATAAATTTCTGCCCTCCGAATCCTGGATTAACCGACATCAGGAGCACCATATCAACATCATTGATAATATCCGTAAGCAGACTGACCGGAGTGGATGGGTTTAGAGTGACAGCCGCTTTCATACCGGCATCATGTATACGGCTCACAGTGCTATGAAGATGGACACACGCTTCCTGATGGACGTTCATGTATTCTGCACCAAGATCTCTCACCTGGGAAATCCATTTTTCAGGTTCCACAATCATCAGGTGCACGTCAAGTGGCTTCCTGCATATCTTGCTTACGGCCTTAAGCACAGGGAAGCCAAATGAAATATTAGGCACAAATACGCCGTCCATGACATCAAGATGCAGATAATCAGCCTCTGAAGCATTCAGCATTTCTATATCGGGAGTGAGGTTGGCAAAATTCGCTGCCAAAAGCGATGGGGAAACTTTCATGGTATATTTTAAGTATTCAGGCAGCTTTCTTTGGCTTGAAAGCATGCCAAATGATAAAGATTAGGCATATAATTGCGATTCCGTATCCAGCCCATGTCAGATAACGGTTATATTCCTCTACCTTTTCAAAGAGTTGGTCAGGACTGACAGTGGTTGACAGCCAATAGCCGAGTGCTCCCAACACACTGTTCCAGACTAAGGCTCCAAGAGAGGTAAAGAGTGCAAATTGCGGTATATTCATTTTAGATATGCCAGCCGGGATAGAAATAAGCTGGCGAATAGCAGGAATGAGCCGTCCGACAAAGGTGGAAATCGCACCATGCTTGTCAAAATATGCTTCCGCTTTCTCCACTTTCTCCCGATTGATCATGAGCATATGGCCAAATCGGCTGTCAGCAAATGCATATACAACCGGACGGCCTATCCATAAAGCCAGGAAATAGTTTACGAATGCTCCTACAAGTGCACCCAAAGTAGCGAATATCACCACCATAAATATATTCATATCAGCTCCGGCTCCTGCATTTGTACACGCCAGATAAGCGGCCGGTGGAACCACTACTTCCGAAGGAAAGGGAATAAAGGAAC
>CAZQSD010000033.1:0-23877 GCA_964595885.1 uncultured Sangeribacter sp.
CTTCTGCTTCGGGAAGAAGACTTCCTCACAGAAGGGGGCGAGCATTTTCTCCGCCGCGAAGTCGCGGCGGGTCCTGATGGCAAACCATTCGGTCTGGGTTTCACTGTCAGAAATGCTACGGTCCATTTTATTGCGTATGACAATCCTTTTTGCACGGCATCAGACACGAAATCTTCCGTCGCGCATCACTCACCGCCGTCCGTCTGCACTATGCCTCGGATCCCCGGAACGAGCCTATACAGGAGCTTTCCCGGTGGCGGCACGCCTCAGAATCACTGCCAGGAAACAACATCATCAAATATTATCTCTTGGCAAGAGATACTAAAACTGCTGCAAAGATATAAAATATATTTGATACTATCAGCATATGCGGCAAAAATCTTCATGTTTTTTATATAATGACATCGGGAGAGGAGGGCGACGTAATTTGGATTCAATATAAATTAGCCGAAATAGTTGGCAAAAAGTTGCGCATTTGGTTTTTATCGCCTAATTTTGCAGCAATAATCAACTCAAATAACTAATAACTAAAAACACTTTAAGCATTATGGCATACGTAATTGGCGATAACTGCATCGCATGCGGCACTTGCATGTCAGTTTGCCCCGTAGACGCAATTTCTGAGGGCGACATCTATCACATCGATCCCGACACTTGCATCAGCTGCGGCAGCTGCGCACAGGTTTGTCCTAACGACGCTATCACAGAGGGTTAATCCCGCTGAGCCTTACGAAAGGACTAAGGGTCGTCTTACCATCCACGGTGAGACGACCCAATTTTTTTGCGGGAGAAGTTGCATTTTGACTGATAATTTTAGTAATTTTGCAGTTTTGACGGGAGTTGCAAAAACTTTTACATCTGCCGACAAATTAAACCAAACAAGTCAACAGCAGTTATTATAATAAAAGGATAACTGTTGAAGACATAATCATAAACCTCATATTTACCGTTTAAACCCGTGTAACAATGGACAGAGTAAAGGTAAAGATCATAAACAAGAGTCATCATCCCCTCCCCTCCTACAGCACATTCGAGGCAGCCGGCATGGATGTGCACGCCTATCTTCCGGCAGGACCCGTAACGCTGCAGCCGGGCCAGCGCGCCCTCATCCCGACAGGACTTTACATACAGTTGCCGCAAGGATATGAGTGCCAGATACGTCCGCGTTCGGGCCTTTCGCTCAACTACGGCCTGACGATAGCCAACAGCCCCGGCACAGTCGACGCCGACTATCGCGGAGAAGTTGGCATAATCCTCATCAACTTAGGCCAGGACAGCTACACCGTGAAAGACGGCGAGAGGATCTGCCAGATTGTGATCAAACAGTATTCCCATGTGGAATGGGAAGAAGTGAAGGAACTTGACCGTACCAAACGCGAAGACGGCTCATTCGGACACACAGGCGTATGACGCCCCAAACGATAAAACAGACCATTACGTTGAAAAAAGCGACATTCATCATAATTGCACTGAGCCTCCTCTCATTATTCATGGGAGGAGCAGCCATCGCGTCTGACCGCCTGAAAGCCCGCTATTATTATATGGAGGGTGCGCGAGAACGCGCACAAGGCAACGCACTGGAGGCTTATGAGTATTTCAAAAAGGCATATCTCACCGATCCAACATATGTGGAAGCCGGTAACGCCTACGCCACCACGCGCCTAATAATCAACACGGAATCAACCCAGACGCCGGAAGAGGTGAAGCGTTCGCTGGCGATGATACAGGCATATGTGGATACATACCCCGGCGACAGCTATGAGTCGCGTTTCTACGCTTATCTTGCCACGCAACTCGACACACTCCCGGAGGCGATAAGGATATATGAGCGGCTTGACTCCCTGATGCCAAAAGAGACCCTCAACTTGGTGCAGCTTGCCGACGTATATATGGCTGATCATAACCCCGCAATGGCAATCGACGCGCTCAACCGCTATGAACGGGCCGAAGGGAAGTCGCCGCAGGTGTCACTGAAAAAAATGAGTATCCACCTCAACATGGGCGACACCGTCAAGGCCATTGACGAAGCCACGTCACTCATTAATCATAATGAGAAAGAGCCTACCTACCGCATACTGAAGGGCAACCTGTATGAGATCATCGGCAACAACGATTCAACCCTCGCCTATTACAAGCAGGCAGAGGCCCTGAATCCGGCCAACGGCATGGCTAAGATCTCACTCGCAAATTATTACAAGAATGTAGGCGACAGTGTGGCTTATGATGAAAAAATGTATGAGGCCCTTCTCTCGGAAGACTTCGACCTTGACGACAAGACAGGGATGCTGCAGGATTATCTCCAGACCCTCCTGAACGACAGCAGCGACACGAGCCGGGGCGACCATCTTTTCAGTGTGCTCATGGAGCAATATCCGCATGAGCCCACAGTGCTCGACCTGTCAGCACGTTACATGGGTGCCAAAGGTGATTTCAAGGGTGCGGAAGAGCAGATCAACTATGCCATTGACCTCAATCCGACTGATGTGAATTATTGGGGACAGCTCATGCGCTATCAGCTTGCCGAAGACCGGGCGCAAGATGCGATGGCCACCTACCGCAGGGCCGGAGAACATATAGAATTGCCCAACGGGCTGAAACTCATGTATGCCTCAGCCGCCACCTTAGAGAAAGACTATGACGAGGCGGAGGCCACGTATGCCGAGCTGATACATGAGGCCGACCCCACCCTGCCGCTGACCGACTCAATCACCGACAGCTCAATACTCAATAAGTTCTCCTATGACGGTCTGACGCGCCTCAGCACTCTCTACAACATGCTGGGCGACATGTATTATTCCGCCGAGATGCTTGACAAGGCTTTCCGCGCCTATGACAACTCCCTTTTCTTTTATCCGCAGAACCAGCTTACCCTCAACAACTATGCATATTTCCTGACTGAGAACGGCGGTGACCTTGACCGTGCGCTGGAGATGAGCCGCGAGGCTGTGGCAGCCGATCCTGAGAATCCTACTTATCTTGACACGTATGCATGGGTATTGTTCAAGCGCAAGGAGTATGCCGAAGCGCTTGAGGCCCAGAAGCAGGCAGTGGAGGCTGCAGAGAAGGAGGGAGAGGTGGCTGCGGAGTTCTACCACCATTACGGCGACATCCTTTTCATGAACCACATGCCGGAGGAGGCGCTCGCAAATTGGAAGAAGGCTCTGGAACTGGAGCCTGACAACCCACTGCTAAAGAAAAAGGTGACCCACAAGACTTTCTTTTTCGAATGAAAGACTTTTTCAAGCAAAAGATTTTTTCGAATGAAAGATTTTTTCAAGCAAACCGACAAATAACCTATCACCAAGTTAAGGATATGACTGGATTTACATTCCGCCGGAAGGCACAACAGATATTACAAAGCCGTCTGAGGCTTATAGGCCTGCTCGTCTGCACATTTGCGCTAATGGCTCCGCAGGCAGCCTCGGCACAAGACCCCTTGTCACGCAAGGAGAGGAATAAGGTTGTGGAAGCTATCGTGGAGCCTTGGGACGAATGGGAAACCATGACCATTTCCGGGAAACTGAAAATGGCCGGGCTGCCGCTCAGTCCTTCAGTAAAGATATATATGGAGAAAGACAGTCTGCTGAGGATTTCGCTGCGTGCGCCGCTGATGGGAGAGGTAGGACGCGCAGAGATTGATTCCGATTCCATATTGGTGGTCAACAAGATGAAGAAGACCTATGTAAAGGAATCGTTAGCAGATGCAATGTCACGCTATCCGCTAACGTTGGGCGATGTGCAGTCAGTTCTCTTAGGACGTGTGGCACTCCCCGGTGCCGGTGAACTCACAAATGACATCCGTGAGATGGTCGAACTGTTTCCGGAAGAGGGAAGGCAGTATTCACTTGTTCCGGCAGAGGCAATCGAACTTGAAGAATTTAACTACGGTTATCTTATTGACGACTCCATGCGTGCCGCTGTGTTGCTCGTTATGCCCACGCAACATCCCGACACCAATGTCAGCGTGACTTATGAGTATTTCGACAAGGGATATGACATCAATGTCAGCTATCAGTCGCCTACCAAGATATATGGCGGCAGCCTGCAACTCGACTATCCCACCGAGGGAGGCACGGAGATTGATCCGATAAAAATCAACAGCAAATATACGAAGTTAAGTTTCGAGCAGTTCGTAAAATCGTTCTGACCCCCAACAAGCTAACTTATCACATGGCACATTTCAGATTACGCAACACTCTCATTACGGCAACCCTTTTCTGCATGGCGGCGCAACCGGCAG
Source organism: uncultured Sangeribacter sp. (assembly GCA_964595885.1). Taxonomy (GTDB): domain Bacteria; phylum Bacteroidota; class Bacteroidia; order Bacteroidales; family Muribaculaceae; genus Lepagella. The sequence goes on from CAZQSD010000033.1 coordinate 4,241, forward strand.
CCGACATGCTTACACCCCCGGTATATGCCCAGCAGACCAACAATACGCGCAAGCGTAAAACCAAAAACACAACCAACACCCCCAAACCTGCTACCGGTCAGAAAACAACAGGGAAAAATACTGGTAAGTCAACCGGGAAGCCCGCTGGTAAAACAACCGGGAAGGCCGCACCGAAGAAAGAGGAAACATCTGCCGACGTGAAGCGCCGCCAGGAGGCCACCCAGCAGGAAATACGCCAGACAGAAGCGCAGATCAAAGAGAATGAGAAGTCAGTTAAAAACGGTCTGAATGAGCTTGTGAAGTTAGGCGACGGCATAGCGTCATCGAAAAAGAAGATAGAAGCCACCACCAAGCAGATCGGCACGCTCAACGGGAAGATAGCCGGACTTGAAAAGAGCATCGCCACCAATGAGGCGGAATTGAAACGGCTCCAGGAAGAATATCTGAAGGCCCTGAAAAAGATGCGCCTGACACGAAAGAAAAACTCGGCGCTTGCCTTTATCTTCGCTTCGGAAAATTTCAACCAGGCATTGCGGCGCATGCGCTATCTGAAACAGTTCTCAGCGTGGAAAGACAGGCAGAGTGCAGCCATCGACACAAAGAACGCCCAGTTGAAAAACGAGAAAGTGTCATTAGGGAAGGCCAAAAGTGAGCATGACGCTGCCCTGAAACGTCAGCAGGCGGAGCAGGCAGCCCTTAACCAGCAATATAACAAGCAGGATGCCCTCGTGGTGGAACTCAAGAAAAACGGTGATGCACTGAAGTCTCACCTCAGCCGGAAACAGGCCGAGGCCAATGAACTGCGCAACCGTATCTCGATGCTCATCGCAGAGGAAGAACGCAAGGCTGCCGAGGAACGCGCCCGTCAGGAGGCTGCGCGCAAAGCGGAGGAAGAGCGGCGTGCCCGTGAAGAGGCTGCCAGGATAGCGGCTGAGAAAGCAGCTGCCGAAAAAGCTGCCGCAGAAAAGGTTGCCGCAGAAAAAGCCGCCGCTGAAAGAGCGGCTGCAGAGAAAGCCGCCGCTGAGAAGGCTGCCCATGAGGCTGAGATGGCACGCAAACAGGCTGAACTTGAGCAGAAACAGGCTGAGAAGGATGCCAAGAAAAAGAGAGAAGCCGAGAAAAAGCTTCAGGAGGCTGAAAAGAAAAAGCAGGAGGCTGACAGGAAACTGAAAGAGGCCGAGAAGAAAAAGAAAGAGGCTGACGAGAAGAAAAAGAAGGCTGAGGAAGCACAGAAGGAAGTGCCGAAGAATTATGCCGATGCCCGCAAGCGCACCCCTCGCGGCAATGGCTCGGCATCAGACAGCGGCAGCGGTTCCAAGAGCACGGCAGCGCATGACAGTGGCAATTTTGGTGGCATGAAGGGAAGTTTGCCGCGCCCTGTGTCAGGGTCGTTCAAAGTCACCTCACGATTCGGTCGCCAGCCTTATCCCGGTTTGCCCGATGTGATATACGAAAACACAGGGATTGATGCCGAAGTGAGTGCGGGAGCCTCAGCAGTGGCTGTTTACGGTGGCAAGGTGTCAGCCATATTCGTGGAACACAGCTACAACACAGTTGTGATGGTCAATCACGGTAATTATTTCACGATCTATGCCAATCTTGCGTCAGCATCCGTAAAGGTGGGTGACAAAGTGAATGCAGGCCAGGCACTTGGCAAAGTGGCAGCGGATGAAGATGACCCCAGCATAGGCTCAATTCATTTTGAAGTGTGGCGCAACAGGGAGAAACTTAATCCTCTTGAGTGGATCCGATAACGGTGTCCTCTTGACTGGATCCAGTAACGGTGTCATCCTTTTTTTTAAGTTTATGGCGCAGGTTTATCCCACCCCATACCGCTGCGAGGATACATGAAGCCGCCATAAGGGCATAACTCACCATCTCATTCCCAATCAGGGAGCAAAGGAAACAGGCTGCGGTCAGCACCACAGCCGTTGACATTGCTGTCAGGGCAGCGCGTGAAAACCGGTAGCCATAGAGCCGACGGTTGACAGCATAGTATATGAAGATACACAACGCATTGTCGGCCACCAAAGCGTAGCCTAAACCTATCAGTCCGAAAAAATAGAAAAACAGGCAACTGAGTGAGAATGTAAGAGCATTACACAGCAACGCCTCCAGATAGAAGAATACTTTTTTATTACCTTTGGCAAAGGTGATATATGCCACCGGCATCATCAGTGCGCGAAACATTATGCCGAGTCCCATCCACCGCATCAGAGGGAGAATGGGGGCAAACTGGTCAGTAAACAACACCTTGATTACGAGGGGAGCCGTAAGGATAAGAAGCGAGGCGGCCGGTGCAATTATCAGCGACACAATCTCGGTCTGCCTGTTGACAATGCCATGCATGAGGGTGTTGTCGGAGGCAGCCTTCGTGAGACGTGGAAAATAATCCATAGCCATAGCCGCAAACACCATCCCCGAATACTGGGCAGTGGCAGAGTTGGCAGCCTGATACAGACCCACATCATCTATAGAGCCGAAAGAGCGTACGAAGAGATTTATGCCGTAGGTGACAAGAGTGGCAAGCAGATCACCCGCCATAAGGATCATCCCCATTGCCAAAAGTCGCCTTATTATCGGCTTATGTTGCTGAAGGGAAAACCTGAACGGCAATCTGTCAGCAGATTTCCTCAAAGAAAAGAAATAGAACAGAAACATCGCCAGATAAAGGGCGATCATTGCCGGCACAATGCCTCGCGTGCCAATCAGATAATAAAGTGGCACACCAACCAAAAGTCCTGCCGCTCCACCTACCAGCGAGGCTTTCGAGATGCGTTTCACCTCATGCAGCCCCTGGAGCAAAGAAAGTATTCCGGTTCCGGCTATTCCAAAAGCTACGGCAAAACCGAGAAGCATGAATTGCCAACCCATACTGTCATCTCCAAACGTGAGCCGGCTGAGAGGAAAGGCAAACAACACGCACACAAGCGCACCGAGCAATGAGGTGGCTGTAATGATCCTTAATGCAAGTCCAATTATGTCAGAGGCCGTCTTCCTGTCGTTTGATCCCTCGGCCATTTCCCTGACGATGGCAAGGTTAAGGCCAAGCGAAGCAAATTTCTGGATGGTGGTGGATGAGGATGTGAAAAGGGCCGATATACCCATACCCTCCGTGCCAAGCAGCATCGCCACACACTTGCCACGCGCCCAGGTAATCAGAATCTGAAACACCTGCACGCCCCCGAATGCCGAGATGCCTTTAAGGATACTTTTATATGAGTTATCAGACGCCATACAACCACCTTATGAAACCACTCATCTTCTACTCACTTTCGCCGCTGCCCCACCATGTGTCAACCCAGCTTTTCCCAATGGGCAATATACTTGTCAGCAACGATCCTGACATCATTATTCTTCTCCACTATTTCTCTCCCCCACTTTCCCCGGAGCATCATTTCTTCAGGATTTTGCACAAGCGCACACAGCCGCTCCTTCAGTCCGGGATCAGTCGGAGAAAGGGTAAATACAGGGCGATATGGTGTGTCGGCTATATAATCGTAATATTCCGGTTGGGCGCCACTGCCGGCCACCTTGCCCAACGCCATAGCCTGCAGAGCATTGGTAGCCGGAGAATAGGCATACAGTTGGTCGAGCACGATATTACTTTTCTTCATCCGGGTAAGGTATTCATCGAGAGAGACATCCGACACTCTCTCCACCTCTACCCTCTCCGGCATCTCCTTCTCCAGTTCACGCGCTATGCCGAGAAGAAGGGATGTGCCTTTCTGGATTTCCATCCCCCCACGCATCCCGATAAAGATCTTTACAGGTCCATCCACATTATTAGGCTCATATGGCAATCCCGACAAATCAACCGGGATATTGGTGAAGGCCACCTTGTCGCCCAACAGCGGACGGGCGGCCATGTCATATTCCGGCAGCACTGCCATAGCTCCGGCTATGTTTTCATAAAAATATTCCTGCCAGCGCCTGTTATCGTCGGATAGCCAGCCCCACATCCTCTCCGGGTCATCCTCAAGGAAAACAGTGGGCGTCGCGCCAACTTTATATTCCGAAAAGCGAAACATCTTAGCCTCTGCACAAGCCTTCACAAAGAAATAGTCATTCCCGGCCAGGGAAAGAAACATGCTTCCGTTCTGCCGCTTGAGATGATCAAAGAAATATTTAATCTTGCCAGGGCGCAACTTAAGGAAATTGGGGTTGATGAGCTGCACCACATCATATCCGCCCAACTGCGGAAGCAGAGAGAACAGTTTGTAAAGATATTTGGCACCCCCTATTATGCCGGGAGTCCTTGCCAGATAAAAGTCCGCCTGAGTGTTCATATATCCACCCCGGTCAGACAAGACATCAACATGATGTCCTCTCTTCCTCAACTCTGCCGCGAGGCATGCATGGAGATTGGAATAGTCGCCTATAAAAAGAATCTTCATATCCTATAAACGGAGAAAATCATTGAAATTACATCTTTTTTAATTAAATTTGCGCCCATGAAACCCACTGTCAGTGTCATAATCCCTGTGTTAAACCGTAAAGAGCTGCTTTTACGCTGCCTTGACAGCATCGTGAAGCAGACTTACCGTCCGTTGGAAGTAATCATATCCGATAATGGTTCGACCGACGGAACACCGGAGACGGCAAAAGAATGGGCTACAGATCACTCCTCAGATGCCTTCAACGTAAGAATCGTGTCGGAGATGACTCCCGGTGCATGCGCGGCCCGGAATCACGGCCTCACCTACGCCAAAGGAGAATACGTATTGCATTTTGATTCTGATGACACGATGCGTCCGGAGCTTATAAGCAAAGCTATCAGTGAATTTGAAAAACATCCTGATGCCGACATAGTGTGCTGGAGAGCGGAGATGCATCTTCTTGACGGCTCGGTGAGACGTTCACATTTCAATCCGGCGAATGCTATGGAAGATCACCTTATCAACAGCCTGTTGCGCACTCAGGGCTATATGGTGCGTGCCGGCGTATTGCGCGATGCCGGAGGATGGAATGAGACACTGCCAGGATGGAACGACTGGGAATTAGGGGTAAGACTGCTGCTGAAAAATCCAAAGATGATCGGAATACCCGAGTTTTTAGTTGATATCTTCTCGCAGGAAAAATCCATAACAGGATCTAAATTCTCTGACAATCCGGGCCGTTGGGAAAAATCACTGAGTGCTGTCAAAGAGGATATAAAGATTTCAGACAACCCGGATAAACAGCGTTTGCTCAGAATTATAAGTTATCGCGAAATAATACTTGCAGCCCATTACGCTAAAGAGGGCAAGCCCCAACTGGCTAATGAACTGAGGCGGCAGGTTATGAAAAAACTACGTTCCACCCGTTTCACAGAAAAGTTACGTTGTCCCATATTTTCATTCGTGTATCATTACACCCGACTCGGAGGAAGAGGGGCATGGCGACTTATACGCAATTTGATATGACTGCATTCGGAGATTTCGGCTGCATACGTCGTTTCCTTTGCCGCATACGTCATTTCTTTTAAGGAAGATTATTTCTTCTTCCGCAACAGGAAACGATCAATCACGATCATCCTTGAAGTACCGGGAAGGGTGGCCAATATATCCTCAGAGGGATGGGATGTATATTGCCTACGCATCTTCCGAAAATCACCGTGAGCCTTCAATATGGCATTGGCATTGGCAAAGTCAAATTTTGCCACATACATAAAGAAAGCAAGAGTGTCGGCAAGGCGGCGAAACAGCAGGACTTTTTTGCCCCGCTTTAGTGGGAGATTCTTATGCAAGAGAAGGAGGTTGTTACGGAAATTAAGATAGGTCTTCTGCGGATTACCCTGACTCAGGGAAGCACCCCCCACATGAAACACTTCAGACTCGGGAAGCGCCACAACGCGATACCCGGCAGCTTGCATCCGGCAACATAGATCAATTTCCTCCATATGGGCAAAAAATAATGGGTCGAGACCTCCAAGCTGCATATAGACATTGGTGCGAACCATCAGCGCAGCCCCGGAAGCCCAGCATACGTCCGCAGCCGCCCCGTCATACTGCCCTTCATCTTTCTCCACACAATCAAAAAGACGTCCACGACAATAGGGATAACCAAGACGGTCGAGATAGCCTCCGGCAGCTCCGGCATACTCAAAATATTCCTTATTACGGAAAGACTTTATCTTCGGCTGGAGAGCGCCAACGGCGGTATGCCTCTCCATATATTCCAACAGAGGCTGCCACCATCCTTCGGTGACCTCGACATCACTGTTAAGGAGAATAGTATATGGATAGCGGGTCGCCTCTATAGCCCGGTTGTAACCTTCGGCAAACCCATAGTTTTTATCCAATTCCATTACCCTAACTTCCGGGCAATGTCTTTTTACCCAGTCAACGGAGCCATCAGTAGACCCATTGTCAGCCACGATCAGATCCACATCCTTTCCCGAGGTGAATCTTGAAGCTGTCGGCAGAAACTGACGCAGCAGTTTCTCTCCGTTCCAGTTAAGTATGATTACAGCTAACTTCTTCATACGTGGGCAGCAGTCATTAATTCAGGGAAATCAGGGTGAATTGCCTGGAGCCTCACGGAAGACACCATATTAATCAGGTCAGGTTTCAACGGTGCTTCCACACGTATATAATTATCGGTCAAGCCATGCATAAACCCGTCGCCGGAAGGTTGTTCCCATAGCACAGGGCGCACTGATCCGGCAGCGTCAGTCATAAAATGTTCCATCTTCCGGTCAGACAATCGGGTCAAGGCGGCCACTCTTGCGTGTTTTTCTTCCTGACTTACATTTCCACCCAGTTGAAGTGCCTTTGTGCCGGGCCGTTCCGAATAAGGGAAGACATGGAAACGTGTCACATCAAGACTTTCCGCAAAGCCGTAACTTTTCTCCCACTCTTCCGGAGTCTCACCTCTTGCACCGGCAATTATGTCCACCCCGATAAAAGCATCCGGTATGAGCGAACGAATAAGTTCAACACGGGAAGCGAATAGATCGGTGGTGTAACGCCGGTTCATAAGTTTTAGCACTGCATCAGAACCTGATTGAAGAGGTATATGGAAATGCGGCATGAAGGCACGTGCCTCATGAGCCGTCCATCTCACGATTTCCTCCGTTAGCAGATTAGGCTCTATGGAAGAGATCCTGAACCTTTCTATTCCCTCCACCTCATCAAGCCGACGCAAAAGGGTGAAAAAGTCCTCTCCGTTATCCTTTCCGAACTCTCCGATGTTAACTCCGGTAATCACTATTTCCTTTCCACCATCGGCAGCAGACCGTCGCGCCATCTCAACCAATTCATCAGTATTGCCTGAGCGCGAGCGCCCACGTGCATAGGGGATCGTGCAATATGTGCAGTAATAATCACAGCCATCTTGCACTTTCAGAAAATATCTTGTCCTGTCGCCGCGTTCACATGATGGACGGAAATCCTTGATGGAAAGGAAGGGGGAGACTTCCACCTTAGGCACATGTGTCTTCATGAAATCGTCAACAAACTCAGCCATACGCAGTTTTTGGTCGGATCCGAGCACAATCGCCACACCGGGCAGATCGGCCACCTCCTGTGGCTTCAGCTGGGCATAGCAACCGGTCACCACAATCGGTGCCTCCGGATAGCGTGCGGCAAGACTGCGGATCAGCCGGCGACCTTTCTTGTCGGCTACCTCAGTCACGGAACAGGTGTTGACCACACACAAGTCGGGTGTCTCGCCTTTGGCCGCACGCATTATTCCCCGGCTTTGAAGAAGTTTACCTATAGTGGAGGTTTCGGCAAAATTAAGTTTACATCCGAGTGTAAAATAGGCTGCCTTAGTCTGATGTTGATTCATTTCATCTAATTTTAATGCAAAATTACAAAAAACTTCGGGTTTGATGCCGATATTCGGCTCTGAAACGCTTAAAATAGCCATAAATCACAAAAAAATAACCCGAAACATTGACAACCAACTTAAAATATATTATCTTTGCACACAATCCGGACAAACTCCGGACACATGTGCGGGACACATGACATTATCCACAGGATATGAAACATAATAAAGAGGTAAAAATTTCTTACTGGGCAGCCCACCTCACCACCGTGGTGAGTGTGACTCTTGTGCTGTTATTGATAGGCATCATCGCACTGATCACCATCAGCGCATCCAATGAGACACGACGGCTTCGGGAGAAGCTTGAGGTAAGCGTAGTCATGGCAGATTCAGTCAGCAACCCCGCCACTGATTCAGTGGCAAAAGTGATAGCTGCCCGACCCTATTCTCTCTCGGTCAATGTGATCACCAAAGAGCAGGCACTCGCCAGTTGGAAAGCCGATACAGGAGAAGACCTTGAATCGCTCTTCGGAGTCAATCCCCTCTCGCCGGAAATTACTTTCACCGTAAAAGCTGACCACTCCTCAGAACAGGCACTCCAGAACATCGGGAAAGACATACGCGCAATATCAGGTGTGGCCGACGTTGCCCTTCCTGATGCCGCTATGGTAGACAGTATGAACCGCAACATCGAGCGTTTCTCAATGATCTTAGGAGGCATAGCCCTTGTGATGGTTATAATTTCGTTCGTTCTTATCAACAACACCGTGCATCTTGCCATTTATGCAAGACGCTTCACCATACACACCATGCAACTTGTCGGGGCCACTAACGGATTCATAAGAAGGCCATTTGTGGTCAACAATATGCTGTCGGGGTTCTTTGCCGGACTCATCTCAGCAGCAATAATGGCCATAGCGCTCACCGCTGCACCCGGCGCCGGGTTCGGCGATATCGCCGACTATATCTCATGGACCACCTATGGCATAGTGGCTGTCGGAATGGTGACAATCGGTGTGCTGATCTGTGCGATAGCTGCCTGGGGTGCTACATCACGCTATCTCGGGAAAGATTATGGCGAACTGTTCAAGTAATCTTAATCAGGTAAAAACTAAACTCCACCAGTTAAATTGACAATTTATCCTTTATAATATTATGGCATTAAACTTTGAGATCAAAGAGAAAGATCCCCAGGGTCTTGACCGCATAAAAGAGAAAGACCGTCCCTTTTCAAAAACCAACTATTATCTGATGACCGGATGCCTTGCTCTGATCGTGCTCGGCTTCATTCTTATGAGTGGCGGCGGCAGCACGGTTGAAAACGGTTTCAATCCGGAGATTTTCAGTACGCGCCGCATAGTGGTCGGACCGCTCCTTTCCTTCTTAGGATTTTTGTTTATGGCCTTCGCCATCATTTATACCCCTGCATCACGTCGTAAAAAAACAACAGAAAAATAAATTATGGAATGGTTAGACGCCCTTATCTTAGGCATAGTTCAAGGTCTGGCAGAATATCTGCCAATCAGTTCCAGCGGACATCTTGAAATTTTCAGGGAGATATTAGGAATTGATCTTCCGTCAGATAAAGTCTTACAGTTTGATTTGATTTTACATGCGGCCACCGTGTGCTCAACCATAGTGATACTATGGCCTATGTTTTCAAAACTTTGTGTCAGCTTTTTCGGATTTAAGAAAGATTATGACTACTATTACGTGTGGAAGATTCTGCTCTCCTGCATCCCTATAGGTGTCGTCGGAGTCTTTTTCAAAGATTATGTCGAATCATTCTTTGGCAGCGGATTGACCCTGGTTGGGGTCTGCCTTCTCATCACCGCCTTTCTTCTTACATTTGCCTATATGACGGGACGCAAGATAGGTGGTGGGGTTGTGAGTGCCGAACAGGGACGTGACATTACATGGAGCGACGCCTTCATCATAGGATGCGCTCAGGCAGTGGCAGTTCTTCCCGGTTTAAGCCGTTCAGGCACCACCATAGCAACGGGTATCATTCTCGGCGATAAGCGTGATCGTGTGGCGTCTTTCTCATTTCTTATGGTCATCATCCCCATATTAGGCGAGGCTCTCCTTGATCTGAAAGAGATCGTAACAACTCCTGCCGATCAGGGCGACACCTCTGTAGGAGTCGTGGCATTGATTGTGGGCTTTGTTGCATCATTTGTAGTGGGCTGTTGTGCTTGTAAATGGATGATAGAACTGGTTAAGAAAGGGAAACTTATCTGGTTTGCAATCTATTGCGTAATCATGGGCATAATCTGTCTTCTCTGGCAGTGATTCTTTTTTAATATCCATAGTAACCGGAAGAGTGCTTTTGACAAACAAAAAAAGTATCAGATGGATTTTATATCAGGAGAAATAATCGGCATCGACAAGCCTCTGGGCTGGACTTCTTTCGATGCAGTGAAGCGGCTTAGGGGGGCAATTCAGCGTCGGCTGCATGTCAAGAAATTCAAGGTGGGCCATGCAGGCACTCTCGACCCTCTTGCCACCGGTGTGCTGATCATCTGCACCGGACGGGCCACCCGCAGAATTGAGATGCTTCAGAGCGGCGACAAAGAATATGTGGCGACTATCCGGTTTGGAGCAACTACGCCGAGCTATGATCTTGAGACTGAAATAGATCGTGAATATCCTTGGCAACATATCACTGAAGAGACTGTCAGGGCACTCCTGCCTCGTTTCACAGGAAGAATCATGCAAGTACCCCCAATCTTCTCTGCCGTAAAGGTGGATGGGAAAAGAGCTTATAATCTTGCCCGTAAAGGAAAGGAAATAGAGCTAAAGGCCAAGCCACTCGAAATTAAGGAGATGGAACTCCTCGATTGTGCGCTTCCGGAGGTCAGAATCAGAATTGTGTGCAGCAAAGGCACTTATATCCGGGCCTTGGCACGCGATCTTGGTGAAGCACTCGGTAGCGGCGCTCATCTAACTGCCCTGCGCAGAACCAGAGTGGGAGAAATCGACATAAACGCATGTCAATCAATAGAGGAAGCAATTGAGCAGATTTCCTCTTCCCCGCTCACCTTCCCGGATGATTACCGCATGCCGGAAGAAAATTGAGTTGAATCATTAAATCATATATCATACGAACATCAGACATGAAGCTTTCACAGTTTAAATTTAAACTTCCTGAGAATCTGATTGCACAGTATCCGTCTGAAAACCGCGATGAGTGTCGTCTCATGGTGGTTGACGCAAAAACAGGTGAAATCACACATCATATTTTCAAAGAAATACTCAACTATTTCGATGATGGCGATGTGATGATTTTCAACGACACCAAAGTTTTTCCGGCCCGTCTGTATGGCAATAAGGAAAAAACCGGGGCACGAATTGAAGTATTTCTGCTTCGCGAGCTCAATGTAGAGCAAAAATTCTGGGATGTGCTGGTTGAGCCGGCCCGTAAAATAAGAATAGGCAATAAACTCTATTTCGGCGATGACGACTCAATGGTGGCGGAAGTTATTGACAACACCACATCACGAGGCCGCACACTGCGTTTTCTCTACGACGGACCCCATGATGAATTTAAAGAGACTTTATACTCCTTAGGAGAAACTCCCCTTCCTGAATACATCACACGTAAAGTGGAAGACTGGGATGCTGACCGCTATCAATGTATTTTTGCCAAGCATGAAGGAGCAGTCATGGCTCCGGCCGCCGGACTCCACTTTAGTCGTGAGCTGTTAAAACGGCTTGAAATCAAAGGTGTGGAACGTGGATTCCTTACCCTCCATAGCGGCAGAGGAAACTTCAAGGATATTGACGTGGAAGACCTCACCAAGCATCGTATGGACAGTGAGGAGATGTTTGTCAACGAGGAATTGGTTGAAATAGTCAATAAGGCAAAAGACAATGGCAACAATATCTGTGCGGTAGGCACTTCAGTGCTTCGTGCGCTTGCCACAGCCGTATGCATGAACGGCCATCTTATGACATTCGAAGGCTGGACAAACAAGTTTATCTTCCCTCCATATGAATTTACTGTGTGCAACTCATTGGTTTCCAACTTCCATATGCCTTACAGCACCATGCTTATGATGGTGGCGGCCTTCGGTGGCTATGACAGAGTGATGAAGGCATATGAGGTTGCGGTCAAAGAAAAGTATAAGTTTGGAGCCTATGGCGACGCAATGCTTATACTTCGCCGATAGATAAATGCTTATTTCCCGTGTCGCTCACGGGCCAGCTTTTGATAGACCCCGGGTTTCAGGCCGGTGACTTTTGTGAAGACCGAAATAAAAGTTGCCTGCGACTTATATCCCACACTCTCAGAGATTGCCTTAATGGTATAGTTGCCGAAATGGTCGATATCCTGCAGACGGATCATGGCTTTACGTATGCGATATTCATTAAGCATGGCTCTGAAATTCTTTTGAAACACCACATTTATCACTTCTGAGACATATCTTGGGTTATACCCTATTTCAGAAGCTAATCGCTCCAGACTGAAATCTGACGAACAATAGCCGTCGCTATTTTCCATATATGTGAGAATAGCGTCGGCTATTTTATTCCGGCTCTCTGAATCAGTCAGCAGTTTACGCTCTCCGTCTGCGGCATCGTCTTCAGTCGTGCCTCCCGTCTCATCCGCTATGGCTACCATCCCCTCATTGGAAGCCACCTCTGGCCCCAACTTATTCTTTGACATGGCAGGCTCCTCATTCAGTTGACGTGCATTCCTTTCATAAAGATCAACCCAGGCAGCCCTGAGTTTCTTGTTCTGGCGCAAAAGAATTATTACAAGTAATATACACACCGTTGCTGCCACAGCAATGATTATTATAACGGTTGACTGCGTTCTCTTCTGGTCATTGAGGTTTCTGATTGTAAACTCACTTTTATCCAGTTCATAGAGCATCTGACTGCTTTTCAATTTATTCACTTCTTCCTGATATGAGATCGAGTCAGCCAAGCTCAGATAAACCGACCGGTAGGCATTAGCTGAGTCAGTCAGATTACGGCCTTCGTAAAAATTGGCAATGTCCCTCAACGACTCAACCATCAGACGCCCATTGCCTGCAGTGCGGGCAATGTCTCTCGCCTTGCGAAGATAAAATATGGCTGAATCCGGTTCCCCAAGTTTTTTATATGCATCCCCCATACATGAATAAACCGATCCTTCACAAAGAGGCTCAAGATCATTATGAAGTGCACACGCAAGAGCTATGCTGTATTCCTCAAGTGCCTTGCGGAGGTTATTTTCCTCAAATGCCAGCAGGCCTTCGCCAAGAGCGATGTCAAACTGATGGCGCCCGTTGCCACCTGCCTCACTAAATTCTCTACGGTAAAGGTCAAGATATTTACGTGCCTCCTCCTTATCTCCGGCCAACAGGCTTGAGGCAAAAAGATTATTAAGTGCCAATTGATAGGCATCACCCATGTTAGCAGTGATTTCCGGCACATCCAATGCCCGCCGGTAGAAATCTGCAGCCCCGGAATAATCTCCACTGGCAGCATAAATATTACCTATTCTTACAAATGCTCCGGCAAGTTCTTCCCCAAGGTCATGGTCTTCAGCAATCCTTCTCATTTGAAGATAGGAGTCCATAGCAAGGGAATAGGCCCCACGCTTATAGAGTATATTGCCATATCTATTGAAGGCCTGGGCATAAAGCTTCTGCATATCTATGCCTGCCGACTCATCGTAACGCCTACAGACAACAGTGAAAATATTGAGTGCAGAATCATAATCACCATTCCGGAACCTATGCTCACCGTCTTCCATAAGCTTCACTGTCGGCACCCCCGAAATAGAGTCAAGAGTCCGCAGAGTGGTAGATGAACGATCCCCCACACTTCCCACAGACCCCGCCATATGAACTGACGAGACAACATAAAACAATAAAATTATTATTCTCTTAATTCGCATAGATTTTTATTAATGACAAGACAAAAGTAGTAATTTATCACTCAATTCTCAAATGTCATTCCATAAATATTACCATCTTCCACTGTTTTTGACTTTGATTTCTTGAAATCATAACCATTCAGCCCATGTTTTATACCGTTATTTTTAACAGATTATCTAACTTTGCAATCACAGTGCCACTTTTAGCGCACTTCTCTCCTCAGACATCGACCATAAACATTATGTTAATACCAAATAGAGTATGAGAAAAAATTTTATCACCGTCATGGCAACAGCCGCCATGCTCGCAGCCTCCGCTGCACTGCCTCTCCCTTCATTCGGCGCGGCAAAAGATTTCAGTTTGAAAAAAACACCTGCAAATGTGTCTATGGCCTCTCCGGCCACACGTTCTGACAATCTTTCCGACCTCCCGCTAATAACCGAGACACCCGAAGGCACCATGGAAAAGTATTCGAAAGATGCCATATTCTTTGGAAGGGATTTCTACGGACAGATGTATTCAAGTGCGGATTTCGGCAGGATCGCCGAGGTGGTTTATGGTTCTGAAGGAAAGGTGTACTTAAAGAATCCATTCTGTGGCCTCCCGACAGGCTCATGGCTTGAGGGCACCGACAATGGTGAGACGATTGTGGTCACTTTCCCGCAGAAGATATATTCCGAGACATATCCCGATTGGGAAAACGATCCGGAAGGCGAACTGATGAAAACTGATAATTTCTATGCCTTCAAGCTGCTGTATTCCAATGATGGCGAGACATCCAGGATGACAATGGATATTGAGAATCCGGTCATCACGTTCACTAAGACAGACAATGGGATTGCAATGGATGGAGACAGTTTCATAGGCCTTTTGATGGAAAATATCACCACTGATGATGAAACCGGCGAAGAGAAGAGTTCAGTTATGTGGACCGGTTATGCTGACTCCGGCATAATCCTGACAGAAGTAAACGAAACCCCGACAGAGCTTCCTGCCGGAGTGGAGACTGAGAAATGGATCCTTAGCTTTGATGAAGGTTATCGTTTTGTTGATATCGCATTCGACAACGAAGATGTTTATATCCAGGGAATGTTGTCCACCATGTCTGATGGTGTGATAAAGGGCAAACTGGCTGACAATAAGATTATGTTCGAAGGAGTGCAATATTTAGGTGAAGATCTTCACCTTGAGCATTTCGCATTTTTTGTGCCTTCCTATGTCTCTTTTGATGAGGATCCGTATGGATATGAAGAACTGATCTTCACCCCTGCCAACAGCATTTCCTTTGATTATGATTCCGATGAAAGGATCATCTCCACAATGGAAGACGAAGGCATGGCATTCAGCTCTATCTCTAACGGCATTTTCCTCCTTGAAGGATATTATGCGCCTCAGTTCAACTGGCAGGATTTCGAGACTCCGATGATCCCCGATGATCCGGAAATTCTCGATTACTCTTATTTCGACGACTATGGATTCGGAGCAATCGCCTACACCGTTCCTGACTGGTCAATCGATGGACGTGTGCTTGAGACAGAAAACCTCTATTATAATTTCTTCATCGACGATCAGATCTTAGTGCTTTATCCTGATGAATATCCTGACCTGACAGAACCCATCGAAGACATTCCTGCACTCTACGAAGACACCAGCATCTACTACTGGGGAGATTCTTATGAAGCAATAATCTATCCTACCGGCTTCGACAGAATCGGAGTACGCACATTCTATATTAATCCTGACGGCAGCAAGGCTTACTCCAACATTGTCTATAATGATGGCACCATAACCTCCGGCCTCCAGTCTGTATCTGAAGATTTCGTTGCAGTGGTTAACGTGGAATATTATACCGTTGACGGGCGAAAGATTTCCGAGCCTGCAAAAGGGAGCATCTGTATCAAACGGACTATATTCTCCGACGGCAGCAGCAAAGCCTCTAAAATAATCAGGAAATGAACTTTAAGTCATTAATCATAATGTTATTAGGTCTGAGTCCGATGATCGCATCGGCTCAGACTGAAATGACAGTCAACCCGGCTACCGATGTAACGGAGAAGTGGGGAACAGCACGCGCGGAACGCTACGATGTGGCGTTCCGCCTTTCTGATCCTTCGCTTATAGGGACAAACATCACCCACGTCTCTATCCCGTTCGACACTGATGAGGCTATCACTGACCATTCCATATGGCTCGCCAGTGAACTTAAATTACAGGGTGACGAAAACGACCCTGACATCTTGCAGATATCGGTTGAGCCGGAGTCAGGTTTCATATCGGTTGCGCTCCCGGAACCGATCAATGTTTCAGAAAAAGGGTGCTATATCGGATTCTCTTTCACAGTCAAAGAACTCAATGACTACTCGAAAGCCCCGGTTACAGTTTCGCCGGCAGGTCAACCGGGCAACATGTATATCCACACCTCACGCCGTTACCTTAAATGGGGCACTCAGGATCTTTCATTAACACCCGAAATTGCCATTACCCTTTCCGGAGATTTCCATAATGATGCTTTAGCTGTAATTACAGTTCCGGAGACAGGCAACCTTAGAAATGAAGAAACTTTGGCAACAACCATTTTGCGTAATCATGGGTTGAGCGAGGTTAAATCATTTGATTATGAAGTTGAGATAAATGGCACAACCACCGCCCGGCATATAGAATTTGAAAATCCTCTTCCCACCCATTATTTTGCCGATATCCCCTTTCCGTTAGAATTGGATTCTGATTTGGATGCAGGCAGTTATCCCATAAGTTTTACCATCACCCAAGTTAACGGAATGCCAAATGAATCATCGGCCAACAATTTCGCCACCTATTTCTTTATTTATCCTTATCTGCCGGAGCGTATTCCACTGATGGAGGAATATACAGGCACATGGTGTGGATGGTGTCCACGTGGAATTGTAGGTATGGACAAGATGACAGAACTATATCCTGACAAGTTTGTCTATGCCGCCTACCACCGTGACAAAGATCCGATGACCACAGTGGAAGATATTGTGACACCACATCCATATCAAGGTGCCCCGTCAGGTTATCTGGATCGGAAGGTAGGAGTTGACCCCTATAACGGATTGTCTACCGAAACCGTCGCCACGGCTGACGAAGGAATCGGTGCAGTCTGGAAAAAAGAATGTGAGGCGGTAACGACAGGGACGATTAAAATCACGGCCGTCTGGAGCGATGAGTCACATAAAACAATTGTTGTCAACTCACAATCATTATTTGTAAGGGACTACTATATCCCGCGTTTCCGGATAGGCTATCTCCTGACAGCCAATGGTCTGAAGGGAGAGGGGAATGATTGGATACAGCACAATTATTATTCCGGGCTTGACGAATATGCACCTACTGAGCTCAACGAGTTTGTGGAGCAGCCTCGTGCAATAGCCGATATCAGTTATGATGGTGTTGTAGTCATGTGTTCACCACTTGAAGGAGTAGAAGGCAGTCTGCCGGCAGAAATATCAATGGCAACCCCCGTCAACCATTCATATTCATTCATTCCGGCGGAGGCTGTCAACTATCTTGGCGAATCACTACCCCTGAACATGGATCAGCTTAATGTGATTGCTTATATCACAGACTCCGTTACCGGTGAGATTGTCAATTGTGCCAGATGCGCTGTCACCGATGATGCAGATGTTGAAAGCATACTCTTAGAAAAGCCCGCAATTTTAATAAATGATGGCAATATCTGCATTTCAATCAATTCGGGTGCTGTCACAGCTGCATTGTATAATGCTTCCGGTCTACTTCTCGACACCGTTTGCTCTCAAGAAGACATTACCATTGCAGTGCCCCCCACACATGGGATTTATATCTTAATTGTAAACGGCATAAGTTATAAAATAATCTTATAACTTTACTACACATACTCCTAATTCGAATAAGGCCGAGTCAGAGTTATTATCCTGACCCGACCTTACTTTTATATTATTGAAATCAGCTTATTTCTATAATAAACAAAAAGATTAATTGTCTCTCGACAACTAATCCTCTAACCTTAAATCTAATACCATGAAAAACACACTGCAAAATTAATATATATTTTCTTTACAAAAAAATATTTCAATAAAAATTTTACAGATAATATGATATTTTAACGCTCATTAAGCTTTAATTTCAACCACAAGATACCTATATTTAATAGCAATTTGCCATAAAATATATAATATCTCCGAAATATCCCTTTTCAATGTCTATATTTTCGGGGATCTCATCCTGACTACCTTACATAATGCTAAAAAATTTGCATTATCATTCTGTTATCTATCCGAATATGAATTTCTTATCGGAAAAGATCCTGAAGCACTGGAAGCGACTTCAGATTGGCAGTGCCGGGGAAATGGATGGCATAATAAGTAAGTAGTCTGGTAAGAATCCTTCTTCTGAGTTCTCCATTGAGATGGAGAGCCTTTATACTGACAAAATCCACACGGCTGAGAACAGCAGCAAACCGCGCTTCTTCCCCTTTAAGATAGTCATTATGGGGGGGAACTGTATCAGTGAAAGAGCCGGCACGCATATCCAGCATCATCCCCGGCTCAAACTGTGAGGCATCAGGCTGTATCCCCGTAAAGGGAAGCAAGGATGCCATAAATGCTATATGGAAGTCTGAGATGCCATGTGTCATGCCGTCAAGCAGCCGTAAGGAATCAGCCATGAAATCCCACATATTTTCATCCGGCATTGAGGCGTTGAGGAGTTTATTAAGGAATTCTGACAAGAACAGCACCATCATTCGTTTTACAGGATGGAAATAAAGATCCATCCAGACATCATGAAGTGCAAAAGCACCCAACTTCTGGAGTTCCGCCGTATGATTAAATCGCATCTCTCCCTCAATCAGGGCAAGCGGTTGCAACCGCGACTGCCTTATCTTTCCCGCCCTGCCACTCCCACATGGCGACAGAAACACTATCCTGCCGCGTGTGCGCGAAAAGACTGTCACTATGTTATGCTTATCCGTGTGGCGTGTGATGTCAAGTATTATCGCCTTGAATTTTTCTGTCATGCCGCGAATTTAGCTATTTTTCCATAATTCACAAAACCATTTTGCATGTGGCGTGTTAATCTTATAAAAGGTCAGGGCCGCAAGACCATGATCCCATTAGAAACCAACCTTATTAATAAAATTAATAAAAATATTATGGCAGACACAAAAAGCTTGAAAGGCACAAAAACCGAGCAAAATCTTGCTAACGCATACGTATCAGAGAGCACTGCATATACTCGTTACACATATTTTGCGCAGAGCGCACAAAAGGAATCTTATTTCCATTTTGCAAATATCTTCACTGAGACAGCCGATAATGAGCTGCACCACGCAAAGATATTCCTGAAATATCTTACCGACGGCGCAGTCACCACAGTGCCTATCGGAGTAGATCCCGGTATCCTTACCCCAACAGTTGATAATCTGAAAGTGGCTGCCTCTGAAGAGGAAAGAGAAGGAGTAGAACAATATCGTGCTTCTGCGGCCGTGGCACGCGAAGAGGGTTTCCCTGAAATCGCTGACCGTTTCGAGGCAATCGCTTCGATTGAAAACCACCATATGGACCGTTTCAATGAAATGAGAAAGCAGATTGAGACAGGCACGGTATGGAAACGTGAGAAACCTATCAAATGGCAGTGTCTTGTCTGCGGCTACATATTTGAAGGCACTGAGCCACCACAGAAGTGTCCGGCTTGCTACCATCCTTACCAGCACTTCATGCCCGCTGAGGAAAACGTATAAAAACAATTTGGACAATATAACCAAGTACTGGATTTAAATTACTAAAAATAACCTGAATTTGAGCTGAGGCATTTCCGTTGTCTCAGCTTTTTTTATGGCTTACGATCGCTTTCAGTACTCCTTAATCGGCTAAATTAAATAAAAAAATGACCTATCACTTTTCACAAAGGGATAGGCCAAAACCTTAATCTTAATTATACTATGAAAAACACTATGCAAAGGTAAGCTTATTTTGGTTAAAAATCCAAATAAGATGGCCTTTTTTTCTCACA
>CAZQSD010000034.1:0-23379 GCA_964595885.1 uncultured Sangeribacter sp.
GTCAATATCTAATGAAATTTGCACCAATTAGCACAATTTTATTTATCTTTTATATGCAGTTATACTAAAATCCCATGCTTTGCTTCATCCGGATGAAGCAAAGCATGGGATTTTATTTATGATTCCAAAATCGTTACTTTTTCTTCTTGTTGAGAAGGTCCCTGAGAGCGTCAAGGCCGCTTCCGGCATCTGAGCCTGACTGGGAATCAGCGTCAGATGAAGTGGATTTCACAGTTGCATCCGAACCATCGGCAGCACCTCTGTACTCCATCTTGAAACCCACACAAGCCCCGTCATAACTGTCAAGAAGCGAACTGAGGGTCTTTGCTATAGACATGCCGCTGAATTTTCCCACCATTGAGATTATCTCCTTCAGTTTTTTGGCATCAAACATCAGATTAAGATTCTTACCTGACTTTTCAACATAGGCAGTAAAATGGCCTAACTTCTGTCCGAAGATTATCAGGTTAAATGAGAAAGTGCCTTCGCCGTCATCACGAGTAATGTTGCCGTTCAGCTTCAGTCCTTTTACCGACATAGCGAAATTAGCATCCTTATCAACCGACAGGGTCATTCCGGTAAGGCCATACTGCTCATAATAGGGCTGCAGTTTGGTTTCCAAAGCAGCCGCCCCGGCAATTCCACCTGCTTTCTGAAGGAAATTATCACTCTTGAAAGCAACTGCCGGACCCGTAGACTCATACGAACCGACAAGATCCTCTAACGTAAGGTCTGACTTAGTGAAAACTCCCTCAATAAGATTCCCTATCGTAGAGGATGTGTCGCCACCTCCCAGACCCTTAAGGATATCACCCACACCCTGGGCATGGGCCGCCCCACCGACTGTCATGGCGAGAGCAGCGAAAATTAACTTTAATTTTTTCATCAGCTTTTCTTATTTTTAGTCCTGGTTGTTTTTGCAACACCGGGCGTCTTATTAACTCCGCCTGTCTTGGCAGTCCCGGCTGTCTTCTCAACCTCCTTCTTTACCTGTTTCTTAGGCTCCGGTTTAACCTTACGCAGAATCTGGGCGGTGCGTGCAGGCAAATACATTTTCAGCCAGCCTTTCCCAGCCGGGGAATAAAGTGGATCAGGAGTTGTGAAATGATGCACTGAGTCATCAACGAGCCCATGTCCTCCAAAGGCTTTGGAGTCACTGTCAAGCACAACCTCGTATTCTCCTGCAGGAGCGAGGAAACCGTAGCCGTCGAAACTCTTCACCGGATTCCAGTTGAATACAAACACAAGGTCACCTCTCATAAATGCGAGCACCTGGTCATCATCCTTTTCCCAAAGCTTGTCAACAGGAAGAGACTGGAAGTTGTAGACTCCTGACACCCGTTCCACCATAGCATTGTCAAACGCATTGAGGAAACGGTATTTAAGATCCTCGCGGTCTACCAGATCCCACTGACGGCGTGCATATTTGTAGCTCCAGCCATTTCCTTCACGCGGGAAATCAATCCATTCCGGATGGCCGAATTCATTGCCCATGAAATTAAGATAGCCGCCATTGATAGTGGCAAGCGTGACAAGCCTGATCATTTTGTGAAGAGCCATGCCGCGTTCCACCGTGAAGTTATCATCCTCCACCATCATATGCCAATACATTTCCTTATCAATCAAACGGAAAATGATAGTCTTATCTCCCACAAGCGCCTGATCATGGCTCTCACAATATGAGATTGTCTTCTCATCCGCGCGACGGTTGGTCAGCTCCCAGAAAATAGAGGTAGGATGCCAGTCTTCATCCTTCTTCTCCTTGATCATCTTGATCCAGTAGTCAGGAATGCCCATTGCCATGCGATAGTCAAACCCGATGCCTCCATCGTCAAACTTAACTGCCAATCCCGGCATGCCGCTCATCTCTTCAGCGATTGTTATTGCCCTCGGGTTCACGTCATGAATCAGTATGTTGGCAAGCGTAAGATAAGTAAGCGCATTAGGATCCTGGTTGCCGTCATAATAGTCGGCATATGACCCGAAGGCCTTTCCGAGTCCATGATCATAATAAAGCATTGAGGTGACGCCGTCAAAACGGAAACCGTCAAACTTAAACTCCTCCAACCAATATTTACAATTTGAAAGCAAGAAATGGATCACGGAGTCTTTGCCGTAGTCAAACAAGAGGGAATCCCATGCCGGATGCTCACGGCGTCCATCGCCATAGAAATAAAGATCATAGGAGCCGTCAAGCCTTCCGAGACCCTCCACCTCATTTTTCACCGCATGAGAATGGACAATGTCCATAATCACAGCTATGCCCAGCTTATGAGCCTCATCAATAAGATGCTTAAGCTCATCGGGGGTGCCGAAGCGTGAGCTGGGAGCATAAAAACTGCTGACATGATAACCGAATGAGCCATAATAAGGGTGTTCCTGGATGGCCATTATCTGAATAGCATTATATCCGTCGGCGGCAACGCGCGGAAGGATCTTCTCCCGGAATTCGTCATAACTGCCCACACCCTCCTTATCCTGAGCCATGCCTATGTGGCATTCATATATAAGGAGTGGTTTCACATCAGGTTTGAATTTCTTTATCTTGAATTTATAAGGCTTCTCCGGAGCATATACCTCAGCAGAAAAGATTTTGGTGTTTTCATCCTGCACCACACGGGTGGCATAAGCCGGAATACGCTCTCCCTGACCGCCATTCCACGTCACCAGCATCTTGAAAAGATCGCCGTTATGAAGCGCATCCTCAGGCAGCTTAAGCTCCCAATTGCCGTCTTCTATACGGGTAAGCTTATAGGCATCCTCACATTTCCATTCAGAAAAAGTGCCTATAAGCCATATGTTGGTTGCATTCGGCGCAAACTCACGGAACACCCATCCTCCCTCGGGAAGATGGTGAAGCCCATAATATTTATAAGCGTTGGCAAAATCGGAGAGAGAACCGTCAGTGGCAGCTGTAAGCTCTTCAAATTTTTTCACCACATCTTCATGGCGACCTTCAATTGCGGGTGCAAATGGCTCAAGCCATGGGTCATCACGGAGAATTCCTAATTTCTTTTCCATCGGTATATTTGAATTGAGTTATATCGTTTTTAGTGTTTTTTATCTTTTTTCTAAATAAATAACACATTTACTATCTTTTTTGTTTTCAGTTGCCTCTCTTCCTTTTGTGCTTCTTTTGCGAAACAGGCTTTACGTGATGTTTTTGCTCTACGGATTCCGGAGACGCAACCACATGTCTTTTCACCTTTATTTTTGCGGGCACCGGCTCGTCTACCCGGAAACAATATCTTATCGTCTCCCTGATTAGGTCCGAATGATGGTCATTTTCCTTCAACACCGCTATCACTCCATAGATATATTCATCCTTATTCTTGTAGCCAAGCATATGCGCCACGCCGCAATCTACCAGCATGGGCTTATGATTAAACACCTTCAGGATGGCGGCATAATCATGTCGGGAGAGGATGTCCTGAAACTGTTTCCTCAATTCATTATATTGCTCACGGGGCCTAAGCAATGTTATCAATCCACGCAAATGAGTCTCCATGGCCGTTATACATGAAAATCTCGCATCTATCCGACACTCCACTTCTCTCTTCACCCTGTGGCGCACATGCTGAAGGGCTTGTTCATCAAACCGGCGGCGGAACTCCTCCTCCACTGTCTTTGCCACTTTGGTAAAAACAAATTCCGGATTCTTACCGCGTCTCAATGCCATTGCCTTTATCACCCCCTCAAGCAGAAACAGGTTTTCCACCTCAGCCACTTCCGGCACCATGACTGATTTGCGACGCAGATAATCCACCTCATGATCCGTGCGCCGGTCGCGGTCTACTATTCCCCGGCTTTCAAGATGATGCATGTTGCGCAAGTCGTTGAAAGTGCGGGTTGATTCTATCACCTTGTCGCATGAGCCTAAAGGCTTTACGGTGCAATCCGGAAATACCAATGGATAAAGACGTGCGTCTATACTGTTGCGTGCATCCCCTTCTATGAAAAGAATCGGCTTGCGGGTGCCGATCAGATCAACAAAGATATCCTCCGAAAAATCTCCGGGGGCCACTATCTCATAATCCCATGCTTCATGCTCCGCATCATAACTCTTAACCCATACGCATACGTTGCTTGTGCGGGAATTTACAAACTGCACATCCACTGAATTATATACAAAAGTGCAGTCCGGACGCAGTTCCTCTATGGAGTTCCAAAGATTGTTGAGCACAGTGGGATGAAGGAAAAGCGAGGGGGAATCTATAAATATGACTGCCTCCGGCATGGCGTAAAGCACGGCGGCAGCGTAATACAACACTGTCTGTTCGCCCTGACTAAGACTTCCGGATGTGATCAGGTCATCTCCGGAAGCTGTCTCAAACATCATGGTTCCTTTTGCCCTCACGATACGGTTGCCCGGAAACACGCGCTCCCAGAGAGATGCGAGCCTGTCAAGGCGCGTGGGTTGCAACGTCACCGGCCCTCCGATGGCACGTCTCTCCTGCTTCACTGAAAGGAGATACTCAAACTCGTCAGCAAACAGCATATATATAAGCTTGTCAAGCTCACTGACGGCATCCGTGCGCATATACGGGCTGTTGCCGGCCGTCTGCCTGTAAAGCATATCGATGCTGCCCGGCCGCTGACTCTCCTCCCTCTCCGGGAAAGGGGCACTTACTGCCGACAGACAATAAGCCCGATCGCCCGTAAGGGCTGTCAGCTTTTCCATGAATTTACTTTTGCCGGCTCCGCTGCCGCCAATGATGGTAAGCTGGCCCCCGGGAGGCAATGACGGGATTTCACGGTTTTCTGTAAGCGGAGGGAGTGTGAGTCGTTCCATAGGATATGTTTTTGAATTTGCGCCATCAAATATAGTAATTTTAAACGGATTTTAAGCAATCATAATATAAGTTTTTTTGCCAATAGGGATTTTATGCTTAATTTTGCAGCATTCAATCAGCCGTTGCGCCGCAACGGGTAATACGAACAGAATATATGTTTTCAGGTATTGTAGAACAAGCCATCGAAGTAGTGGCACTTCGTCATGACGAAGGCAATCTCCACATCACATTGCGTTGTCCTTTCGTTGATGAGTTGAAAATAGACCAAAGCATATCCCATAATGGCGTATGCCTTACCGTAGTGTCTCTTCCGGGTGACGGCACCTACACTGTCACCGCCATAAAAGAAACCCTTGACCGTTCCAATCTCGGCGATCTCAAGGTAGGGGATTTGGTCAATGTGGAAAGATCCATGAAAATAGATGGCCGTCTCGACGGCCACATTGTGCAGGGACACGTTGACACTACAGCAATATGTGAAGGAGTGGAGACTGCCGACGGCAGCTGGTATTATTCATTCAAATATAATGTTGACCCTGAGATGGCCGGCAAAGGATATGTCACCGTTGAGAAAGGGTCCGTGTGTGTAAACGGAGTCAGCCTGACCGTGTGTGACTCTGAAAAGGATTCATTCCGTGTGGCGATAATTCCCTACACTCATGACCACACCAACTTTTGCCGCATCGAAAAAGGCACAAAGGTGAATCTTGAATTTGACATCATAGGGAAATACCTTGCCCGGCTCAGCAGCTTCAATTAACTTTTATGGTTTAAAGATCCCCCAAGGAATCTTTAAACCATAATTTTTCCGTTATCTAAACTGTCAACACTCACAATGGAAGAAATCAGAGATTCTAAGAAAATAATAGTGGCTATTGACGGATATTCATCTTCCGGCAAAAGCACTATGGCACGCGAACTGGCAAAACGCGTGGGATATGTATATGTCGATTCCGGCGCGATGTATCGGGCTGTCACACTATATGCAATACGCAATGGCCTGACTACTCCTGAAGGCACCGTAAAGACAGGTGAGCTAATTGCCTCACTACCCGATGTGCACATAAGTTTTCAAGCCGCCGGCACTGACGGCATCCAACACACTTTGCTGAATGGAGAAGATGTGGAGGCTGAAATCCGCGACATGGCAGTCAGCAACATGGTGAGTCCGGTGGCGGTCATTCCGGAAGTGCGAAGCCGCATGGTGGCTCTCCAGCAGGAGTATGGAAAGCAGAAGGGCATCGTAATGGATGGCCGCGATATCGGCACAACCGTATTTCCAAATGCAGAACTGAAAATATTTGTCTGCGCTTCCCCTGAGGAGAGAGCACGCCGTCGCCTTCGCGAGATGATCCAGAAAGGCGAGAATGTAACTTTCGAGGAAGTCTACAGAAATGTGGTGGACCGTGATCATATCGACACTACCCGTGAGGTCTCACCTCTCCGCAAAGCAGAGGATGCCATAGAACTTGACAACGGCGAAATGAACCATCAGCAACAGATGGACTGGCTCATGCAACAATTCAAAGAGAAAACCGACAACCTATTCCTATGACAATAGAGATTGACAGCAATTCCGGATTCTGCTTCGGAGTGGTCACAGCCATAAAGAAAGCAGAGGAAGAACTTGATAATTCAGGCCATCTGTATTGCCTGGGCGATATAGTCCACAATGCCGGAGAAGTTGAGCGTCTGTGTGGCAAGGGTCTCGTGACCATCACCCATGACGACCTCAGCAAACTGAAGGATGTGAAGGTGCTTCTACGTGCACACGGCGAACCCCCGCAGACTTATCACACTGCCGCAGCCAACAATGTAGAAATCATAGACGCCACGTGTCCGGTCGTGCTCCAACTGCAGCGGCGCATAAAAAAGGCATATGATGAAGGGGTGGAGGCTGAAAAAAACGGTGGCGCCAAACCTTTGATTGTCATATATGGTAAAAACGGCCATGCCGAAGTCAATGGATTGGTGGGACAGACAAATGGAGAGGCAGTCGTCATTCAGGATCTTGACGGAATCAACACCCTTGACCTTAACCGCGACATCTTGCTCTATTCACAGACCACCAAATCGCTTGAAGGTTTTCGCCAAGTTGTAGAGGAAATCAAGAAACGCAAGACCACAGGGAAATTCGAATATTTCGACACGATTTGCCGTCAGGTGGCAAACCGCATGGAGAAGATGCGCGAGTTTGCCCGGAATCACGAAGTGGTGGTTTTCGTGAGCGGGGCAAAAAGCTCTAATGGTAAAGTCCTGTTTGAGAAATGTCGCGAAGTAAACCCGCAGACACACCTCATATCCGACACATCCGAACTTGATCCGGCCTGGATCATGGGGGCAACCTCAGTGGGGATATGCGGCGCCACCTCCACCCCACTATGGCTGATGGAGAAAGTGGCCGACAAAATCCGCTCTTGCAATGCAGCCGGCTGACCCGCGTGACGAACATTTCATGCGGCTTGCCCTTCAGGAAGCCCGTGAAGCAGCCCGGAAGGATGAGGTGCCTATAGGAGCTGTCATTACCGTGGGCGACCGAATAATAGCCAAAGGCCATAATCTGACTGAGACCCTTAACGATGTCACGGCTCACGCGGAAATGATAGCCATAACTGCCGCTGCTAATGCCTTAGGAGGGAAATATCTACCCCAATGCACGCTCTATGTCACGGTAGAGCCATGTGCGATGTGTGCCGGAGCTTTGGGATGGAGCCAGATCGGAAGGATTGTATATGGTGCCTCCGACTCCAAACGTGGTTTCTCGCGTCTTTGCTCCGGCAAAATCTCTCCACTACATCCCAAAACGATTATCACACCGGGAGTACTTGCCGATGAAGCCGCCGAAATCATGACCTCATTCTTCCGGGGAAAACGCCGTTAACTGTCAGCCAGATAGGATTATATTATAAGTTTCTGAGATTGTTATTACGATTTTAACATTTTTTCGTTCTTTTTTGATAAAAATTTGTTACCTTTGCGCTACTAACATCTAATAGCTCTCACAAATTAAATTTCACTTAATGAATTTATCTATCAAAGAAAAGTTTTCCGGAATGTTATTCGGTTATGCCATTGGTGATGCGCTCGGATTAGGCACTGAGCTCATGACCAAAGGTGAGGTGGAACGCCGCTATCCGGAAGGTTTACATGACTATTCCCAGATCATACGTGATGCACATCGCTCACAATGGGAAAAAGGGGAATGGACCAACGACACCGAGACCATCCTGCCGTTTCTTGAAAGCATAATCGATAATAAAAGGGTGGATTTTATGGATTATGCCCACCGACTCAAGGCCTGGTTTATGACCAACCCTACTGACATGACCTATAATCTGCGTCTGAACCTATCACAACCGGAATTTGGCTCCAAACCATTTGAATCTGCCAGACGCGTATGGTCTGCAAGAAATAAAATGGAACCTACCAGCGAATGTCTTGGAAGGGCTTTGTTTGCCTCAATCTGGGATGAAGACACTGATAACATCGTGATCAAGACCTGCTGCCTCACTCATCCGGAGTCTCGTTGCGAAACCTCATGCCTGATAATCGGGCGGATGGCCAATTCCCTTTTCTGGAAAAATGAGGAAGCTTCTTACAATGAACTGCTTACCATAGCCAAAGAAAACAATCAGGATGTGGTTAAGTATATCGACATAGCCCGTCATGGATCCCTTTCAGAATTAAAGCTTGATGACGACGACACATATTGGTTTGTCAGAAAAGCGCTAAGTGCCGCCCTATGGGCAGTGTGGCATTGCAATTCTGTAGAGGAGGGTCTTAACGCCATTATACCCCAAGGAGGCGACGCCGACACCAATGCATGTCTCGTAGGAGGATTGTTAGGAATAAAATACGGTTATTCATCTATTCCCGAAAATCTGATTGATGGACTGATAGGAAAAGAACGGCTTTACACTATTGCCGACCAATACGTAAAAACTATAACAGAAAAATTCTGCAAATGAACATAAAGCCGTGGATTGAGGCAATGCGCCTGCGCACACTTCCGGTGAGCGTGGCAGGTGTGGCTGCCGGCACGGGGTGTGCCATCTATCACCACGGATTTTCCGTGGTGCCGATGCTGATATGTCTTGCCTTTGCCGTAATTGCCCAGATCGCTTCCAATTTCGCAAACGAGTATTTCGATTTTAAAAACGGACTCGACAAAAAAGGGCGTGAAGGATTCAGGCGCGGAGTCACGGAAGGCGACATCTCACCCGCCGCAATGCGAAATGCCACATTCAGTCTTCTGGTTGCCGATTGTCTGCTGGGCTGCTCCCTGATATATTGGGGAGGCTGGTGGCTCATACCCATAGGGGCGGCAATTGCTCTCTTTGCATTGGCCTATAGTGCCGGTCCTTATCCATTGTCACATCATGGACTCGGCGACATAGCTGTTGTCATTTTCTTCGGATTCGTGCCGGTAATGTTTACCGAATATGTCCAGACCCGTATCTGGAGAATTGATTCCGTAACTTTCTGCTCCGCCCTTGCTGTAGGTTTGCTGGCAGCAAATGTTTTGATTGTCAACAATTATCGTGACCTTGAAGATGATAAGTCAGTCGGGAAAAAAACCACTGTCGTTATATTCGGCCGCAAAGCCATGTCAACGGTCTATCTTATCAACGGCATAGTGGCCACCTCATGTCTTGCGATGGCCACCTCATGGTCACCCTCCTGGACTGTAGCAGGATGGGTGTCGCTGATCGGGTATTATCTTTACCTATGGAAAAAAATTATTATCCTCAGGGGCAGTGCACTTAACAATATGCTGAAATTTACATCCATCGCTCTTCTGGCAGGTTCAATATATCTTGTGGTGGTGCTCAGTATATGGCCTCAGGGCACTTTCAAATATTACAATCCCTTCCTCTGAACCGTTATCAATTCCTATTATGAATGCTGCCTATAAGATCTCTTCCGAACTAAGCGCAGTAGCCAATCCGGAACAGGCGAAAGTAATCGAGAAGTTTTTCAAGACCGGTCACGGAGAATATGGTGAAGGAGACAGATTTATCGGTGTAAAAGTGCCGAAGATAAGGGAAATAGTAAAGAAACTATATAAAACCGCCTCCCTTTCCGACGTAGACCTGCTCACTAAATCTACATTTCATGAAGAACGCCTCGCCGGATTTCTTCTGCTGATTGAGCTATACAACTCATCTAAAAAGAAAAAAGATGAGTCTGCCACAGCCAGAATCGTCGACTTCTATCGTTCTATACTTGAGCGAGGCAACAATTGGGATCTGGTGGATCTAGTTGCTCCTAAAATATTAGGCGACCGCCTGTCAAACGGGCCGGATGCCGAACCCATACTGATGCAGCTTGCAGCAAGCGATAACCTTTGGAAACAACGGGTCAGCATCGTGGCCACCCTTCCGCTAATAAAGAAAGGGATGTATGATCTCACCCTCGACCTTGCGATATATCTTATTCCTCACGAACACGACCTGATTCATAAAGCCACCGGTTGGATGCTGAGAGAAGTGGGCAAAAAGGATGAGAGGATGCTCCTTGCGTTTCTTGACCACTACTGCACAAAACTGCCCCGCACAACCCTTCGCTACGCTATTGAAAGGCTGGCTCCGCGTCATCGCCTTCAATACATGACTATGAAAGACGAAGCATCACGTGATAAGAGTCTGCCTAAAAAAGAGGAGAAACATATTCCGATGTCTCACCGTCTCACCCTTCCGAAGAAAAACAGGGCCAAGTAATAACCACAATCTAAAAATTCCATATCCATAATATAATGGCAAAGAAACCGGAATTCCGACAGGAAATAACCGACCCAACCGGCAAACTGCCCCCACGCGCCACTGACGTTGAGGAGGTAGTGCTCGGAGCATGTATGCTTGAGAAAGACGCCTACATGAACGTATGCGACCTTCTCGTGCCGGAGAGCTTCTATGATCCTGTCAATCAGAAAATATATCAGGCAATATCAACATTGGGTTTCAACCAGAGACCTATAGACATGATGACCGTCACGGAACAGTTGCGCCAGGACGGCACTCTGGAAGAAGTTGGTGGGGCAGTTCATATAACCGAACTCACCGCCCGTGTGTATTCTGCTGCCAACGTAGAGTATCATGCCCGGATTGTTGCCCAGAAATATCTTGCAAGAAGACTCATAAATTTTGCAGCCACAATTGAGACAAAGGCGTTTGACGAAAGCAATGACGTTGATGACTTGCTGCAGGAAGCCGAGGGACAATTGTTTGACATTTCCCAGACTCAGCTGAAACGTGAAGTGACACAGATTGATCCCGTGATCAATCTCGCCCTCGAACAGATCCAGACCGCCGCAAATAATGAAAGCGGTCTGTCAGGTCTTCAGACCGGCTACACTGATCTGGACCGCATGACCTCCGGCTGGCAGAATTCTGACCTGATAATAATCGCTGCGCGCCCTGCGATGGGTAAGACTGCATTTGTTCTTTCCATGGCGAAAAACATGGCTGTGGACTTCGACACCCCGATTGCCATTTTCACTCTTGAGATGGCGAATGTGCAGTTGGTAAAACGTCTTATAAGCAATGTGGCTGAACTTGAAGGCGAGAAAATCAAGAGCGGCCAGCTTACTCCTGAAGAATGGGACCGTCTTAATTCGCGCCTCAGAGGAATATATCGTGCCCCTCTATATCTTGACGAGACCCCGGGTCTTTCAATAACTGAACTGAGAACAAAAGCACGAAGACTGGTAAGGGAAAAAGGAGTTAAAATGATAATGATTGACTACCTACAGCTTATGAATGCCACCGGAATGAAACTCGGAAGCCGCGAACAGGAAGTCAGCACAATCTCACGCTCATTGAAAGCTCTTGCCAAGGAACTCAATATACCTATAATCGCCCTTTCACAGCTTAACCGAAGCACAGAGACCCGCGATGATAAACGTCCGGTATTGTCTGACCTGCGCGAATCAGGTGCCATTGAGCAAGATGCCGATATCGTGTGTTTCATCCATCGCCCCGAATATTACACAAAAAGCACCGAAGACGCCGAAGGTCACGACATACGCGGATTAGCTCAGCTTATAGTGGCTAAGCATCGTTCAGGAGCGGTGGGTGATGTCAAACTCAGATTTGTGTCTAAATTTGCAAAATTTGAAAACTGGGATGAAGGATATAACATGGTGCAGAGCGTAATCTCTGAAGCTCCTCCGATGAAGCTATCATCAAAACTGAATTCAAAGATGAATGACGAGGACAATCACATTTCCCCAGCCTCACCATTCAATTTTGGAAATCCTCTCTCCTCGTCACCACTTCCGGATATAATGCCGGGACCCGGTGATCAGAACATTCCTTTCTGAGCAAAGCGGCTACATAATTTTTAGAAATTTTATAATTTTTGTGAACTAATTTCTGTTATACCTTGTTCTATAAGCAAACAATAAAAATTAAGGTTATGGACAGCAAGGAAAGAAATAACAGGGAAGACAGACCGGTCAACGCCGATATGATAGCAAACTCAATGAAAGCAGAAGGCCGCGAACGTCACCGCGAAAGCACTCGCAAAATCAATCGTCTATGGATGTGGCTTGGGGTGCTTGTATTGATTGCAATATTATTATACTGGCTCTTCAGCATAGGCCTCTTTGAAAGCCTTACAGGAGTAGCAAACGGATAATAACAACATGCGTTTGTTCCGGTTCTGAAGTCCCATACATACCTTTTACCCAGCCATTCATAGTTCTATTAAAGGGCTTAACTTATTTTGAGAGACTGGGATCAACGCCTCCGAACACACTTCGGGGGCTTCTTTATGTCGGAGGCATTTCCAGATACAACACAACTGGGGCTGAATTATCAGATGATAATTCAGCCCCAGTTGTGTTGGGTTTCACAGGAAAAAATTACTTGCCGGCAATATGATCGGATACTGTCAGGGAAGCGCGACCTTTGGCGCGACGACGTGACAACACTTTGCGACCATCTTTTGTCGCCATTCTCTCACGGAAGCCATGTTTGTTGACCCTTCTGCGGTTAGAAGGCTGGAATGTTCTTTTCATTTTATATTGATTGTTTAATTTCTTCTTTTCGGAGTGCAAAATTAGGAAATAACTTTGACTCTGACAAATTTCACACTACTTTTTTGTGGATTTCAATCCTTTACGCCCGATTTTCCTTTTCATCATGCCTTTTATTACCCTATATAGCTCCCTAAACAACTTTATTATTACGGCACGACAAACGAACCACACAGCCTTATGTCGGCTGACGAGGCTCCTACCATAACCCTAAATTCTCCCGCCTCCACCACCTGCTCAAGAGCATGATTATAGATCGAAAGTTCTTCTTCCGTCAAAGGAAAGCTTATCTCTGTGCTCTCACCCGGCTTCAGCTCCACGCGCCGAAATCCTTTGAGCAGCATCGGTGGCTGACTTACAGATGCAAGCACATCATGCACATACAGCTGCACCACCTCCGCTCCTGCACGCTTACCCGTATTTGTCACCCTACAAGAAACTGTCACAATAGGATCAGCATTTATATCAGGCTGTGATATCATCAGGTCTGAATACTCGAAGGCAGTGTAACTCAGACCATGCCCGAAAGCATAAAGAGGTGTCCCGGCAAGATCCATGTAATCACGCTGATTTCCTTTGGAATAATAGATAGGGATCTGTCCTTCCGCACGAGGAATAGTCACCGGAAGCCTGCCAGAAGGGTTATAATCCCCGAATATTATGTCTGCAATGGCATGGCCTCCCTCCCCACCCGGATACCATGCTGTAAGCAATGCCCCGGCTTTTTCTGACGCAAGATTCATGTCGAGTGGCCGTCCCTGGATATAGACAACTGCCACAGGTTTTCCCGTGGCGATTACATCCGCCATAAGTTGCCGCTGGTCACCGAGCAATCCAAGTGTGGCCCTATCATAGCCCTCCCCGCAGTCCATATCGGGCAATGTGGTGGTTGAATCTGCACTGACCGTGGCAGCCCCTGTCTCTATATACTCCGTCTTGAAGTCACGTGCACTCGAGCCTCCAACAACCAACACCACCACATCCGCCTTAAGGGCGGCTTCGACTGCACGGCCTATCTGCGAATGTGTTGTGTCGCGCACACCACAACCCTTTTCATATATCACTTCTGTATCTGGCCCTACCGCCTCACGTATTCCTTCAAGAACGGTGACTATAGAGGTTGAATCTTGCGGAGCAGTATAATCGCCAAGCTGATTATATTGCGTGTCGGCATTAGGCCCTATCACTGCTATGCTCTTCAGATTTTTATCAAACGGCAGTATCCCATCATTTTTAAGCAATGTGATGCTCTGGCGTGCCACTTCCCTTGATATTTCTCGTGCATGCCCAGCCCCGACTTCCTTGCCGGCTCTATCAAGGTCTACATAAGGATTATCAAACAGGCCTGCAAGAAATTTCATTCCCAACACTCTTTCCACAGCCCGGTCAATGTCAGTTTCAGTTATCAATCCTTTCTCTAATGCCTCAACAATTTTCTTTCCATAAGAAGCTGCACCCAAGTCGATATCCACTCCTGCTTGCAGAGCCATAGCGCCTGCAGTCATGCGATCAGGCACAACATGACCCACCATGCCATCAATACTGAATAGGTCGGAATATACCACTCCCTCAAATCCCCATCTATCACGCAGCACATCCGTAAGCAGCATCTTGTTGCCACTGCTCGGCACTCCGTCAATCATATTATAAGATGTCATTATGCTCCCAACGCCAGCCTCCACCCCCTTCTTGAACGGAGGCAGCAACTCTGAAAAAAGCTGGTTTTGGCCCACCGACGCCCGATCTCCATTGCGGCCCCCCTCCGGAAAGCCATAAGCGGCGAAATGCTTCAGAGTAGAAAAAATAGGTCTTGCCTCCTTGTCCCCATGATTTTGCATTCCAAGCATATAAGCTATCCCCATTTCGGCTGTAAGGTATGGATCTTCCCCAAAAGTCTCTTCCATGCGCGACCAACGTGGATCACGGGCTATGTCAAGCACCGGTCCATAGCCTATCGAGGCTCCTTGCAAGGCCGCTTCAAACCCGACAGCAGCTCCGGCTTCCCTGATGAGTTCGGGATTCCAGGTCGATGCCATTCCCAATCCGGTGGGAAACACAGTCGTGCCTATTGCCATATGCCCATGAGGCAATTCCTCGGCAAATAGTATTGGTATTCCTAAGCGGGTACTGTCTACAGCATATTGCTGCAACTTGTTGAGGACTTCCGCACTTTGTCGTGGACTCAGACCAGTAGCAAGTGTCTTCCGAGTCCAGGGATCAGCACGCAATACCGCCCAATATGACCCTACCGGCATATCTCCACTGTTCTGCCGCCGGAATTCTTCGGATATTTCCACAGTGCCGTCATCATTCTTCACATACATTTCCCACCCCATAGGACAAAGCAGTTGACCTGCCTTTTCCTCTAACGTCATTCTGTCAATAAGATCTGCAACACGCTGGTTTACCGGTATATTAACCTGTTTATAAAGTGGAATCTCACCTACCGCGCCCAATGCTATCACACTGAGCAATAATGTAGTAATCTTTCTCATTCCGCAGGAGTAAATTTTATGGCGACAGGCATTTGTGGCAGCCCTTTGGGTAGGCGTACAATCACACGTCCGTCACTCGTAATGCTATACTTCAGTTGTCGGTTTCCATCCAGTAATGTCATTTTTCCTTTGGGGAGATTCCCTTCCCATTCTATAACGGAGGGCAACCTGTCGCCTTCCGGCATGGCATAAATGGCATAGAGCGTTTTACCATCTTTCGCACCCGTAAACCATGTCAAGCCGTCGTTATATAAGGGGGTCGGGCGCGTGCCATATATTGCTTCTCCATTAATCCTTAACCACTCCCCTATTTCATGAAGTCTCTTCTCCACCTCAGGCTCAATGGAACCTTGTGGGGTAGGTCCTACCCCTAATAGCAGAGAACCTCCCTTTGCAGTGATCTCAGCCAACATACCTATCACTTTAGCGGGACTTTTAAACGGCGCATCCGGCACCCAACCCCAGTCGTTGCTCAGGGTGATGCAACTCTCCCAGGGATACAGCAGTTGCCTATCGGGAATGCCTCGCTCCGGAGTCTGATAATTCTCATTCTTACCTCGAATACTACGGTCGACGGATATCAATCCCGGTTGTTTACCGGTGCGTGCCACATTTAATATGCTGTCAAGCCCTATCTCATCACCGGTGATCCAACCACCGTCAAGCCACAAGATATCAAATTTCCCATAATCACCCCCAAGAAGCTCACCGAGCTGCCCGGCAGTGAAATCCTGATAATTTTTCCACCATTCAGGGTGGCGTTCCTTCTTATAGTTTATATGACGGTCGGGAGTGGCAAACTCCGGATTCCAAAACCATTCGCAATGCCAGTCAGGTTTGGAAAAATAGCACCCTATCATAAATTCTTTGTCACGGAAAGCCTCAAACACTTCCTTAGCCATGTTCTCCTTCCCCGATCCAGCCATCGGACCATTGGCTATCGTAAAATCCGTCAGTTTGGAATCAAAGGTGCAGAAGCCGTCATGATGCTTGGTAGTGAATATCATATATTTCATTCCCGCATCGTCCATTATACGTGCCCAGTCGGAAGGATCAAAATCCGTTGGGTTCAACGAATCCTTCAGATTCCAATACCATTCTTTATATTTATCATAGGGAAGATTTTCCTTCCTCGTTATCCAGTCAACGTCTTCCGAGCAAATGCTCCATGACTCCACTATACCCGGCACCGAATACAACCCAAAATGAAACAGCACACCAAACTTCTGATCCTGCCATTCGTCAAGCTTCCTCAACACTGCCGTGTCAGTAGGCCATACGTACCCGTTTTCCGCCGATTGCTTATGCACAAAACCTTGAATTGCCTCCTCTTGCCCACCTACTTCGTGTGCGTGTGTGTCCTCTCCAGCCATGGTCACACTAACCAAAGCAACAGCCGTAGCCATTATTCTCCGCAATATGTTTTTACCACAGCGAGGATTATATTTAAAACAAATCATTAAAGTGTATTTATCCGTCAGCAAATTTACAAATTCTTTCCCAAAAAATAAACAAAAGATAAATTATATAAATATTTTTATTAATTTTCTCAATCTTAAAATTGCACTTTCAATCTTACAAATGACACCTTCAACTGATGGATAGACATGTCCACCGGTTTTTTCTTGTGAGTGTCCAATTACCATCTTAATTTTGGAGAGTCGTTAAAATGGAGAAAAGAAATGCGGTTAAAGATACCAGTCATCTGCTTTTCCCAATCTTCTGAAAACTGACATATAGGAATAAACCACAGATCAAATACTTTATCATCTAAACTTAGAAAGGTATGAAAACATTTACATTCCTTCTCGCTGCCACTGCCATGATGACAGTTGCAGCGTCCGCACAGAGCGTACCCGCTCCCTTCTCTTCCTCCGAGATGAAGATGGAACGAGAAAACCTGACATCACAGTCCCTCACACCAGCTCAACGCGCTCAGTCTATGACAATGTTGGCTAAGAAGTCAGCCGCTGGTCCGATGCGCAGTGTGGCAGCCCCCGGCGACTATGAGCTCATCGAACCCTCTGAGGGAGCAGAATACACCTACGTGAAACAGGGAGCTGCCTACGGCTACAGTTGGTTTACAGGAATGATAACCCAATCTCTTGATGGTGCGATTTCACGTGTCGTGAAGTCTGATGACGGTAAGAAGTTCTACATGCAAAGTCCGTTTTTCTTAGACTTCTACACCCCCAACAGCTGGATTGTTGGTGATATTGAAGATGACGTGCTGACTTTCACATTTCCCCAGCTCGTAGAAGAAGATATTGATGAAAACGATCCCTCTTATAGTGTGTATGGATATGCCATGAAGCTTGAATTCATACCTTCAGAAGACGATCCGGATACAGGCTGGTATTACACCACTCCAAATCAGGAATTCAAATTCCGGATTGAAGCAGACGGCACTCTCACCTCTTTGGAAGAGGAAGACACAATGATCGGTTACTGTATATGGAAAGAGCCTGAGGCAGAGGGCGAAGAAGGGAAATGGGCATGGCAAGCCAATGGCGATGTAATCACTTCAATGAAGCCCAATACTGAGAAGGTGGTAGAAGTGCCGGAAGGGGTGAATTTCAACTCCTGGCAGCTTATCACCGGCATCTCATCTCGTGAGGTTGAAGTTGGTGTCGATGGCGACAACATGTATATTCGTGGACTCTTCAATAGAACGGGTATGTATGATATCGCCGTAGTTGGTAAAATAGATGGCGATAAGGTGACATTTGCCGGCGGACAGTATATGGGCGAATATTGGTACAATCTCACTGTAGCATATTTCTTAGGCGGAACCATAACTAACGTGGAGGAAGATGGTCAGACCAAGCAGATATTCAATATCGGCGATGAAATCGTGTTCGATTGGGATAAAGATAACAACATGCTGAGTTCAGAGGGCGCTTTCTGTATCTCATCTTCTCCAACTAAGGTGATTTATTACGTAAAGCAAGATAAGCCGATAATTAAGCTTCCCTCAGAAAATGCAATAGTGACGAAACTTCTGAATCCAGTGCTGTCAAAATTCTATGATGTTGATGAAGAATATGATGATGATGCAGAAATATATTTTGATATTCCTACTGTAGATGCTGATTATCAGATACTCGACACCGACCGCATCTTCTATGAAGTCTTTATGGACGATTCTCTATTTACTTTCTACGATGATGAATACGAACTTCCTGCAGGAGTCACCGAAATGACTGAGGTGCCTTACAACTATGAAAGCGAGGATACAGATGACTTCCAGGAATATGGAAATAAGCATGCATTCATTTTCCATACACGCGGTTTCCAATCATTGGGTTTGCGCACCCTCTACAAGAATCCCGACGGAACAGTGGTTTACTCAGATATGCTCTACGCTCCCGGATATGAGGGATCTGTCAGCATCGGCACTACATTGAGAGAAAAGACTGTCATATCTGTATGCTGGTTTGACTTGACCGGTTGCCAGGTTGATAAGCCGGGTAAAGGAATTTATATCAAACAGATGGTATACTCCGACGGTTCGGTAAATTCATATAAGATAGTTCGATAATTATTTCACATGGCTTAAGGGGGTAACATAATTTATATCTGGAAAAATTATGCTACACCCTTAACCCAATTAAAGACATTCACATGAAATTAGAATCGTTAGTTGCTTTATTTTCTTTAGGGGCATTGACTGCAAACGCAACAGATATAAATTTTACTTATAACACTGAGAACGCTGATTATAAAGTCTATGGATTTGATAAAAAAGAAACCTACGACATAGCAATCAAAATAGAAGACCCTGCGTTTACAGGTGCGCAAGTCACCGGAATCACAGTTGATATTCCGGTAGGCAATCCCGCTATTGATAACTTGTCAGCATGGCTCTCTTCTGAACTAAGATTGGAAAATAAGCTTAATGCACCCGACATATGCTCAAAGGCAGGTGAAATAAATAATGAGGTGTTGAGCGTGACTTTTGATAATCCATACACCATCACAAGCGACGGAGTTTGGGTTGGTTACTCATTTACCATTACCGATCTTAGCGAGGAATATAATTATCCAACTAAGCCTATAGCGTGTATCGAGAGTGAGGAAAATCTGGATAAAGGGTTATGGGTTCACTCCAGTCGCTCAAGACTGCAATGGGTTGACCTGGGAAGCAAAGTGGGAATTGTAAGCACCATGATTGTGCATCTTGCCACAGACTTCGGACCTTATGATGTGGCTTTAGTGCTTCCGGACCAATCATACGTAGTGCGAGGGGAAGCCGCTTCTATAGCCGCCACTCTTATCAACCATGGTGAAAATCCATTGGAGGAGATCACATATTCTTATAGTGTGGGAGATAAAACTATGTCTGGCTACACAAAACTTGACAGGCCGATTGGGGCCCTCGGTGAAAGAGCTGAGGCCAATCTCCCGATTGAGGTTCTCCAGGAATTAGGAGAGTTTCCCTTAACTGTGACTCTCGAGACTTCCAATGGTCAAACCAACAATGATGCTCAACGTTCCGCAACAGGAAATTTGAACGTCTGGCCCATGATTCCTATAACTCGCCCCCTGATTGAGGAATACACCGGATTAGGGTGTGGATATTGTCCGCGAGGATATGTGGCAATGGAAGAAATGAAGAAGAATCTTGGAGATCTGTTTATAGGCCTTGCCTATCACACACAAACCTATGAAAATGCCATGGTAACTGTGGCCGACAAAGATTTCCCGGTCGATATTTCCGGATTCCCAAGCGCTGACATCAACCGTCAGATAATCCTTGATCCAGGTTATCTTCCCTTCCGATGGGATCAATATGCAGCTGAAATTGTTCCGGCTGAAGTAACAGTAGTGGCTGATTGGTCGGAAGATAAAACCTATGTCAACGCCACCGCCACAGTTAATTTCGTAAAAGACATGGCTGATGCTGACTATAGGCTCTCTTTCGCACTGGTTGCCGATGGCTTACATAATGATAGCTGGAAACAGTCAAACTATTATGCAGGCGATGAGACAGGCGATGGGATCGACAGCGAATTGTGGGATATCTTCTTAAACGGTGGTTCTCATGTAAGCGGACTAATTTATAACGATGTTGTGGCTTACTACAAGGATATACAAGGCATCGAAGGGTCAGTGCCTCAGGAAATCAAGGCTGACGACCCTGTGACCTATGAGTATTCAATACCTATTGATGATGTCAAGACCATCTATGGAAAAGATTTCCTATGTGATGGCGCCACCCTTCATATAGTGGCAATCCTGCTCGATGGCAAAACAGGATATTCAGTCAACTGTAATAAATCAGCTGACCTGCCCTATGAATATTCCGGGATTTCTACCCTTACCGAAGATTCAAATGTAGTGAAAGTGGAATATTACAATCTTCAGGGATTGCGTGTTGATGACCCTCAAGGTCTTTGCATAAAGAAAGAGTATCTTTCAAACGGCACACAACGTGCTTCTAAAATACTTAAATAGGTAATCTGACTTTCCATTAAAGACAGGGAAACCATGTCATGCAAATTATGACATGGTTTCCTGTCTTTAGCAGAGATTGATGATTGGTTATTTTGCAATCTCGTGGATTATTTATACCTTTGCATACCATTCCCCAACAGAGTGATATTCAAATCATACAATGAGTACCAATACCAGCAGAATCCGTTTGAGCGATGCCCTTGGAGGTGCCTCCGGGAGGCAGATTGCCGTCTGGTATATTGTGACGGTTGTATTCTTCTGCTTATGGTATAATGCCTTATATAATCTGATGGTTGGCGGATGTTTATGGCCATATACAGATGCTCAGAGTGCTACAAGACAACTCATTTTAGGCTCCCTGCCGTTTATTTTCCTATTCTTACTCAACACTCTCCTTGTGTTCAGACTCAATCCATTCCAACGGGTGCTCCCCCGGTTAGCTTTCGACATTGTAGGTTCAGGCATAATAGTAATTGCAGTTAATTTAGCATTTTATTTTATAAGTGTCTCGCTCGGCAAGACCCCACGAATCTTTTGGGAAGCATCATACGTAGTGGATTTCCTCACACTTCTAATTAACGAGGTGTTCTTTTTCGTTATCTCATACCGTTTATCAGAATCAAAAGCTGATAAAGCACGAAGAGCCGCTGCCGAACTGCAATATGATGTGCTGAAGGCACAAGTGAATCCTCATTTCCTGTTCAACTCCCTAAATCTTCTATACTCACTTATTGACCTCGATCATGAGAAGTCAAAGGACTTCATTTTGGCCCTTTCAAAGATGTACCGTTACATCATGATTCAACACGAACGCCAG
Organism: uncultured Sangeribacter sp.; assembly: GCA_964595885.1. Classification (GTDB taxonomy): domain Bacteria; phylum Bacteroidota; class Bacteroidia; order Bacteroidales; family Muribaculaceae; genus Lepagella. The sequence goes on from CAZQSD010000034.1 coordinate 21,601, forward strand.
CGTGTAACCGTTGCCGAGGAGCTCAGACTCGTTGGGTTCTACACAGAAGTCCTGAAGATGCGTTTTGTTGATCAATTAGAAGTAGCTATAATCCGGGAAAAGGGAATTGATCCGGAAACTAACAAGAAACAGATTATACCTTTCAGCATACAGATGCTTCTTGAAAACGCTACTAAACATAATGTCATTCGTGCGGGATGTCCGATGAGAATAGAGATCAGACTTCTCCCGGACGGAATCAGAGTGACCAACCCTATACGCTCAAAACAAGTGTTGCCACCTTCCGGTATTGGATTGAGTCTCGGTTATTTGAAAAAACTATACTCATATTATAATAAGGATTTCAAGGTTGAAAATGATGGTAAGACATTCACAGTCTTTGCCCCATATCTTGACTGAGAAACGGCAATAAATATTAAAATAATTCCCAAGCTATGTTAAAATATGCCGTAATTGAAGATGAAGACTATGTTCGCGAACGCCTTATCCAGACAGTAGCCAGATTGCGACCGGAAATGCAGCTTGTCTTCCAGAGTGGAAGTGTAACCGAATCAATAGAATTTCTCGGCACGCTACCGGACGTGGCGGTAATCTTTATGGACATTGAGCTTTCCGATGGTAACTGCTTTGAAGTATTTGACAGAGTGAATGTTAATATCCCCATTATCTTCACAACCGCCTACAACGAATTTACGCTTCAAGCATTTGAAGTCTATAGTCTTGATTATCTCCTGAAACCGATTTCAGACGCGGATTTACTGAAAGCCATTGAGAAATTTGAGAAGGTCACCTTAGGTGCTCGACGCGACTGGCATTATCTTACAAATTCACTCAGTCAGCAGATAAAATCCGGAAGCGAACGTCTGCTCATAGTGAGTGGCGACTCATTCTCCTACGTCAATCTCTCAGAGGTGGCTTTCTTTGAAGCTGATGGGGGTTATATTTTTGCAATTCTACGTGATGGTATTCGCAAAATGACAAACTTCGGCAATCTTCAGGAAGTTATAGACAAAATTGGTGGAGAATCTTTTTTCCAGATATCACGCAAAGTGGTCGTCAATATCGAAGCCTTGGTAAAAGTTAGCAAGCATTTTCGCGGTCGACTGCTCGTGAGATACAAAGCCGGCAACGAAGAATATTCAGAGACCGTCAGTTCCGGTCGTAAAGACGAGTTCCTGAATTGGCTTGGAAATTAACCCTTTTTAATCTTACCTGTCTACACCTTCACCCTTACTAACATACACATTCAACCGATGGATAAACTTATCCGTCGGTTTTTTCTTGTCTCTGCCTCTTTATGAATGTAATTTTGAGCATGAACAAGAAGATAAAATACATATTGCTTGAAGATGAACACATCACTGTGCTTGGACTTAAACATACGGTTTCAAGACTGCGTCCTGACTGGAATCTCATAGCTGAAAGCGACTCAGCTGCTGACATTCCACGACTTCTCCAACTGACCCCTGACTTCTTCATTTCAGACATTTATCTGTGTGACGGAACAAGCACTGATATGTTTCAGCTACATGGCTGCACAATTCCGGTGATTCTGCTAACAGGGTATCCCGGGGCACAAGAGCATTGCAAAAAGGTGGCCAATCTAATTACATATATTGAGAAACCGGTGGCACATACCGATCTGGAGCAGGCGTTCCGTATGCTCGAAAAACAATTATCTTGAAATCATTTATTGATGCAGGGCAGAAGTTATTTACGCCAAACCATTGCCGGCCTTTATCACATCAATAACCATCGGACGCAATCCGCCGACAAAGC
>CAZQSD010000035.1:0-20855 GCA_964595885.1 uncultured Sangeribacter sp.
GCCTGTGTTGGGAATTATGAATAGAGTCATTCTTAAAATACGCTGAATCGAGGTATGCTATGGCTGCGTCCTTATTCCCTTCCCTGATAGATAGGTAATATAGAATCCGGTAATATAGATTCTCGAATATTCCCCCTTTGAGTTCCTTCAGGCGGGGCGCAAAATTTTCATAAATTGCTCTTGCCTCACTGATTGGTTTATTCTGTGCCGATGTCAAGACATAGTTTGTGATGACCGCCAATGTATTTGGATGAGGGAGATCCATTGCGATGGCATCACGGTAGTAATAATCCATTTGCTCATAATCTCCGAGGATTCGGCAAAGGTGCGCTGTCAATGCAGCCAGTTTCAGATTTGACAACGAATCATGAGCAAGATTTCTGGCTAACTTTATATCTTCCCATACTCCGTCTACATTTCCTGAGTCAAGGCGTAAGTGAGCATCTAACCGGTATATCTTGCCCCGGTATTCATCTATCATGCTTTTCTTAAATCCCCCCTTTTTCCCCATTTCTGCCAAATCTTCCTTTGCTTTGTCATAATATTGTCCGGCCATATGAGAATTTCTCAGCATCCGGTAAATATCTACCAATAAAGTGTGCGCTTCAAAATTCTGATTCAGCAGGGAATCCGGTTTTTCTACTCTTGCCAACTCATAGGCGCTTTCAAGCGCATCCATATAATTCCTGTTGTAGACTCCGAGTCTCGCCCTCTCTCTCATCATTTTGCACCATACAGACAAAGAATCTTTCGGAATGATGGGATAAGCGTTCTGATAGACCGACAATGCCTCTGTAAATCTCGACTTCCTCTCAAGAAGAGCGGCTTTATCAAACAATATTGAATAAGGCACATCTTTTCCAAGCAATTTGATCAAGCTGTCATAACACTCTATGCGCTGTGAAAGTGGCAGTCCGGAATCAGAAGCTTTTCTGATGAGCCAATCGTGTTCCATTTGCGTCATTTCTTTTGAACTTGCCGCGAATGAAAACAGAGACAAAATCCCGATAGCCAATAAACATAGTATCCTATATTTCATAATTTAATACTCGACACAAATAAAAAGGAATGTGCAAAAATGTTTCTGCAAAAATAATAATAAAAACAAAATGATGCAATAAAAATCGACAGAACCGCCTGTGTGATGAATCATGAGAGGCTGCTGACAGAGACTTATGCCTGCTTATCAAGGTATATAAATATTATAGAGCATGTTATTGGTAATCAAATAATTGAAAAGTATATACGTCAAAAATAAGACATCTTATGAAACGTAATATGACTGTTTTACGATTGAATTTTGTTGGAGGTTGGAGCCTTTTGTATCTAAATTTGCGAAACCGCGGTAAGGAGGTCTACAGAACGCCCCGACCTCCTTTTCAATAAAATATTAATAAGCCGAATTGGGGGCGCAGGAGGCTAAAAAGCAAATGCATGAAACCAAAATTATTAACCACACTGCTATCCCTTGTCATAGCATCTGTGTCGATGCCTATAACTTCATCGGCATATTCTCCCACGCATCAAGGTAGTTTTGTCACCATGTCGCAGTTTGATCGGTTTGAGAAGATTGAGGTGTCTCCCGACTGCTACTATGTGGAGAGTCTGTGGTAACGGAACCGACCCGTTCAGATGATGAAGACCTTTATATCATTGATGTGACTGTCAAAACTAATGGAGACGAATTGGCATTTGGTGATGCTCTCACTCCACAAGGTGAATATTTTGTGGCTTATAAAGGGAATAAAACGTCTGACAATACAATGACTTTTCTTGTGCCGGAGGGTTCCTATGATATGTTTATCCTTGTGGTCGGGGAAGATGGACAAGGAGCACAGACTGTCCTGGGCGGCACCATTGACGTCACATCGGATATGACATTGGAGTATGATACTGACGAGGCCACCCTGAGAACCACCATCGAGATTTATGATCCATACGGGACTCTTATCACGAGGGAAATGTATGGAGAGCCGGGCAATTGCTCTGCCGGATCGAGTTTCCATTTTTTCAATTATAAGGACTATTACTACCCCCTCCTAACACAGATTAACCTGGATTATAGGGAAGGTTACATATATTATAGAATAATGCCGGGGATTGATTACATAACAATGGGCGCATGCGACATGAGAATGTGTGATGCAGGCGTGATATATACCCAGATGACGGTCGATCCCACTAAAGAATACAACAGGACCATCGGCGACAACTGGATCATCTATGAAGGGAATATTGCCCCCACACCTTTCTCGGAACGGTATGAGGCATTGTCTGAAACTGACCCTCGGCTCAAAAAATACACCAATTGCATGGGGTGGACTATGGTTGAAGACTATGTGTCAAGTGGCTCAGGTACCGGCTGGCTTAATATTCCCAATAAGGTGTGTAGTTGGGTGCCAGATGATTACGATGGAAAATACCGTTTTTTGCCTTTCTATATCAACCAAGCCTGGAGTAAAGATTATGGCATCCAGAGCATGCTCATGAATCGCACGGAAAATGGATTTGAATTCAACGGAAATAATCTCTACCGTTATACAATATTTATCAGAAACGCCGATGGCCCAATATTGCCGGAGGAAGGAAATCCGCGACTGATAACGCCGGTGACTGATGACCTCGTTCTTGGCAACTCCTCGCCTAACGCTTTTTTCATAAGTGAGAAATCGCAATGGGGCACCTCGTTCCTTTACCATTTTGTAGGCCGTTACGGTGAGATCCGTAATATTGATGCCCAGGATTTGGCTTTTGGTTTCTCGGAGGAGATGATAGAATTATTGGGAGGCCCCACTCACACATTAGAAGTATATGCCGACGGAGAATTGGTTTGTACATCAGATCTTGATGCCTACTTGATGGATTGGATGCCATATGTCGATTCAAAGATGAAAGTGGATATCGTAGATAACAACATACTCGTAGACGGCATAAGAGGAAGGAATCACACCGAGGTAGTTTACGACCAATCCAAAGAGGACTTTATGGCGCCGACCATGACACAGTTGCAGATAAGAAACGCCGAGGATGTAGTGACCGATCATCTTTCAAGTCAAGAAGACGGATTTATCGAATTCTTTGCCGCAGATTTTTCTTGGGTCCAGGGAAGCAGAATATGGTGTAACCTTTTCACAGAGTATTACGATTACCTTGAGGCTCACCCCATCCATGAGGTAAAAGTGGAATATGCGCCTTTTGAGCAGGACGATTTTGAAGAGCTTACGGTCAGGGAGATCCCCGAACTGTTTTTCATGCCCGGCTACGGCTACTGCTTCCGTGCATATCCCGACACCATCGACAAGGGCAGTGCCAACGGCTGGTATGATCTCCGATTCACTTTGACTGACGCAGCGGGAAACTACCAGACACAGACCATCTCTCCGGCATTCCATCTTGACACACTTTCCGGCGTTGACAGCCCCTACATGCAGGATGTTGCCACAGGTTGGGAAGTCTGGACAGTTGACGGAAAACTGGTAAAGAAAACGGATAGCGTTGAGGCCACAGAGGGACTTCCCGGAGGTGTCTACATCATAAAGAATCCCAAGGAAGCCAAAAAAGTAATTGTAAGATGAGTTTATCAATTTCCAAATTTGGACAATTGTAGACAATTGTAAAGGTAGGTTCCTTTAGTGTCTGAATTTAGTATCTGAATTTGCGAAACCGCGTTAAGGAGGTCTACATAACGCCCCGACCTCCTTTCCAATAAAATGTTAACAAGCCGAATTGGGGGCGCAGGAGGCTAAAAAGCAAATGCATGAAACCAAAATTATTAACCACACTGCTATCCATTGTCATAGCATCCGTGTCGGCGCCTATAACTTCATCGGCATACTCTCCCACGCATCAAGGTAGTTTTGTCACCATGTCGCAGTTTGACCAGTTTGAGAAGATTGAGGTGTCTCCCGACTGCTACTATCTCTGCCCACCTATGGCAACGGAACCGACCCGGACAGAGGAGGATGAAGACTTGTATATCGTTGATGTAAATGTCACCTTACATGGAAATGAGATGTTGTTATTCTTCAGTTATGCCCTCTCTCCACAAGGGGAGTATTATGCAGCTTACAAGGGGAAACAAACGTCTGTCAATACAATGACTTTTCTTGTGCCGGAAGGTTCCTATGACCTATGTGTTTTTGTAGGTGAGATGGGTTCACAAGGAACAGAGACAATTCTTGGTGGCAATATCGATGTCACATCGGATATGACATTGGAGTATGATACTGACGAGGCCACCTTGAAAACCACCATCGAGATTTATGATCCATACGGGACTCTTATCATGAGGGAAATGAATGGAGAGCCGGGCAACTGTCCTTCCGGTATGAGTGTCCATATTTTCAACTATGAGGACTATACCTATCCACTTATCATATCGGGCAACATGGGTTATAAGGAAAGTTACATCCATTACAGAACAATGCCGGGGATGGATTATATAACATTGGGAGCATGCGATAGTAGAGTGTGTGAGGCAGGTCTTCTATATACCGAGATGACAGTTGATCCTACTAAAGAATTCAACAGGACTATCGGCGACAACTGGATCATCTATGAAGGGAATATCGCCCCGACACCTTTCTCCGAACGGTATGAGGCATTGTCTGAAACTGACCCTCAGATCAATATGTACACCAATAGTGTGGGACAGACTATGGTTGAAGACTATGTGGCAGATGGTGCAACCGTCGGCTGGCTTGACATTCCTAACAAGATTTGCAGTTGGGCACCAAGCGACCATGACGGGAAATACCGTTTTTTATCTTCTTATGTGAGCCAAGGCTGGAATACGGATTATGGCATCCAGAGCATGCTCATGAATCGCACGGAAAATGGATTTGAATTCAGCGGCAATAATTTCATTCGTACATTTGTAAGAACTGCAGATGGCCCAATACTGCCGGAGGGAAATCCAAGACTGATAATGCCTGTGACCGATGACCTTATTATTGGGAACTCATCACCAAATGCATTATTCACAAACGACAAATCGCAATGGGGTTGCTCGTTCGATTACCGGTTTATAGGGCGTTATGGCGAAATCCGTAATATTGATGCCCAGGATCTGGCGGATACTTTCTCTGAAGACCTTATCGAATTATTAGGAGGACCAACCCACACATTGGAAGTATATGCCGACGGAGAATTGATTTGTTCGTCCTATAGTGATACCTACTATATGGATTGGATGCCATATCTTGATTCAAAGATGAAGGTGGATATCGTTGACAACAACATACTCGTAGACGGCATAAGAGGAAAGAATCACACCGAGGTGGTTTACGATCAATCCAAAGAGGATTTCATGGCACCGACCATGACACAGTTGCAGATAAGAAATGCCGAGGATGTAGTGACCGATCATCTTTCAAGTCAAGAAGACGGATTTATCGAATTCTTTGCCGCAGATTTTTCTTGGGTCCAGGGAAGCAGAATATGGTGTAACCTTTTCACAGAGTATTACGATTACCTTGAGGCTCACCCCATCCATGAGGTAAAAGTGGAATATGCGCCTTTTGAGCAGGACGATTTTGAAGAGCTTACGGTCAGGGAGATCCCCGAACTGTTTTTCATGCCCGGCTACGGCTACTGCTTCCGTGCATATCCCGACACCATCGACAAGGGCAGTGCCAACGGCTGGTATGATCTCCGATTCACTTTGACTGACGCAGCGGGAAACTACCAGACACAGACCATCTCTCCGGCATTCCATCTTGACACACTTTCCGGCGTTGACAGCCCCTACATGCAGGATGTTGCCACAGGTTGGGAAGTCTGGACAGTTGACGGAAAACTGGTAAAGAAAACGGATAGCGTTGAGGCCACAGAGGGACTTCCCGGAGGTGTCTACATCATAAAGAATCCCAAGGAAGCCAAAAAAATAATTGTAAGATAAGTGTATCAATTTCCAAATTTGGACAATTGAAAAAGTAGGTCCATATTGCGTATTATTCCCTATGATCTCGGAGCGTGGAATCGGAGCATATCCCAAATGATCTCAACTCTTCGCTCCGGGATCTCTTGAAAATAATATATAGACCTGACTCACTTGGCTTTTATCGATTGATTATAAATCATTAGATTAAATACTAATTTTGACATATGAAGAGATTTACATTATTGTTAATGATATTTTTTGTGATAAGTGAGGCCCATGCGCTCCCACTTTCACCTGTTGACGCGCTTTCAAGATGGATGCAATCTTCCTCGAATAAAGTGGCATGCCTCTCAGACAAAGATTATGAGTTGAAATTCACTGCAATTTTGGAAAACGGGGATCCGGCGCTCTACGTGTTCGGCACAGCAAATGAAAAAGGATTTGCCATAATTGCAGCAGATGATGCCTCAATTCCTCTGCTTGGATACTCCGACTCAGCCACCTTTGATAGCGATAACATTCCTCCGGCCTTATATGAATGGATTGAATCTTACAAAGGTCAGATAAAATGGTTGAGCGAGAGAGCCACTGACTCAACCTCTCAATATCTTCCGGTCAATGAAGATTGGGAGCCGATCGAGCCTCTGGTCAATTCCCGATGGAATCAGGATGAGCCTTTCAATAATCATGCCCCAGAATTGCAAGGCATGCATAGCGTCACAGGATGCGTGGCTACTTCTATGGCCCAAGTGATGAATTTCTTTAAATATCCCGATGTAGGCACGGGAACAATTTCCTATCTAAACTCATACACCTTCGAGGAAATAAACTATGATTTCAGTCTTCTCCCTTTTGACTGGGACAACATGCTTGATGTCTACAACGATGGAGAATATACCGACACACAGGCTGAGGCAGTTGCTAACCTGATGATGGCATGTGGAGCCTCTGTCAAAATGAATTATTCCCCTATAGTGTCGGGAGCGGCGAGCAGGGATATTGCAGAAGGGTTGAAAACCTATTTCAATTATGACAAGGCGACCAGGCAAATTGAACGCAGATATTTCACATATAATGAATGGGCAGCTACGATCTATGACAATTTAAAGAATATAGGACCTGTCATATATAACGGAATAGCCCCTCTCCAAGGTGGCCACTCATTTATTTGCGATGGATATGAGAACGGGTATTTCCATTTCAATTGGGGCTGGGGAGGCATGGCCGACGGATATTTCTTACTGGATGCGCTCGCTCCTTCTAACATAGGGATCGGTGGCTTTTCGGGTGGTTTTTCCGTAGATCAGGATGCGATAATAGGCATACAACCACCCACCGGGTCTGACGTTCCCTTACCCAATAATGAGTTTGTTCAATATGGAAGCCTGTATGGCAAGATTGACAATGACACTTTATATCTCGGCACAAAATTTTCTTCAACTCCGGGGTGGGAATTCAGGGGTTCTGCAGATGCAGCGGCGGCATTCGGTGTAATTATTGAGGATTTAGACGATCCGGCCGATAAAAAATATGTATATTCTTCGAATTTAAGCTACAAAGAATTCTTTCCCAGATATTATATCCGTCACATGGAAAATGTGGACAATACTTATATTCAATTCAATACGGATGATTTGAATTTAAATGCCGGCAAAACCTACAGATTGACATTGGCCTTTAAGATGATTGGCAGCGAGGATGCCTTGATGGCGGAAGAAGAGTGGGTCCCGGTAAAGACGGATGTGGGATTGAACAACTATATCGAGGTGACAGCCACAGAAAACGGCTATACTGTTGACAACATTCCCATCGGAACATTTACGATCTCAGACCTAAGAATCACATCGGATGTCTACTATGGATCGCCGATTTCATTTGAAGCAACAATAACCAATAATACCGACCTTCAGCTCTCCCGAAATATCAGTATCGTTCTTTTAAACGAGATGGGTAAAGACATGTTTACGTCTGACAACACTCTTATAACGCTTGATCCTGGTCAGACTTTAGAATATTCCGCAATAGCGCAACTATACAGGACAGAAAATAATTATAAATATTCTACAGCGGATTATCAAGTCAAACTTTTTGATGTTCAATACTTGTCATACTATGCGACTGATGAGGTCAGCGTCACAGTGAATAAAAATCCGGGTACACCTACATTGTCGTCAAAGATAGAGGTGGTCAATAGCAGCACGGATGGCGACTTAAGAGTGGTTATGGATAATTTCCTGGACACAGAATTGTGGGTTAAAGTGGAAGAAGGTTTCTTCGGTTATCCGATTACTTACCATATTGGCGTCCCGACATCATCCTCCGACACTTACACCACTGTGGCTATATCTGCAGTCAACATGCCTTTTATTATTAATGAGGGTGAGGAAACTGTCATTTCCCATATCGTGCCGCTCAAAGATGTGGCGGAGTCAGACCTATATTTGCTAAAGGCTGCCTATCAACGGGATAACAAAAACGAGTGGATCGATGCTTGTGTCAGATTCAGATTGTCGAAATCCTCTGTTGTCTCTTCGGAAGAAGACGATTTCTATGTCCTATATGAAAAGGAGAGCAAGAAGATAGAGGTGTTTTCCCGGAGTAACGTCACTGAGGTGTATGCCTGGAGCATAAACGGACAGCGATTACCCATCAGAACTGACCGTTACCCGAATCATGCAATGGTGGATTTAAATGGACTTTCCGCATCAATCATAATTCTGTCCATTCAAGACTCCGAAGGACGGATAAAGAAAATAAAGATCGCACTTTAATTCCGGGTCCAGATCCATGCGTTAGGATATTTGCCGTGAATTTCTTTTGAATTCAGGAGTTTTCTCAACTCTGCCAAGTCATCAGATGCCGCTACAGCAACGCGAGTTACTTTTCTTGACTCCACTATCTGCATGTCGGCATCTTTTGAATTGGCAGCAATATAATTCATTGCTTCGCTGTTGCTCTTGAAAGTGGCGACAATAAGATAATGATCTGGAAGTGATACTTCTGCCTCAGTGGTTTCAACCACCCGGAGAGACTCTGCCTCTTCGGGTGGCACTCCAGTTTTTATGTCACTTCCATCAGTAGGGGAGGGTATGATAGCTCCTACCGGCACGACAGAGGCTCTTTGTTCACGATCGTCTGCCGGGATAGGATTCAGGATCATTGTCAATGTAAGGGTCAACAAGACAATAAAGGCAGCTGCGATTTTGCTGAAAGTCTTGTTGAATCTGAATCTGGAATCATGGGTCTTATGGACCGCTGTCGTTACGGCGGAATCTAATTTTGTCGCCTCTTGACGGTGCGGGGTAGTGGCAAGCTGGAGTGCTTCAAAACCTAAGGTGGAGTTGAGGGTGGCCACATCAGCAGCCGAGGTGAATACCATGTTGCCTTCCTCACCGATACGGAGCGTCCCTAAATTTCCTGTCGTGATCTCTTTATCCTTATTAAGTTGTTCTTTGAGAAGAGAGGTCTCTTTCAGGATGATCTGCCGGGCCTCTTCAAAAGTTATGTCATGCTTCCTCACATAGGAATTGGCTAAAAGTCCGTCGTCAGAGGAGACGGCATGATTAAACATCACTGAGCGGCCCGGAGGCGTGATCAATCTTTTCTCAAAATCAAATTTAGCCGGATGCATAATGGCAATGAACGCACCTAACCCGGGCACGATCACACAATCATGACTTAAAAGGAGATATTCAATATGTATGAAAAGATTGTTCATGACAGGATATTTATGGAAAATATTGAAAGACTTACCGGCATTTCCCGATTTTCAGTTGCAAAATTAATAAAAAATATTGGACTACGCCTCTGCCCTTATCTTTAATTTGTCGGGAGTTTAGGGAATGAACTGCTCAACAAATTGGGGATCAGCACCTTTGACTATGGCATTTTTTTTGTCTGCCTGTGCTTCCTCATTGCGGTAGTTGAGGCGGTGGAGATAGCCTCTCCATACGTAAAAATCCGCATAATCGGGATAGTGCGACAACGATTCGCTGAGATCAATGGCTGCCTCACTGTATTTTTCATTTTTAATCTTGGTGAGGATACGCAATGATCTCGTCTCTGTGTTGTCATGCATCTTCAGAGCCTCATCAAAATATTTTATGGCATTATCATAGTTGCCCTCCATGTCAGCCACTCTTCCCAGGCCTTCCATAGCTGAAAAATTGTCCGGGAAATGCTTTAGAAGGAAGGAGAAATCACCAGCAGCCCCCTTTAGATCGTTTTCACCCAGTCTGAGCTGGCCTCTCATCAGCAGTGGCCATTCTTGCACGGAGTCAATAGCCAGTGAGTTGTCGAGGTCAGACCGGGCATTGGCGTAGTCGGCTTGCAGCATATAGGTCTGCGCCCTGTTGTTCATGATTACGGTGGAACTTGGAGCGATTGCTAATCCCAACTCGAAAGCCTCGAGAGCCGACTTATAGTCTCCTCTCCGGGTCCTTACCACTCCGAGGTTGGAAAAGAGAAGAGAGTTAGAGAAATTGGCAGGTTCGAGCCGCAATGCCTCAATGATAATTCTCTCCGCCTCCGTCCATTTTTCGTTGCGGATATACGTGTCGGCCGAGTCAGCAAGAGCGATGTAGCGGGGGGAGGAGGCCTCTGCGTTTCCACAACATGCCACCAGAAGGAGAGCGAAAATAATGATATGTTGAAATTGTCTCATGACCAATTTTTATTGATTCTCCTAATAATAACGCAACAGACCCGCCCATGATTATATGGGCGGGTCTGTAAAATAGAATTTTTAATAGCAAAGAATTGTTACAGATTATTTGGTCATTATTTCATTAATTGCATTTGCCAATTCTTCTCCTCGCTGATTCTCAATAAGAAGGATGCCATTTCCATCAACCACATACATGGTGGGCACCGCTGTGACCTTATAGAGCGTAGCTACCGCATCGTCCTTATCACGGAAATTGATCCAAGGAAGCTGCTCTTTTGCGAGTGCTGTCTGCCATGCCTGTTCATCGTCATCAATTGAGACACTTATTATCTCCAGCCCATCATCATGCCATTTCTTGTAAATCTCTTTCAGGTTAGGGATCTCAGCACGGCAGGGACGGCACCAAGAGGCCCAGAAGTCAAGAATGACAGCTTTTTTGCCGGCATAGAGTTCGGAGAAAGATTTGCCACCGATAGAGAAATCTTTAACTTTTTCGCCCGGCGCGCCTGCCGGATATAGCTCGTCATACAGATTCTTGCCGGCGGCAGTCTGCTTGATGCTGTCTGAAAGCATATCATATAAAGGACGTTGATCCGCACTGACAAAAGAGAGCTGGGTAAGCATTACGATTGGTCCCCAGATTCTATCCTTATTCTGTTCGACAGTTGCGTTGAGCACAGAATCAAATGCCTGAAAACACCATTTTTCCGTTTGCATATATTTATTGAAGGCTTCCAGAGCCTCTATGGAATCTACCTTAGCAATGTTGGCCTCTTTCTTTGCAGCGTAATACTGCTCCATCATAGGTTGTCCAACCTGACTATTGGCGATCATGATAGAATCCACATGGAAGCGGGGAGCCATGACCTGAAGATATTCCTCATAAAGAGGAGAACCCTCTATCTTGAGTTTATTCAAGCTGTAGATTTTCTTACCGTCTCTCGCCTCCTCTTCTGTCACTGACCCTGTGACCGTGATATTGGCAGGGTCAAGCATCATTACGAGGCTGCCATAGTTGTCTTTTACTGAGAGGATAATGCCTTGTGGTTCCTCCACGTTGCCTTCAAATTTGAATTTGCCATCTTTCACCACAGCTTCAGCCATTGCCGGCAAATCCTGATGCGAAAGAGGACGGATTACGAGGACTGTGCTGTCAGGAAGACCTTCTATTTCGCCTGTGATGGTGTAGGCAGAATTGTCAGATTGCTTGCAAGCAGCTAAGGCGACAAGACCGATGGTAAGATATTTGAATAATTTCATCGTATTGAAAATTTAAGATTGGTTATTTGCTGTTTTGGGTTAGAGTGCCGTTGCCGGGTCGGTTGATGGCATTAGCCGGAAAGACCATTGTCCATAGGTGAGAGTCAGGAGCCAGTGTGTAAGTTTGACCGTCAAACTCCTTTGTTAGGGTCCTGGCATAGATCCCTTCGGCATTATATCTTTTCAAATCAATGAAAGGAATTATTGAGCCAACAAGTTCATTGTCTTTGGTCAGGCGGATAAGCTCGATTGCTTCATCTGCCTCATTGGCTGACGATGGTCGGAATTTATCAGGGTGAACGCGGGTCTTGCGCACTGAGTCAAGAGTGGCAAGTGCTTCCTGGATCTGACCTTTTCTTGCTTGACATTCAGCCTTGATCAGATAGACCTCCGGAGTGGTTATGCCGGCCAGATTGTAATAGCCTGAGAGCATCCCCTGATAGTAAATATCAGTGTTCGACTGATATTTTTTCCATCTAGTGAGATATTTCATGTCGCCGTCCTCGAATCTTGAAGCGCGTTCGATGGATATGTTTACATCATTTGAAGGGAAGTTGGGATTACCGTTTCCGGAACAGAACCAATAGTTCTCAACATTGGTGTGAGCCATAGGAGAGGTGATTCTTGTGTATTCTTCCGGATCATTGATGCGGTCGATATAACTCTCCGCAAACTCAATCCAGTCAAAAAGGACATCATTCCTTTTTAGGGCTTCCTCCGCATGGGAAAGAGCCTTGTCGTAGTCACGCATCGAAAGATAAGTGCGGGCAAGTCCGGCTTCCACAGCTGCACGGCTGGGATGGATGATTGTCATTGATTTTTCGGGCACATTCAGCTCTATGGCTTTGTTAAAGTCTGCCAGAATCTGCTCATATACCTCCTGCACATTAGCCTGTCGGTAAGGTGAACCAAGATCACCGCTGAAAATCAAGGGAATTCCGGGAGTGGAAGAAGCTTTTGCGGGATCATAGGCATCCGAATAGTAATTGACAATCTGGAAAAGTGTGAATGCACGGATGGCATAAGCATATGCAAGCACCTCGTCTTTCAGTTCCTGAGTTCCCTCCGTAGCTCCCGGGATGGCTTCAATGATGGTATTCGCAACCGCGATGATTCCGTAACCTCTGTCAAACATTGGTTCGTCGGAACTGTTAAGCTCGCAGCGGTCGCGGTTTTCTTTCCACATATAGTTGGCAGTGCGCAAATCATCAACATTGCGGCAGTCATTCTGGCCCACGAAGATATCATTTATAAGATACAGTGCATTTGTTGCCGGAAGGAAGTTGACATTATACTCATTGCGTAAAAGAGCTTCATAATCGGCCACCGTAGTGGGTATCCTGTATCCTTTGGGCATATCGTTGATGTAGGAATCACACGAGCTCAGGGCTATGCCCATCATTATGGAAATGGATAATATAATTGCTTTGAGATTCATTTTGTCGGGATTTAGAAGTTAATGAAAAGAGACATGACGTAGCTTGGCTTACGATTTAGATTAAGAGTATATTTCACGGGTTTGCTCGCAAAAGTAGCCACATTCTCCAGACCGAATTTCACGTTGACTTCATTCGCATAAAATTTAGAGCATATTTTTGAAGGAAGGGTGTAGGTCAGAGAGATATTCTTGAAGGTGGCATTGGAAGCATCACGGATCACGGCTGAAGATCTATTGTAGAGATCCATATTGCAATACAAGTCAGGATTCTCAGGTGAAACGTAGCGTGGCACATCAGTGAATGCTTCGTCGCCTGCTTTTTTCCAACGGTCGGCATAATCGAAAGCAGTGCAACGCATCTTATGGCCTCCCTCAAACAGGAATAAAACTGACAGGGTAAGGTCTTTCCAACGAAGATTGGAAGATATTGATCCGCTGTAGGTAGGTGTATAGCTGCCCAGATAAATGATGTCTTCAAGATTGGTGGGTTGATAGCTTGAGTAGACTTCCCCGTTGGCATCATACACCTGTGGAAGCCCGTCAGCAGACAGGCCGGCATATTGATAGCCATACAGGGCTGTAAAAGGTACACCTACACGTGGGAAAGACTCCGGGTAATCAAGCTGAAGAAAATATACGGGTGCCTCAACGTCAACATGAGTTACGTTCGATTTGTTGTATCCCACTACTCCTTGAAGAGTCCAGATCCAGTCTTTGGTCTCTATCACGTTCCCGTTGAGAGTAATTTCCACACCTCTGTTGGTCATCTTGCCGTTGTTCATTGTGTTGGTAGAATAGCCTTGTCCTTCTACAGGAATGCCATTCACAGACGAAAGCAGATCAGTGCCTTTCTTGTCATAATATTCCACAGAACCGTTCAGACGGTTGTTGAACATCGCGAAGTCAACTCCGACATTGAGGGTGGTGGTCTTTTCCCATTTTAAATTAGGATTAGGACGTGAGCTGATGCTGCCCTGAGTTCCTCCGACACCCGGATGGGTATTTGTGCCGTAATAAGCCACTGTGTATGGCCATTGATTCTTTGCAATATTACCACCGATGCCATAAGAAAGGCGTAGCTTCAGCATATTGATAAAATCTGTGCGAAGGAATTTTTCACGGTCAATTCTCCACGCAGCCCCTGCTGACCAGATCGGTTTGCCTTGATATTTGGAACTTGTGCCATACAGGTTGGTTCGGTCGGTACGGATTGACCCGGTCACCATATATGTGTCATTGAAAGAGTAGGAGGCATTAGCATAGAAAGAGATGAAACGGTTGGTCAATTCGCTGATGGAGGCAAAATCGCTGGAAGAAGTCCAGGGACGTGAAAAGATAGCACCGGAAAATGACTGGATAAGATTCTGGTCAATCATTGTCCAGCTGCTTAGCTGATCCTGATAGCCATAAAGCTGATTGAATTCATAACGGGTCTTGTTATGGCGCATTTCAAAACCGGCGATTGCAGTCACTTGATGCAGGTCGTTGAAAGTTTTATTGAAATCCAACTGATTGCGGAAGTTATATGCACGCTGGTCGTTAGTGCCGTGAGCATACATATCACCATAGGGGAGGTTATAGATCGGAGTCACGCCATCATCTGTTGAGGCGAAGTTGTTGACGCGATTGCGCACGTAATAAGTCTTCTGATCGAAAATCTGTTTGTCTTGATAATTTCCGAATTCATATTGGAACTGAGATGTGAGTTTAAGCCAGTCAGTAAATTTAAGGATAAGACGGGCATATAAACGAGTGACGAGATCACTTTGATTTTTCAGTGAGCGTCCCAGTTCGTCGGCGGGGGCGATGTCTTCATTATATAGTCCATATTGGTTAATGGCATTAAGACGCGACTGGTCGAGCCTGTCTTCCATTCGGCTGATGAAAGGAGATCCGTCCTCATTATACAGGCTCATGTAAGGGGCAGTGGAGAATCCTGGCGAGTAAAGGTTATAGTTCTGCGTGCGGTTGCTGGCATAATTCAGAGAGCTACCCAAATCTAACGAAGCCCATCTTGTGAGATTCATCGTGTTGCGTAAAGAAACATCGATGCCTTGATTGGTGGAATAAATGTCGTGGAACGCATCTTTAAAATATGATATGTTGGCCACGATTGAATTCTTGTCGTTTGAAGAGGTGATCGAAAGATTATAACGCTGAGTGACGGCAGTTCGCTTTCCCATTGCATCTGCCTCATCATAATAGCGGTAGCCTTGCTGTGCCCAGTTGTTGAGCATGGAGTTCATCTGCTCATCAGTCAATAGTCCGGCATATCGTTGATAGATCGCTTTGTAGTGAGGGGCAAGATCACTTGTGTTTTTAAGCATTGTTGTGGCATATTCAGCGGCTCCTTCGCCTGTGAAATTAGGATTTTGGGAAATCCATTCCCTGGCCATTGCAATCGCGTCATTGCTGTTCTCCCTATAAGAGTCATCGCGCTTATAGGGATTGATTGAGAAAGTGGCTGTGGCCGACACATTGACTTTACCGGCTTTCCCTTTCTTGGTTGTTATGACCACGACACCATTTGCAGCGCGTGCGCCATAAATGGAAGTAGCAGCTGCATCTTTTAGAACTGTAATGCTCTCAATGTCGTCAACATTGATGTTGGGAGTGAATTCAGTGAATCCTCCGCCGGAATAATCAACCCGGGTGCTCTCAACCGGAAATCCGTCAATGACGTAAAGGGGAGTGGTGATGCCTTGCATGGAAGTGATGCCACGAATCTTTCCGTCTGTGTAGCCTGCCACGTGTCCTTCGAGCATATCGCTTACAGAGGAGAGACGTTGGCCTTTAAGGTCATCGGAATTGATTTTTGTGAAGGCACCGGTGGCTCTTTCTTTGGAGATGGTCTGATATCCGGTCACCACCATTTCCTGAAGCTGATTGTTGACACTTTCCATACGGATTGGAATGTTTGATCCGGCCTTAACTTTAAGGGTCAATGGCTTCATGCCGACGTATGACACTGTGATCTCATTGAGCGGCTCAGTAACAGGAAGCGAGAACTGGCCATTGATGTCGGCGGCCGCCCCAACACCGTTGCTTCCCTTAAGGTAGATTGTGGCACCTGCAAGTGGTTCGCCCTCCTCATCAACTATAATGCCGGTGATTTCCTTTTTAGAAGCGGCTACTGTCTCAGCTTTGTTAAGGGAAATTGTCGTGCCATTCACCTTATAGCTCAAGTTGAGCTGATTGACGATGGTCCGGTCAAGGAGGTCGGTGAGCGATAGATTTCTGTAGTTGCCGTTGACATGGGAATTATTGTCCTCCAAAATGGATTTCTGATACACAAAGTCCATGCCGGTGGCTTTACGCAAAATATCCACAGTTTCCTTAGGACTTGCATTTTTGAAAACGGCATTGTAGTCGCGTGCATTTGCGGAAAATGCCGACATGCAGACCACAAGTAAGATTAAAAGATGTCGTTTCATGTGGTTAACGAGTTTAGTTATTATTGAGTTTTTCTTTTGTTTATTTTTTGGAGATCGTTATCTTATTGTTCTTTACGGAGAATCTTACCTCTCCGCTATCTTCAAGAATACTGATTATGGTCCTGAAGTCGGAATGGCGTGACACAGAACCCATAAAGACAATGTCTTTCAAGGCAGGGTCGGTAAATTCATATTCAAAGTCATACCAACGGCTGAGGTCTTTCATGATCGTGGCCAACGGAGTTTCCTCAAAGACGAATTTTCCGTGTCGCCAGCCGGTCACAATCTCAGGATTGACTTTCTTCACATTGACTGAGGAGGTTTCATTGTCGAAGCGGGATTGGTGACCAGGCGACAGCATAAGGCGCGAGTCTTTCTTGCCTTTTACAGACACCGCTACCTTGCCTGATTCAAGAGTGGTGAGGACTGCATCTTCGTCAGCATATCCCCTGACGTTGAACACGGTGCCATATACGGTGACCTCCTGGCCTCCGGATTCAACGACAAATGGCCGGTTCGGATCTTTCTTGACTTCGAAGCAGGCCTCACCTACGACAGAAACTTTTCGCATATCGTCAGCAAACATCTCCGGATAGCTTAATGTGGATTCGGAGTTGAGATAAACCACAGTTGAGTCTTCAAGCACAATCTTGAATTCCTGTCCGCGCCCAACCTCGAGACTCTGGTTTTTCTTGCTGCTTACGCTGCGTGATTTGGCAATGTTAAGGATTTGGTTGGCAATTATGGCCGTGTCGGATGCTTCCAGAATGATGGTCTTGCCGTTAGAATTGGTTAAGACGGCACCCACTTTGCCCGGGGTAAGTGATTCTATTGAAAGTGTCCCGGCATATCGGGCGGTAGGGGCAAGATGATTGTCAGTGGAAGTGCGGTTGGCAAACCATATCCCGGAGCCGCCGATGAGGATTAAGACCGATGCTGCCCAAGGCAACGTTTTGCGAAATAGGCGACGTCTTTTGATTTTGGAGATGCGGGTCTGCATATCCTCATTCGGGCGTTGCCAGTTGATTGATCGTTCTTGTGAATATTCATCCTTAATCACGTTTGGATCCGTAAGCCGGTTGAGCAGTTCCCGACGGGTGGGGGAGACGGCTGCCCATTCTTCCAGCTCCTGATTCTCCTCAGGAGTGATGGTTGAGTTGAGGCGTTTGAGGATAAGTATGCTTATGCGTTCCATTTGTTTTTGCTTTATTCATCTATAATATGCGCAGTGTTAAAAATAGTATATATAATTTCTAAAAATTTTTTCAGTCACTACTGATGACTCGTGATATTTTCGCAGAAAAGCGGCAATAATTAAATTTTTTGATCAAAATTTCTCAAAAACACGGGATAATCATTAACTTTGCAGCCATAGACATGACAGACTACAATTACATATATAAGGAATTTATTGCCGGACGCATGCGTCCGCTTTATTCTACGCTCTATTCCCGCCTAATAATTTATGCCAGCCGCATACTGGGAACGCGCTTGGCCTATATGGCGGAAGATTGTGTTCAGTCTGCCATATTGAACATGTATCTCCGTAGAGATGAGTTGTCTGACATGAATAAATGGCGTGCATGGTTGCTGATAACTGTGCGTAATAACGCAATCATGCAGTTGAGGGGTGATGAGCTGCAGCGTAGGTATCATGAATATGGAATGCTGTCGAAAGATGAGGCTGAGGATATTTCTCTTGCCATTATCGAGCAGGAGGTATATACCGAACTCTTTGCTGCTGTCGATTCTCTGCCGGATATTTATAAGGACGTTTTTAGTCTCAGTTATGAGGAAGGGTTGAAAATTGCGGATATAGCCGAACGCCTAAACATTGCGGAAATCACGGTCAAAAAAAGGAAAGCGAAGCTTATTGAGCTTTTGCGCTCAAGACTGGGCAGCAGATATGGCGATCTTAACGAGGGCTGGATTCTTTTTGTCGTCTCAGCCGGCTCAATATTCTCTTAGTCGGCCCTTTTAACGTAAAATATAATAGGCCGGTGCAAGTAAAATTCACGCACCGGCCTATAAGTTGAATAAT
This sequence comes from uncultured Sangeribacter sp., assembly GCA_964595885.1. Taxonomy (GTDB): domain Bacteria; phylum Bacteroidota; class Bacteroidia; order Bacteroidales; family Muribaculaceae; genus Lepagella. The sequence continues at coordinate 18,721 of CAZQSD010000035.1, forward strand.
TTACTGGAATCGCGTTTAGTCAGTTATGACCACTTTTTCTGAGCAAGAACCTTTTTTGCGGATCACTATCGTGCCGGCCTCGGGAGTGCCGTTGATGGGCTTTCCGTCAAGAGTGAAATACTCAGTCTTGACGCTTATGCCTTCGGCTTCGATACCCTCTACAGCCGCCTCATTGACCACATTGATTTTAAACGGGGTTATGAGGTTTTCCCCTTCCTGATCCTGAAGGGTAAGCATATATGAGCCTCTGCGGGGGTTGGGAGCGAAGTGCTCATCCCATTCGAGGGTTGCGGTCTCTCCGAATGGCAGATTGAGATGCTGTGCGCTCTGCTGCCATAACACCTTGCCTGCTGCGGTCATTATGGTTGGGATTACATCAGTGTCAACATCTTCCTTCCCGGCATAGAATTCTACCGTCAGTTTTGTGGCTTCGTCTTTTACCACATATCCGGGGAAGTCAATGAAATCCGCGTGAAGGCGCAATCCGTTGTCGGTAAATCCGAAAGTTACATTGTTTCCGTCAAGTGTGACTGTCAGATCACCCTGATATGCCAGTTCCTCCCTTGCATCATACCATGTGTCGCCAATAAGAAAAGCCAGTTTGCAGATATAGGTGCCGTCCTCATCGGGGAAGAGCTGACAAGGCATTACAAATTCATCAAAACCGCTGCCGACGTTAAAGAATAATGCCTGTGAGAGTTTTGCGTATTCAACCGTGTTATCGGCTACATTGATGTACTTGAACCCTATGAAGGCATTGACATCTTTCAGGCATCCGCTCAACACGCCGCCACCCTCGTAAAATTCATTTCCTTCAAAGCTCATGTTTACGCGCCCTCTGCGCGATGCCTCCATGACGTCTGGTTTCAGGGTACCATATTGCCAGAAATCAATTTGGATCTCTCCGGTGCCCTCGTCAGGCTTGATATTAAAGAATCCTGTCTGAAGGAAATTGAAGCCGCTCATTGATGTGCCGCCACCGATGCCGAGAGATGAAGGATTCAATCTTGACAGTTCGAAATAGCCATCGCCGTTGCCGCTCCATCCCCAGTTTATATGGTAGTAATTGCGGTCGTCCTGACGCTCATAGCCATCACACACAAAGGCATGACCCATATCCTTTGACGAACCTGTGTAGACCATAGGATGACCGGTAGCCAACTGATTGTAGACCATCTCGTCCCATTCCGTGTCTGTGTAGAAATCGCGGTTTTCAACCCTTAGAGTCTTGTCGCATCCGAGATTGCGGATTAATCCGGCTCCGCTGACAAAATCTCCTGTGCCCGACATTGAGGGATGATAGTTCATCTGGCAAGCCACACCGATGCCATACATAAGGTTGGCTACGGCTGCTTTAGATTCGGTGGAACTGTTTTTGGAATAGGTGTCGAGCATGGCCTCGTAATCAAAAGGATTTTTGTCATAATTGAATGAGATCCTTCCGTTGCCATAACCCCAGAGATAGTCATATTTTCCGTTTCCTTGCATCCTGTTTGACGGATGATATAGCACCTGGGCCAACGCGGTGGCCATGCAGCCGGTGACGCTCCTGTCTCCATTCAGCAATGGGCAGTCGTCATTGTAGGGGGAATCCTGATCCCATTTGGTAGTCATCATGACCGGGATGTTGTCATGGGCAGGCAGGCTTACCTTGTTGGAGAGAGGGGAACAGGAGTAGGCTTTCAGCACGGCTGTCAGGGCCGGAGGCAGATCGGTCGTGTCGAGGGGAGCATCGCCATATCCGATCAGGCCGGCTTCCTCGGAATCAAGCACAATATATCCGGTCTGGTGGTTATAGACATAGAGGGCATCATTCTCTGCACGCAGTGCGATGTGGAATGAGTCTTTTTCAGGGGCGCTGACCTTGGAAGTGGATGGCATCTGGCGCTTTAGGAAAGTCTCAAGAGCCTCTTCCGGAGTCATGGAATTTGCATAGGCCGACATGCCTGCAAACAACAGTATTGATAATAAATATGGTTTCATGTGCATAGTTTGGAATACCGGGAGCGAACGCTCGCCCCCGGATGAGACAAATTAAAGTACGATCTTTGTGGTTGAATTAATGGTCTTGACTATGTAGATTCCTTTCAGACCGAGAGTGGAGACTGAGGCATTCCCTTTCTTCACGAGATTAC
>CAZQSD010000035.1:20955-22616 GCA_964595885.1 uncultured Sangeribacter sp.
ATTCCTTTCAGACCGAGAGTGGAGACTGAGGCATTCCCTTTCTTCACGAGATTACCGAGGGTATCATAAACGCTGATTTCGCCTATGGCTGAGATTGTGCCGTCTTCAATCTTGAGTTGGTCGTCGGGATTCACGCTTTCAATTCCCGTGATTGCCGATTCTATTCTGAACGCAGGTTCGATGGTCTGCACCTGAGAGTTGCCGGCAGCATCGGTTACGGTGAAACGCAACTTAAACCAGCCATTTGCGGAGCCTTTTGTGACCGGTTCCAGAGAACCACGATAGAAATGACCGAATTCGGGCATGAAATATAGTTCCGGAATTTCATAGACAGGGAGCTCGGTATAGACATTTTCTCCCAATGGGCTATATTCCACTTTGACTGACTCAAGAGGGTTGCCTACAAGGAATGGATAGCCATAGGAATTAACGTCGGTTGAGAAGTCAACGGCAGAAAATTCAAGGATTCCATCTTCCGGTGCCTGGAAATGATCTTCAATATTATCGTTGTGGCTATTTCTGAAAGTGACCATAGTGAGCGTTGGAGGCTCGTGATCTGTCGCAGAGGCATTGACTGTGATAACTGTGGTGTTAAGTCCTTGAAGGCCATCGACCAACACATTGTCATTCTCAATGGTGAACTTATATTCTCCGCGAGGACGTGCAGTCAGGTTGGAAAAAGACCAACTTATCAATTCAGGCATACTTCCTGAGAAAATCTCCTCACCATCTTTCTCAACTAAAGCCCAGGCAAGAGGGTTGTCACAAAAACGGTTTTCTCCTAATCTTCCCATATAATAGAAATCCATGTGGGAGATGGTTGGGTATAAATCATTCCAGAACGTTGCGCCTGTAAGGCAGGGAGTGGAGTTTCCGAAAACAAGACGTGAATCAGAATTGAAATCCCATTCCCATTTATAACGAGGGTGAACCGTGAAAGGAAGGTACTGAGGTGATGGTACACCACCTTCCGGAATATTAATGTATTCATAAGAGAACCAATCATCAGTTGGCGCGGGCATAAATGTTGCCTTATCACCTTTTAGAGTAAATCTTGGAGAAATGATGGAATAGAATGTTCGGAGAGCTTGTTGGCCACCATTATCCTCCACACATTTACCTATGCCTAAGACAGGATCAATAAAGTTTTCTTGGCACAAGTTAAGACATACATACATATGATTAGCTTCATCTGATGAATCAACTGATCTGATTCCTCCTGTATCTGCCCAAGTGTCACCTAATGAATACTCGGAAATAAAAGTGTACCATTAACCATCAATTATATCATATGGACCTGCCGGCGGTTGAATATAATCAGCTTGTAAATTGACATACTGATTTGGGCCATTGCGCAATATGACGTTACCGGTCAGATCTTTTCCGTTGATGGAATGATAGATTTCATATGATTCTCCCTCTTTGCTCGTAACAAAAGATTGATGTCCCAAAATTTCAATATCACTGTCAAGGTTATTTATTCTGAAGCCTCCGAAATTAGTCTGCTGCATAAAACCAAGATCTATCTTATACATGGCTACTTGAGATGTCTCCACTACTACAGAATATCCTTTTCTGGCAATGAGAGTCTGACAAGTGGCATACTGTATATTCCCTTCCCAACAGATATTCTCATAGTTTTCATCATAGATATCCGGGAA
>CAZQSD010000036.1:0-22594 GCA_964595885.1 uncultured Sangeribacter sp.
GCTCGCCGGCAATCTATATCAATGGCCGAAAAGTCAACGACCTTCAGGAACTCTCCCAACTTAACTCAGGCGACATCAAGAATGTGGAAGTCATCACTAATCCAGGGGCTGCATACGCTGCCGATGTAAAGTCGGTCATCCGTATCCGCACGAAACCACCCAAAGGAGATGGCTTCAGCGGAACACTTCGCACTGATAATGGGTTCCAGCACTACTTTCGAACAGGCAACTCCCTCGATCTGAAATACCGTACAGGAGGACTTGAAATATTCGCAAACTACGGATGGTGGAGAGGCGATAACCGATTTGACCGGCTTAATGACATGAACACCACAACATCCCTGGGCACATATCGGCAGTATGTCAGCACCATTGGCAAGGAATCGTACAATGACATGACCGGCAAACTCGGTTTCTCATATATGATCAACGACCGACACAGCATCGGTGCGTATTATCAGAACAGCTGGAACCGTCACCATACGGACGGTACAATTCCAAGTGAAATATGGCAGGACGGCACGTTGCTTGACATCTATAATTCAGAAGTGCACAATCGTTCAACCGCCGTTCCCCGCCACTACGCCAACCTATACTATAATGGACTAATCGGCAAGCTAAACATTGATTTCAATGCCGACTATATATGGTATAAGAACCGGGAGCTTTCTTTCAACAATGAATTAAGCGAAATGGGAGACGACCGAGTGGTTAACACTGCCTCTACCAACCGCAACCGGATGTTCGCTGAAAAATTGGTCTTAACATATCCGTTATGGAGAGGTCAGATTGAAGTCGGACAAGAATTTTCCGATACTCGCTCATCAAATCTTTTCTCTGCCAACATACCTGAGACTCCTGATGCAGACAACCGTGTGGACGAGAGTAATATTGCCGCATTTGCTGAATTGGGACAGCGGTTGGGACGCTTTATGATAGGAGTAGGTCTGCGTTATGAGCATGTGAAATTTGATTATTATGAGATGGGACTTCTTCAAGACGGACAGAGCAAGACATACAACAATGTCTTTCCTTCACTCAATATTGCCACGCAGGTAGGCAAAGTTAGGATGGGTCTCAACTATACAGGGAAGACAGTTCGCCCGGGCTACGGTCAACTTGACGGTGCGATCAGCTACATCAACCGTCTCACATACGAGACAGGTAACCCTTATCTGAAACCAACGAAATTGCAGACCGTGGAATATATGGCGCAATGGCGTCGCTTCTTCGCCCAGCTCTCCTATACCTACTTCAAGGACGGAGTGTATCATGTCACCGAGCCTTACGGTCCTGATGGGGAGGCTACAATAATCCGTACAGCAAATCTTGATCACCGGCACTATTTTCAGGCATTCGTAGGGGGTAATTTTCAGGTGGGAGTATGGCAACCCAAAGTGAATGTGGGCATGATGAAGCAATGGCTTAGTTTGCCGGTCAATGGTGAGCCAATGAAGATGAATACCCCGATGTTCATGTTCCAATGGCAAAACTCGGTACACCTTCCTTTTGACATCTGGCTTAACGTTGATGCACAGCTGATGACACGAGGTTGGGATAACAACACGCGCCTGACAAACACACCTTGGTACGTCAACGCCAAAATCTACAAGGGATTCTTCAAAGGTGCTTTCAGTGTTACTGTCGAGGCTAAGGATCTTTTCAACTCTGCAAAAAGTAACTTTAATCTTTACAGCGATGCCGTTCAGATTCAGCAGAAAGATTTCTCTCCCGGACGTTCGGTTATGCTGACTCTGCAATATCGGTTCAATACGACGCGCGACCGTTATCGTGGCACCGGTGCAGGTAACTCAGAAAAATCAAGATTCTAAAAATATCTTTAAGTTACATTGAGCAAAATGTATCTTCGCTTGTCTTCCAACTCCCTCGGAATGAATTAATAAAAAAGGAGCGAAGTGGATGGTTTCCGCTGCGCTCCTTTTTAATTTTAAGTATATTTCAGTCTTCTGAAGGAATGAGCACGAGATGACCGTGCGCATTGAGGCGATAGCTGTGGGAGACGAGTGTGTCGTCATTGCGTACCTCGAATACGCAGTCTTCCGGACTGATCACAAGGCCAGCATTTTGAATGGCAATGCGGACAGCCTCCTCAACCGTACTATAACCAGTGTTGGTGGATTGATATAGACGCGAACCTTCAGGTCCCCAAATTGTAACCGAAACCGAATCTTGAGGTTTCAAAGAATCAAAAGTTTCCATAATATATATAATTTTATTTAAAGATTTCAATACTAAAACGTTTTACCACTTATAAAGTTTGAAATTATAGCCCGAACTTACGTCTTCATCACTCTAACCTCAAGGTACCGCCTCAGATCTGAGGCGGTACCCCGACGAAAAGTGATTCCCTCGTTAATTTTATTTTAGAGTATCAATTACTTGGCATCAATGTCGTGAAGCAGTGAGCGTACGGCGGTTTCGAGTTGTGCGTCAATTCCCCTGACTACATCAGCAGGATCGTTTGCAACCTTGATATCCGGTTCCAACTGACTATTTTCAAGCACATTCCCCTCAGCAGTGCGGAAAGCCACTACCGGAACGCCGAAAAGCAACGAAGGATCCTGAAGATCTATCCAGTTAACACTCGACATCGTGCCCGGCACAGGCATCCCCACGAGTTTTCCAAGATTCTTTTTCTTATAGACCCAGGGAGTGCCATGGGCATTGCTATAGTTAGCCTCACATATGATCATGACACTTGGCTTATTCCAGCGACGCGAAGGCATCTCCGATGACTTGCTGCCATGAATTTCCTGAGTCAGATATTTCTCTCCACTGAACAACACCTCAATATCCTCATGCAGGCGACCGCCCCCATTCCATCTTGTATCGATCACGATGCCATCGCGGTCAGCGTATTTACCTAAAACTTTCGCATACACATCACGGAAAGAGTCATCACTCATGCTACGGATATGAACATAGCCAAGCCGGCCACCGGAAAGGCTGTCAACGGCCTGTTCGCGACTCTTTACCCAGCGGTCATAAAGCATTTCGCCGGCAGCAGATGCACTGATGGGCAGTACTACCTCTTCCCATGTTTCTCCGGAGGCGGGGTTACGTAAGCTTACGAGTGTCTTGCGGCGTGTCTGGCTATTGAGTGGCTGCGTCCAGTCAGTATCCGATCCTATTGTCACGCCGTTTATCGCTGTCACCACATCACCAGGCCGGACTCGTGTCGTGGCACGGTCAAACGGCCCTCCCGCCAATACCTCATCTATTATCAACCCCTCCTCATTATGTGAGAGATCGAAAAGCAGACCGAGGGATGCGGTAGCCTCAATAGCTGATGGTGCAAAGTAACGCCCTCCGGAATGGGACACATTCAGTTCGCCAAGCAACTCACTCAACAAGTCGGCAAAAGCCTGGTTATTGTTGATGTGAGGAAGGAAACGACGATAATTCTCCACATAGGCATCCCAGTCGACAGGCATCTCCGGGAGATAGAACCGTTCACGTGCCTCATTTGCCACGTAATCAAGCATTGCCTCACGCTCCTTGGCCCGGTCAAGCACCAAAGAGCCGGAGGTGGAAACCGGTTTTAACTCACCCGATTTGGGATTAAATTTCTTTACCTGACCACCGATAAGAAACATGTTGCCATCTTTGTCGGTGGTTATCCCAGTCGGGCCGGCATCAAGTTTTTTGGCCATAGCCACGTCTCCTTTGCGGAGATCCTTCTTCCACATATCATAGCCCTCTTCGAAAGCCGCCAGATAATAGAGGGTCTCTCCATCTTCCGATATGACGAAGTCGCTTATTTCAGCTGATGCGGGAGTAAGACGCACTATGCGGTCTTCAATTCCGTCACGCTCCACCACCAGGCCCTTCTTGCCCTCATCGGCAGCATTGTCTTCAGCACCCTTTTTCCCTTTCTTCGATTTCTTCTTGTCATTACCGTCATCGTTCTTTGCAGCTTTCTTCTGCTGTTCCTCCACTTCCTTCTGCAACTCGAAATCTTCCGGCGACAGACGGAAACGGTCATAGGCTTCCTGATTAAGGAAAGCCATCATGACATCAAACTGCGATCCCCAGGAGGCATGATTGCGCATTCCGTAACGCTCTGATGCAAAAATCACGGCATTCCCATCGGGAGTGAAGCGTGGATTCTGATCGAAATAGCCCGTCACGGTGATAGGCACGAACTCGCCTGTCTCGGTGTCTACAATAGCAATATCGCTATATGGATCGCGGGAAGGGTTGGTCACCTCGAGGGTGAGCCATCGGCTGTCAGGAGCCCAATTAACACTGAATCCTCCGCTGCGATAGTTGGTGATATGGTGGCCGTCAAGCGCACGCACAGCCTTGCTGTCAAGATCCATGACCATAAGTTTGGTGCGGTCTTGCACAAAAGCCATCTTCTTCCCATCAGGGGAGACAACGGGATAGCCTCGTTCTACACCATCATCCGGGAAAAGAGCCTCTTCATTGATGGCGGTTGCATTAGAGAAGTTGGGGTCATCGGCACGTCCGATGGTAGCCTTATAGATATTTGAACGTCCTGAGCGCAATGAGCCATAATATAACGAGCGGCCATCGCTGCCCCATGACAGGCCCTGTTCCACAGCAGGCGTATCGGTCACACGACGCATTGAGTTATGCTCTGTAGAGGTCACCATTATCTCGCCGCGTGTGATGAAAGCCACCTGCTTGCCATCGGGAGATGGCACCGCCTCTGAAACACGGCTGAAGCTGATGCGTTCCGGTTCCTCTATGTCGGTATCGATCACCTCCACAGCCAATGGCATAGCCTTACCTCCGGGCCGCATAGTGTAGAGCTGTCCATTATAAGCAAAGGCAAGCAACCCATTGGCACCCATGCTGAGGAAACGCACCGGATGATCGGTAAAGTCTGTCATAGCTTTAGGGGAGGTGCCTTTGGGAGCACCGGTCGGCAATGCATATACATTCATCGAGCCTCCGTCACGCTCGCTGAGGAAATAAAGCGTAGAGCCATCGGGAGATATGGCAGGGCTACGGTCTTCTCCGGCATGGGCAGTAATGTTGTCATGAGTGCCGCTGACGGCATCATAACGCCATATGTCGCGTGTCACTGATGACGTATGATGTTTGCGCCACTTATCTTCCATCCCCTTTATATCCTCATAATAGAATCCCCCATCGGGCATCATAGCAAGATTGACTGCAGGTGTCCCTAAAACCTGGGAGATGCGTCCTCCCTCCACCGGAACGGAATAAAGTTCGCTCAACGGGCGCATAGGAGCAAGCACACTGGCAGCAGGGTCTTGAATCACGGCGGAAAACAGCACATTCATCCCGTCGGGAGTGAAGGCTTCCGGGATCTCGGCTGCCGAGTTATAGGTCAATCGGCGAGGAGTGCCACCGTCAGCCGACATCACATACACATCCTGTCCGCCGTTACGGTCGGATGCAAAGGCTATCGTATTGCCGTCAGGAGCCCATATGGGAACTGAATTAAGGGCATCTGACGAAGTAAGGCGCCGTGCCGCTCCGCCGGCGGAGGGCACAGTATAGATGTCGCCCTTATATACGAAGGCTATCGTATTGCCGTCGGGTGAGATGCGCACATCGCGCACCCACAGAGGGTTCAGTGCGACGGCTCCAAATCCACACATGCATAAGGCAGCCGTCATCAGTATCTTTTTCATGGTTATCAGTTTAATAAAGAAACGGATACAAATATAGGTGTTTTTTTTCTACAAAAAAAACTTCTGTAGAATTTTTTTCCACAGAAGTTTTGCATGTGTCAACAGATAATCTATTTCAATATTTTATCAGCTACCCAAAGGACCGAAGTTACTGAGAGGGTTGCCGGGCTTTGCGGATTCCATCAATTTCTCGGAGAAACTGAATGAAGCGGCATCCGGATCAGTCACGACCGAAAGGAGTGCCGGACCCTCTGCCGACAGCCAGCGCTTCATGGCGCCCTCCAGATCGGCAGGATCGTCTACAGTCTCTGCCTGGAAGCCGATTGTCCGGGCCATATCTCCAAAATCAGGATTGGTAAGGTTGGTCTCATTCGGTGTCAACCCCGCCATCTCCATTTCCCATTTTACAAAGGCCAACGTTCGGTTGTCGGCCACCAAGAGCTTGACCGGCAGCTTATATTGGATGATGGTGAGGAGTTCACCCATCAGCATCGTAAAGCCCCCGTCGCCACACACGGCAATCACCTGACGGTCAGGACAGGCAAATTTCGCACCGATAGCCATAGGCATCGCGTTTGCCATAGAACCGTGAGTAAACGATCCTATCATGCTGCGGCCGCTCTTCGGCGTAAGATAATGTGAAGTCCAGACATTGTTCATACCGGTGTCTACCGTAAACACCGCATCATCATCCGCCAACTTGTCAAGGAGACTAAGCATATATTCAGGTCGGATCGGGCCCTTATTGCCCGGCTTTTCAACCGGTTCTTCAAATTTCTTTTTTATATCGGCATAATCAGCCAATGCCTTGTCAAGGAAAGCCTTATCAGGTTTGGCATTGACTTTCGGGAGCAACGCTTTCAGGAACAGCGCGGCATCTGACCTTACCGCCACATCTACCTTCGCTTTCCTTCCGAGGCGTTCGGCCCGCACATCCACCTGAATAATCTTCTTGTCCGTAGGGAAGAAGCCGGGATATGGGAAATTCATACCTATGATGACCAATACGTCAGCTGAGGCTATGGCCTGCTCTGCCGACCACATACCCAGATAACCCATATGACCAACGTAGTTCTTACATTGTCCCATAAGCTCAAGCTGACTCTTATAGGTGGTGCCGACAGGAGCATTCACCTTCTCTGAAAGTTCATTTACCAATCCGGCGGCACTCTTGGCACCCGATCCGGCAAATATCGCTACCGTCTTGGCATTATTGATAAGTTGGGCAGCGGCTTCTATCTCTGTTTCCGATGGCTCCGGCAAACGTTGTGTGTAAAGAGGAGCAGTGGATGCGTAAGATTCAACAGCCTGTTGACCGATCACGTCAGCAGGTAGCCCGACAACACCTACCCCTCCCCTGCCTATGGCCTCCTGCATGGCTGCCTGAAGCATATGGGGAACCTGAGTCGGGGTGACTGCCATCTCGTTATAAACATTACAGTTGGAGAAAAGCAGGATCGGATTCGTTTCCTGAAAATATTCAGTGCCGAATACTGCCGAGGCACATGTGGAGGCAATCGCCAGCACAGGGGCGTTGCTACGCTGCGCATCATAAAGTCCGTTGATGAGATGCACATGCCCCGGGCCGCTGCTGCCGGCACAGGCAGCCAATTTACCCGTAAGCTGGGCTTCAGCACTGGCAGCAAAAGCTCCTGATTCCTCATGGCGCATGTGGATGAATTTCACACGCCCGTCTCTCACCAAAGCGTCGGTAAGATCGTTAAGACTGTCTCCTGTTATCGCATATAGATGTTTCACGCCGGCATCGGCAATCATTTCAGCCACTTGATCGGCCACTTTCTTCTGTTGTGTATTTTCCATAGTTAATTAAGTGTATATAATGTTTAACACCAAAGCATCAGGATAGTTGACTTCAAATTTACCGGAGACACCATTCAATAAACATCTATTACGCCCGACTTTCAATTTAATATTGTAGATATCAATGTTTTTTACTAATTTTGCCTACAATTAAGAATAAGACAAGTATCAGGGGACAATCACCAGTAACATCATCTAATACCCATCTATCAAACTATCTTTTATATGAAGCATTACTATTCCAAACTGTCGCTTCTCGCGTTGGCACTGACACTTTCCGGATCGCTCGGAATGATGGCAAAGCCAGCGAGCCGCGCCTACGGCATCCAGGTCTATTCAGAGTCAATGACCTTGGACGACACTCAAAAACTCGTCTCATTTCCGCTTGACAATCTTCAAGACATCACAGTGGAAGAAGACTTCGGAGATGCCATCATCCTGGCAGGAGCAGCCTATGACGGCATTTATTATCTCCTTTACACCGATGACGGGGTTGTGCCGTCAAAGTTTGTGACCTACGACATAAAGCGTCACAGATTTAATGATGTAAAGGTATACAACTACACCTATGATGTGGCCGGTAGTCTCATGGTGCTTGACATGACCTACGACCCTGCATCAGCACGGCTCTACGCAGTGGCTGCTGATCTCGGCGACGGTGAAATAATTGGCGATGAGCTTAACGCCCCATTCGGCCTTTATAAAATTGATCCCCTGACAGGCGATGCAGAACTTACCGAGTATCAGGAGATAACGACCATAGTGAGCCTGGCAGCCGGCAACCCTGGACTTTGGGGTATCGATGAAAAGGGCGAGGTATGGACTATAAACAAAGACACCGGGCATCTTGAAGACATAATCTACACTTCTGACATCCTCCCTATCGGTGTCCAGTCAATGTCATACGATTTCGGCAACGGCACCTTCTACTGGGCATCCTATACAGCCAGCGCAGAATTTACAGGCATGTCGGAGTTAGTATCATTCTCCCTTCATGATGGCTACGAAATAATATATGACGAGCTTGGCCCCATCGGCAACGACATTGAGCTGATAGGCTTCTATATTGACGATAATCCACTTGATCCTAAAGCACCACGCGGAGTGGAGGGTCTCACGGTAACTCCTGCTGACAATGGCAAAAATGAGGCTACCCTTTTATGGACAAATCCTGAAAAGTCGATTGACGGATCTTCCCTGAGCGGCCCCATCACCATCTCCATCATGCGTAATGATGAGAAAGCCGGGGAAGTGACAGGCAATCCGGGTGAGACAATGACCTGGACCGACACCCTCACTAATTCAGCATTGTGCTCATATATTGTTACGCCATATGCAGACGGACTTGAAGGCACTTCTGTATATGCAGAGGAGATATTTGTGGGAACCGATGTGCCGGGCGCACCTACAGATGTCAAATCCGTACGTGCTGCCGACAGCTATGCCATAACAGTAAGCTGGGGAGTGCCTGAAGATGGTGCCAACGGCGGATGGTTTGACAGCTCAGACCTTCATTATAGTGTGACACGCTATCCCGACAACAAGGTTATTGTCGAAAACACGGCTGACCTTCAGGTAATGGATACCGACATAACCGTGCAGGCAGGCTATACCTACGGCATCAAAGCCACCAGCGGCAAGGGCTTCGGGCCGGAGGGCATCAGCAATGTGACCGTTAGCGGCCCAGCTCTTGAGCCTCCCTATGTAATGACACTCACCGAAGAAGACGAAAATCTTTGGACTATAGTCAATTCGGATGGCGACGAATATACATGGTATGTCTATCATGGAATGTGGGGCGGCACAACAGATCCTTTCTTCCGTTACTATCCTGAAGAAACAATTGATCCCTTCGATGCCGCCGAGGATTGGATCATCTCTCCTTTCATTGCTCTTGAGGCAGGCAAGAAATATATTGTCACATATGACCTGCGACTCTATGGAGAATGGTTCCTTGCTGATACCAGCCTCTGGATTGGCAATGACAATACTCCTGAGGCCATGACACGCCAGATTGCCTATTATGAGCAGGAGATGATCAATGTGGAATGGGTCACCCATACCCTTCCGGTCACTGTAGAGACTGATGGCAGCTACAACTTTGGCTTCAGGATGCATAACCGGGTGCCCGCACAGTTGTATAAATTCACTGTCCGTGAAGTGCCGGAGGTGGACCTCGAGACACTGAGCCTCAACGGACCACAGACACTGACTCTAAAACAGCCTTTCACATATCAGACGGAAATCAAGAACATAGGCTTCAACAGTGTGGACAATTACACTGTATCATTGAAAGACTCGGAAGGAACCACCCTGGCCCAGACAACTGTAGACACACCAATAACCCCTGGTGAAATCGCCACTGTTGAAATTGAATGGACACCTGAAATGGCCGGCGAGATTACCATCCATGCTGAAGCAGCCGCAGAAAGCGATGCTATCTCCACCAACAATGCTTCTCCGGAAATGAGTGTGAATGTTGTGAATGATGGCTCATGGATAGACGTAGTGACTGCAAACTACAGCACAGGCCGTGAACCGTTCTTTACCCAACATAATTACAGTGCGTCACAGACCATCTACCCCGCTGAAATCATAAAGTTGGAAAAGGGCGTAGAACTAAGAGCTCTCTCATATTATATCGCTGACTTCCTGACAAAGAATCCCTTTGACTGCAACATCGAGATATGGCTGGCAAACACATCTGAAAAAGAGTTTACGGATCATATGATTCCGGAAGAAGAGTTTACTAAAGTGTTTGACGGAAAAGTAACCATGTCCCCCGAAGACAAGCAGGTAACCCTGATATTTGACACCCCGTTCATTTATACCGGCAACAATCTAGCGATATTCACACGTCATGAGTCAGAAGGCCACGCTTCAATTGTCTTTGGCTCTTATTACGACAAGACATCGCCTTACTATACACTCGAATACTTCAGTGATGAGGAGGAGTTTAACTTCACTCAGGAAATGCTACTTTCTAAGGAAATCCCGGCTTTGAGTCTCCTCGTATATGGCAACAGCGGAATCTTCACTCCCACATCAGACTCCGCTACTGTAACCTACAACCATATGAGTCGCACCCTCAACATCAGCGGTGAATATGATAACTGCAAAGTCTATTCAGCTAATGGTGTGCTTCTGGCTATGTTCCGTCCGGGCAATGACATGACGCTCCCCGCATCTGCAAACGGCATCGCCATAGTGGAAGTCACCACTCCCAATGGAAAGGTCATAAAGAAGATAGCCCTTTAATCTTAGGATAAACCACTTATCCGACATTCATAACCTATCTTATAGTAAAGAATATGCCTCGCAACCATGTGGTTGCGAGGCATATTCTTTACTAATCTTATCCAACTTTATTACTAACCTTCTGTTATCTGTTGATCACTTTGGACGTGGTAACATTTCCGTAAGCATCACGCTTCACCTTTACAAGGAAACCTTTTGAATTGGCAGATGCAGGACGGCCTGAAAGGTCGTAGTAAATGCAGATACTTCCTTCATCTGTTATGCTGTCCACAGAATTGTTATCACCTGAAATCCCACATGCTTCAGCATTATCAATCTTATTGTTTCCTTTGTTGTCAGGGTCATAGTTATTGACAAAGGCTACCGCCTTCAGATCTTCGGTCTTCCAAGTTGGGTCAATAGCGAAACGGAATGTGGCATTATAGTCAGAACCGTCCCATTCTATCTTGTCGCCCCATGTGGAATTATAGGCGCGGATCACATGCGAAGCAAATGACTCATGGCAAGAGGTTACGGCTGATCTTCCTGAAGGTGCAAAATACTTTGCAATCCATTGCAACTCATTCTATGGCGGCATGCTGATGATTGACGATGTGACATATGAGGCTGCCGCTCGTGAACTTATCGGCTATAACATCTATCGCAATGATGAGCTTATTGCTACGGTTGATGCCAACACTCTCACTTATAGTGAATCTGCTCCCGCAGGCCAGACTTCCTATAAAATCACTGCACTCTACACCGAGGGTGAGTCTGCTCCATGCGAGAAGATTACAACTACATCTGTCGCTACAATCGGATCAATCGGAGTGAACATGAATGCTAAGAATGGCATGATTAGTATCGAAGGTGCCGAAGGCTATGAGGTAAGCATCGCAACTCTTGATGGAAAGGTAATCTTCCATGAGACAGCAAAAGCCACCATCACTCTCCCCGTTGCAAAGGGATTGTATATCGTCACCGTAGGCAAAACCTCAACTAAGCTCCTTGCCGACTGATTACCCTAAACGATATGTAATGTTAAATTAAGTAAGTATAAGATACAGAGAGAGGCTGTTAAATTTAACAGCCTCTCTCTGTATCTTATACTTACTATTCTGCGTTTTCCTTGAGCCATTTTGTTCTTACTGCGTCGGGAAGATGCTTCACTGTGAAGTCGGAGAAAGTGACATTGAAGCCATCACCATCCGGACAGGCACCCATCATGCCGATTTTCACAGGACGATTAGCCTCCATCCATGCATTACGCATCAAAGTGTAGTCCTTATCATCAAAAGAGTAGAAAATCTCTATTGCGTCAAGTCGGCGCACTGCCTTTATCCATATTGCTTCCACCGGACGATCAAGGGCAATCACACTCCAATCGGAAGTGTGGTGCGTAACCACAGTGCTGAGATTATATTTACCGTCAACAAACTCAATGCCGGTTTTGATATAGTTCTCATGATCAATGCGTATCATCATGCCTGCCTGATCAAAGCGAACCTTATAATCCCCCGAAATCTTTACCTTTGCCTCAAACTCACCCCCATATTCAGCATAATAGAATGGAGCATCGTCAACAGTGAAGCCATAGTGAGAGATACGCCAATAATCACTCTTTGGAGTGACAAACATTGATAGCTTACCGTCTTTTATATTCCATTCAGACGGTTCATTAAACCAGTTCATTTTCTCCAACGTCTGTGCCATCCCAGTCTGTCCTGACAGAACAGCCAGAAGGATAAATATTGCCTTTTTCATTTCCTGATAGTTAAATATACCTGTAAATTGATTAACTTTGCAAAGTTAATCAATTTACAGGTAACCACAAATGGTTAAAAATAACCACATGAAAAAGATCCCAGGTACAATTATACTGATAGCATTACTGAGCAGCATCTTGATTACTGCATGTTCAGGCCATGCCAATAAGAGCAATTATAACAAATTACAGTCTGCCTTAGAAAAATTTGTAGAAAATAAGGATGCTATAATAGGGATAGGAGTAATCATCAATGATAAAGACACTGTAGAAGTTAATGGAAATACACCATTCCCGATGCTGAGCGTGTATAAGTTTCCGATCGCATTAGCATATGCCGACTTTTGCCGCTCCAACCGTCTGGATTTCGCTACTCCTATATGTGTCACTAAAGAAGATCTACATCTTGATACCTACAGCCCCATGACTGAAAAAATTCTCGCCGCAGATAAACTATCAACGGATGGATTGACAATTCCTGCAAAAGAATTGCTCAAGTATATGCTTCAGCAAAGCGACAATAACGCCTCAGACATTATTCTTCGAGAAACAGGGAATGCGGCGGCCGTACAAAAATATCTAAACAGTCTCAAAAGCAACGAAGTCAAGGTAAGCAATTCCGAAAATGACATGCATGCAGATAATCAGCTCTGTTACGCCAACAATTCTACTCCGCTCGCAATGACACGCCTGATTAACAAATTCGATAAAGAGGCCAATGATTCCCTGTCAATTGAAATCAAGCAAATAATGGAGACTTGCGAAACCGGTGGCGACCGGTTAGTCAAGCCGCTAGCTGAAACTGCGGTAATTGGTCATAAGACAGGAACAGGATTCTTATTGGATGACGGCAGACTAATGGCAATCAATGATGTAGGCTACGTGCATCTCCCGGATGGCTCTCGTTATGCCATAGCCGTATTCATAGAGAATTCCGGTTACGACATAATGCAGACCGAAGCCTTGATTGCCGATATCTCAAGAATAGTCCTCACCCACATTCAAGACAACTAATTTTAAAATTATTCTTTAGAGATACGGAAACCGGATTTCAAAATTAGTTTGAGCGTTTCCTGGGAAGTGGCACGATCATACTCCTTCTCAATTTCAGAAAGTTCATCATACGCCACAAGGCATGGATGCTTCTTATTGACATCATCCCTCACTTCACCATAAGACCATCCCTCACTGATGCGGTTTTTCGCCCAGACTTCATGCACATTTCTCGCCATCATCTCAAGAAGCGGTAGCAATTCTTCAGGCAGTTCTATCTCATTTGTGTCAATTGGTGTCGGTGTATATGCTTTCATAATTTTTCTGTTAACAAATGCTTACGGTTTAAGGCTATGGTGGTGTCTACCACACAGAAATCATATTTTTTGTAATCACAATCCCAATCAATTATCTTATCACTTTGCAAATCCAGCATCTCCCAAGAGCAAAGACAATTATGTGTCATTGTGCGTTCGTTGCAGCCATCACTATCTTCACAGAACACGTATCCCATAAGTTCATGTGCAGCATTCCATCTAATATGCTCAAGCATTGCAAGATGACGTATCATATCGTTTTCATTATCTGTTAAAGCAGGATAATGAATCTGCTGCCGTTTGCCAACAGCTTCTGCGACACCCAGCTCATTAAAATATCTGTCATAAAACGAACTCCAATCAGGGGTCTTATTACCCGAAAGAGTTTGCATAGCCTTCTGCAACAGAATCATTTTTGTGGCTGCATGCAATGCGTTGGCACGATCCTGTGACTCCTGACGGCGTAATTTGCGAAGACTCTCAATATTTGGCACCCCGGTCTGAGTAAGCATCTCATGTCGTTGATCCCAACTCTTTCCCTCACCACTAAGCAGTCGGTATTTCTCATGAAAACATTTACCCTCCCTTACTAAACGGTCACTGACCACAAGATCATAAGTATACGTCTTCTCCGGTTGACCAAAAATATGGATGACCGGAGTATTATCTTCTCCTGCGGCATATCCGAAATTATAATGGTCGGCTATTTTCTGAATCCTCTCAACCTTACTGTCATCATCACATCTCACTAAGATGCGGAGATCAGAAATATCAGCACGCATTCGACGCACTTTGTTGAAAACACGTGCTGCCACAGCTATTGCCTCATCATTATCTCCGATAGAGATAACCACATAGTTAAGGTGGCGTGCAAATTCATCGGTAAGCACTTGTGAGTAGAAATCCTCACTATTGTAATCAACCGATTTAAACCGTATGCTACCCTTATCCATCTCTTCACTTCCCGGCTTAAATATGGCGGGCATTGCTCCCATAAACGTACCCTGTATATCTTTAAGATTACGGTCAACTATCACACATTCAAACGGACTACGGTGTCCCGGATTCTTAGAATCAACAAAAGCACCGAATTCATATAAAAACCGGAAAGCATCCCTGCCCACTTCCCCAAATCCGATTATAAGAGTCCTTAATGGAGTCTCAACAGTGACCGGTTTAGCATCGCTGATTCTGACCACATTGACAGGATGATAAATCGAATTCATTTTCAGAAGCTCCACAGCCATATGCGACGAGTCGATAATCTTTATGTCAAGATGCTTTTTAAGTGCCATGTCCTGAATCACTCTGTTTGGCCCATTATAACGTGCGTGACAATAAATCTTATGAGTCACATCCTTATTCTGAGCAACTGAAAGCATGGTGGTGTCTTTTGCCAGCGTCAGGATGCTACAGATGTTCTGTTCTTCGTCATCACCCATGAAAAATATATGGAGTTGTGAACCATGAGTTGTCTCTAATCCTCTTATAAGTTTCTTTATTCTTGATAATCCAAGATAACCAAAGGCATCAAAAGTAGATGTTGCTGCCACATCAGGCTGTACGTCGCTTAACTTTTGACTGGCAATGCCCACATATGCCCCATTTCTCTCAGCGATATGGAATATCTTTTTCTTATGGGTGAGCAATCCCATAACACCATCCCATCCCGGGTTACCCTCATCATTCATCTCTGCCTCATCAATGAGGATCACCACTGCTTTCGGGTCATTTGCAACAATATCTTTTATCAGCAGCCAGGAAGGTTCATTATTACCGAAGAACAGATAAAGATGATTCTTATCATCACTAATTTTAGCCCGGTAATTCAGTTTATAGTAAGCATGCAGTCGCGTATAGACAAGCCCTACAAGCATCATGACAGTGCAACTGAACGACAATACCGCCTGCACAGCCAACCATCCCTTCAATATTACCTTACCATCAAGGCGATCAAGAAGATTAGTGTCGACATCAAGCATGAACAGGTCAAGCGAACAAATCAGAGAACGAAGCAGATATTCAATATTGGAAAACTCCACCCTATGACCAAGTTCCTCGGCTAACGTGTCGTCATGTGCTATAGTATAGAAAACATAAAGGTAAAGCAGCATCCCCAATACAAGGAAAAATCCCATGACAAGCGCCAGGATTTTTAAATAAAAATCCTTGGAATTTATCTTTTGAGAAGATTTTGCGACTGCATTTCTTATCTGCAAAAGCAATGAACAAATCAGCACAAAGGCAATTAGTGCCAGCATTGACACCATCACCCATATTCCCACACTCTCACTCACAAACAGCAACGCGCCCACCAAAAGGATGACCACACCTATCACCAACCACTTAAGACTAAAGGATTGTTTCATTAATTAAAATCTTTCTACGGCTATCTCCATAGGACAGCCTGATTAAATATGCAAATTTAACCATAAAATCTGAAATATCAGTCCCCTCCCCGGATATTTTCCATGTTTGGAAGATGAGGTTGTCAAAACAGCGTGTCTTATGCTCAATAGAACCTTATTTCAACAATGGCCCGAAGAAAGGCATATAAAAAATTTTAATATTAAACTTGCTTTTCTCCATTATTTGTCAGAGAGATTTAGTTTTACTAATTTTGCACTCACGTTATGAATAAAAGATTCTGGGATATGAAGCGTAGTGGTAAATTGTGGCAGGCCCATGCCGCAATTCTATTTGCAAATTTCGCGTGGGCACTTATGGCTCCCGTCTCCAAGTCCATTTTACTCGGAGGGGCGATATCCCCCTTAGCGTTGTCAGGAATAAGGATTCTCGGAGGTGCTATCCTGTTCGCAGTGGTAGCACTATTCTTTCCTCATGATGATTTCTTCAACCAAAAGGTAAGGAAAGAAGACTGGTGGAAAATTCTCCTCTGTTCAGTCATGATGATCAGTGCTAATCAGGGACTTTATATCATAGGCGTAGGGTTTACAAATCCCGTCGATGCATCCGTAATGAGTGCCCTGACTCCTATACTGACAATGCTGTTGGCCGCCATATTCCTCCGCTTCCCGATCACATGGATGAAAGGCTCTGGAGTGGCCATAGGGCTTACAGGGGTGCTTATATTAGTCTTAGGATCACAAAGTGGGGCGATCGCCTCCAATCCGCTGTTGGGAGACTCCCTTTGCTTCATGGCACAACTTTGTGCCGCCTCCTATTATGTGGCTTTCCGCAACTTCATCACCCGCTATTCTCCTTTTACCCTTATGAAATGGATGTTCCTACTTTCAGCCATCACGTATGTGCCATTCTGCATACCGGAGATCCTGAAAGTAGATTTCGCCACGCTTTCTGTTGAGATATGGCTTGAGTTGGGCTACATCATCTGTTTTGCCACATTCTTGGGTTATCTCGCCATTCCCTTTGCACAGAAATACCTCTCCCCTACTTCCGTATCCATGTACTGCTACTTCCAGCCGGTGGGAGCCACAATAGCATCCGTGCTTATGGGAGTAGGCTCATTCAGTATGCTGAAAGGTCTTGCAACGCTATTGATATTTGTAGGAGTGTTCTTTGTCAACAAATCTACCGCCCATCTCCCGAAAAAAACATCCTGACAGTTTGTCAGGATGTTTCTCCCTTATGAGGTCAATCTTCTTCCACCGACGGGTCAGGCTCTTTAGCCCATTCCCGCTCGCGTGCCCGGCGGGCAAGTCTGCGCCACGACTCGCTCTCTCTCTTGCAGTGCTGACGCTCAGTCTCCGGTGCATCAGCAGGAAGATTATTCAACCTTTCCTCATATAACAATGCTATTGAGTCGGCCGCACGCCAATCACCGAAATCATAGGCATCCTCCCAATATTTACGAGCGAGCCGGAAACCTTTTTGTGCATCACAATCTATACCCTCGGCATAACAGCAACCCATACGGTAAGAATAGTCATATGGGTTTAATTCGGAGGCAGTCAGCGTCCATGCATATACTTTCTTTTCCAATTCTTTCCGTTCCTCATCTGAAATGGATAAGGCTTCGTCTTTCAGCATCTCCCAATAATAATCACTCAATTTCCCCGCAGCCTCAGAATTAGATTCCCCTATTGATTCATAATATCTTATTCCTTCTTTCGGATCATTACCTCGATTCACATCCATATAGAAGTCTCCAAGCCACAGGTTTGCCAATTCTGCCCATGGACTCTCGACAGCGGCACATAGCTTATAAAACCGCACGGCATCATCATGACTATACTTTTCTTTCAGGCTATTTGCAAATTGGCCTGTTATCTCAATATCATCACACATATATCCCAAAAGATAATATCCCAAAGGATCATTACCTTCAAAAGCAGCCTTCTCCGCGAGTTCCAGACATTTCTCAAAATCTGTTTCAACTCCTATTCCATTGTGATATATCAGTGCAAGCAAAGCTGTGCTCTCCGGGGTAACAGGAGCAGAAAGCACTAATTGTGCTGCTTCTGTTTCTAACTCAGGATTATTCTCTCCTTCCCTCATAAGCGGAAGGAATTCTTCAGTAAGACTCATATTACAAAATATGTTACAAATATGATAATGAATCAGGGGATATTTAGTTTTAGTTCTCTCCCGATGACTCGTTATGGTCTGAATACTGACTGTCAGCTAATGCATAAGCATCAGCTAAGTTCCTGAGCCTCTCGCCTAATTCTTTCCGCAAGTATTCCGGATAGATCAGCTGACAATCCATGCCAAGCGAAATAACCTCATTAAAGAAATCTTCTCCCGGAATTATAAAGTATTCAAACACAGAATAATCCGGGGTTGCTATCAATTCCTTTTGGGAAGAATGAAGTGGAAGGGTGCGGATCTTATCCCTCTCCATACCGGTAACACGGAGGCGGACAGCCACAGGAGTTTTATCCTCCGGCATGTCCATGCCAAATAAATTATTGAAGAACACCTGAGGAGAAAAATTCTCGGGATAAGCAAATGTGGTGTCAGTCAACACCACTTCCACCACCCGATCAAGATTAAACAGGTGCATCGTTTCGGTCTCGACTTCCTTGGCAACCAGATACCATCCGGAACGCCAGTAGCGGATGCCATATGGGGCTACAACCATAGTTGTAAGCCCATCAGCAATCGGAATAGAATAAGTGAGTTTAACCATCTTGTTATCCTCCAATCCTTTTATAAGCACATTGAGACCAAACTTATCTTCAGGCAAAGAATCAAAAATTATTCTGTCAGAAAATTTGGATAGGGAAGTTTCAATATCTGAGTATCCTAATTTCTGCATCATCCATATTTTCAGGTTTACTATTTCGGCATCATCGCCTTTATGGATATAATAATGATTGCGGTCACCTCTGTCACAAAGTATCTTTATTCCAAACAGATCATTGATGGCATGGCGGTGGTTATGAAATGTGCGAAGCGCAAGCACCGAATTGTCATCATTGAGATCGGATTTCGACCACAGATCGGCAATATCCTCATATTGTATCTTTTTTGCATGGCTCACTATATCTACAAGCCAGACATATCTCCGAAATAAATCGCCGTTCATTGCTTTTTTGAATGTAGGTGGTTACGAGGTTAGTATAAGTCAATCTACTGCTTTTAGGCGTGCAAATTTAGTTTAAATCAATAATAAATACAAACAAAATCAATAATTTTTTCTATAATAGAATTTTTTCACAATATTACACCTCTAATTCATACCTCTCATTTTCAATATAGGCCTATAAAAATCAAGACTGTGTAACGGCTAATGTCTCCAACCATTACGCAGCCTTTCGATCTTATGCCTATGTAAAATTTCCATTTCGCTCAGCTTCAACGGAGCAGTCAACATTCGTGACTACACGTAGTCTTCGCCAAAACGGGTTTTTACATCATTTACAATCTGACGTATCTTCTGCTCTTCTGCTATAGGATAAATAAGCAGGGCGTTGCCATTATCTGCAACTATATAGTCTTTCAAGCCTGCGGCCACAATAATCTTATCGCCTGTCACTGCAAACATAGAACCTGTGCAATCGGATGTAAGCACTTTGCAATTCTGAGTGACATTGCCGTCAGCATTACGTGGAGAGGTCTCATATAGGGCTTTCCATGTCCCGAGGTCGCTCCACCCAAGATCAACTGTCTTGACATACACGTTATCAGCCTTCTCCATTATGGCATAATCTATGGATATACTTGGCACATTTGGAAAATGTGAGCTGATGAATTCCAATTCTTTCGGAGTGCCATAGACACCATCCGGAGCTGAAAGTACTTGCAGAATCTCCGGTGAATACTTCTTGAATGCTTTAAGAATATTTTCTGCAGTCCAAAGGAATATGCCCGAATTCCAGAAAAATTCCCCGCATCTGAGGAAAAGTTCCGCCATTTCAAGATTAGGCTTTTCCGTAAACGATTTTACCTTCATTATTCCTTCTTCCCCTTTCACAGGGGCTCCTTCCTGGATATAGCCATAACCCGTATTTGGAGAAGTAGGCTTTATGCCAAGAGTAAGCAGTCGGTCGCCACTTTCCACAAAAGCCAGACCTTCATTAATTGCTTTCAGGAACTCTATCTCTTTCAGCACAAGATGATCGGAAGGGAGAGTGACTATTGATGCCTTGGGATCGAGGGAATATATATGCATGGCTGCCCAACACACACAGGGAGCCGTGTTGCGACGTGCCGGCTCAAGCAGGATATTTGATTCCTTTACCTGAGGAAGCTGCTCGTGTATGATTCCGGCATATTGTCTGTTGGTCACCAGTATGATGTTCTCAGGACTCACAATCGGAGCAATACGCTCCACCGTGAGCTGAAGCAAGCTTTTACCTGTGCCGAAAAAATCGAGAAACTGTTTCGGACAGTTATTTCGGCTGAAGGGCCAGAAGCGTGATCCCACACCTCCGCACATTATGACGCAATAGCGATGAGAATTCATGATATTTAATTATCTGTTGGTTTAAACTGATGTTTTACACCCTCCACAACATTGAGCATGTAGTCGCCAAGCTTTTCAGCCTCACTTATAAGATCCATAAAGAATATACCCTCTTGATAGTTATACTCTTTATTATTGATATTAAATATGTTGGAATCACGCAGTGTGTTGCGGAGATTATTAATTTCCCTTTCCTTGTTGTAGGCTTGGATGATACGTGAATCCTCCGGAGTCTCCATTTCCTTTATAATCTCCAGCATATTGGTCATGGCTGCCTGCACAAGTTCATACATAATGTCGATTTCCTTCATCACTGCCGGATCAAATTCCACATGATTCTGATGTTTACGCGCTATTGTCTTAGCCACATTGAAACATCCGTCGGCAATTGACTCTATCTCACTGATGACACGAAGCATGCCTGCAATGCGCATCTTACTCTCAGGACTAAGCCTGCCCTCTGCCACATGGTTAAGGAAGTTGCCGATTTCAATCTCCATCCTGTCGGAGATTTCCTCATACTTCTCCATGCGGTTGTAAGTCTCCGCATATTCCGGATCCTTCTCGTCAAGATGAATGATCTTAGCAGCCATTTTCAGCATCCTGTCAACACGCTCCCCATAGACAGCGATTTCCTTTTGGGCCTGGGTAATGTTAAGCTCTGAAGCAGAAAGCATTCCACGCCCAATGTATTTGAGTGAGAATTCTTCCTCTGTATCCTTGTGTTTGGCAGGCATAAGCCAGCATACAATCTTGACATACTGCTTCGTGAACCATATCATGATAAGAAGGTTGCAGGCATTAAACACAGTCGGGAACATCGCGAGGCCGAATGCCACTGATGACTGGGCTTTTGCAGTCAGACCGCCTTTAGGATCAATGAGAGTGGAATCTGCCATCTGGGCTTCCTGAGCTGCAGAAATGTCAAGAGGATTTATGCCGTTACACCATTGTGTTATATCGGCAACCAAATTCATGAAAGGATGGAAAATACAAAGCACGATTATGGAACCCAACACATTAAAAAGCACATGCCCCATCGCCGTGCGTTTTGCCGCTAAATTACCACTGAGAGAGGCTAAAATCGGAGTAATCGTTGTTCCGATATTACCGCCGAGAATTATGGCGCATCCTAATGTGAAGGAAATCCAGCCTTGCGAACACATGATAAGGGTGATGGCAAAAGTTGCGGCCGAACTTTGCGCCACCATTGTCAGCACAATGCCTAAGAAGAAGAATATCAAGACTGACCAGACACCGAGAGTGGTGTATTTGGTGACAAATTGAAGCATCTCCGGATTTGCCTGAAGATCGGGCACATACTTGCTGATAAGGTCAAGACCCATGAATAGAAAACAGAAGCCGATCAGGAACTCACCCATTGATTTATAGGTGCTTTTCTTCATGAACAGCATCGGCACACCAACCGCCAGCAACAGGATGCTGTAATCGGATATGCTGACCTCAAATGAAAAAGCAGATATGATCCAGGTCGTGACCGTCGTGCCCACATTTGCTCCGAAAATAACTGCCATTGACTGGGCAAGGCTCATAAGACCTGCGTTAACAAAGCTCACCACCATCACTGTGGAGGCACTCGAGCTTTGAATAAGTGCAGTGATAACGATACCGGTCAAGACGCCGGTTA
This sequence comes from uncultured Sangeribacter sp., assembly GCA_964595885.1. GTDB lineage: Bacteria > Bacteroidota > Bacteroidia > Bacteroidales > Muribaculaceae > Lepagella. The sequence continues at coordinate 22,325 of CAZQSD010000036.1, forward strand.
CTCTGTTCTTAGTCATGATGCCGAGAATGTTGCGCAAACGATCGCCGGCAACTTTCTGCAGGCCCTCACTCATGACTTTCATGCCATATAAGAATAGGCACACTGATCCGAGGAGACTGATGAAGTCAATGACAGTATAGTTCATTGTAGTGGTTTTGGTTTATTTGTGGCAAAATTAATGAAAATTCCTAAACCACCCAAAAAATTTTATTCCCTCTACACGTCTTGAATTTAAGTAAAGAGCAAAATTCTGTGCGTATTACCGTATTT
>CAZQSD010000037.1:0-22465 GCA_964595885.1 uncultured Sangeribacter sp.
ATGTCTCATAAAAATAGAAAAGACGCATCCAATGCTGGATGCGTCTTTTCTATTTTAAACTAATGGAATTCATTTATTTACATCATGCCTCCCATGCCTCCCATGCCGGGAGCGCCCATCGGAGCTGCAGGAGTATCTTCCTTCTTGTCGGCAATCACACACTCAGTGGTGAGGAACATGCCGGCAATGCTCGCTGCATTCTCAAGAGCTACGCGTGTAACCTTGGCAGGGTCAATCACACCTGTCGAGAAGAAGTTCTCAAACGTATCAGTACGGGCATTGTAACCGAAGTCACCTTCGCCTTCCTTTACTTTCTGAACAATTACAGCACCTTCAACGCCTGCATTGGCAACGATCTGGCGAAGGGGTTCTTCAATTGCACGGCGGATAATTGCTATACCAGTGTTCTCATCATCATTGTCACCCTTGAGTTCATCAAGTTTGGGGAGACAACGGATATAAGCAACACCACCACCGGGCACAATACCTTCTGCGATAGCAGCACGAGTTGCTGAAAGGGCATCATCAACACGGTCTTTCTTCTCTTTCATCTCTACCTCGGAGGGAGCACCAATGTAGAGAACTGCTACGCCACCCGCCAATTTAGCAAGGCGCTCCTGAAGTTTCTCCTTGTCATAGTTGGAAGTTGTGGTTTCAATCTGAGCCTTGATCTGATTGATTCGGTCAGCAATAGCTTCTTTAGATCCAGCACCGTTGACAATGATTGTGTTGTCTTTGTTAACAGTAACTTTTTCAGCTGTACCAAGATCCTGCAAGTTGGCCTGTGCCAGTTGCATGCCCTTAACCTCGCTGATTACATTACCTCCGGTAAGGATTGCGATATCTTCAAGCATCTCTTTGCGACGGTCGCCAAAGCCAGGAGCCTTTACAGCGCAAATCTTAAGCGAACCACGAAGACGGTTGACAACAAGAGTAGCAAGCGCTTCATTGTCTACATCCTCAGCAATAATAAGGAGGGGACGACCACTCTGAGCCACAGCCTCAAGCACCGGGAGAAGATCTTTAAGATTGGAAATCTTCTTATCATAGAGAAGAATGAAAGGAGAATCCATCTCGCATTCCATTTTCTCGCTATTGGTTACGAAATATGGCGAGATGTAGCCACGATCAAACTGCATACCTTCGACAACATCAACAGTAGTCTCAGTGCCTTTGGCTTCCTCGACAGTTATGACACCTTCTTTCTTAACTTTCTCCATAGCCTCGGCAATTAAACGACCGATCTCATCATCGTTGTTAGCAGAAACGCGGGCAACGTTTTCGATTTTGTTGATGTCGTCATCCACTTCCTGACTCTGAGCTTTGATACCTTCAACTACAGCAGAGACCGCTTTGTCGATTCCACGCTTAAGATCCATAGGGTTAGCGCCGGCTGCCACATTCTTCAGGCCGACATTAACGATTGCCTGAGCAAGAACTGTAGCAGTGGTGGTGCCATCACCTGCCTGATCGCCAGTCTTGGAAGCTACCTCTTTCACAAGCTGAGCACCCATGTTCTGGAACGGATCCTCAAGTTCAACTTCACGTGCAACAGTAACACCATCTTTTGTGATGTGAGGTGCACCGAATTTCTTCTCGATGATTACGTTGCGACCTTTGGGGCCAAGTGTAACTTTTACTGCGTCGGCGAGCGCGTCAACGCCATTCTTAAGCTCTTCACGAGCTTTGATATTGAATTTAATTTCTTTTGCCATTTTTGTGTTTTCCTTTTTTAATATTCAGATAAAGTAGTCACAACCGGATATTATTCAATCACGGCGAGCACATCGCTCTGACGCATCATAAGATATTTAGTGCCTTCGAATTCAATTTCAGTGCCGGCATATTTGCCATAAAGCACCTGATCGCCTTCCTTAAGGATCATAGGGTCATCTTTTGTGCCATTGCCTACGGCAAGAACTTTTCCTTTAAGGGGTTTTTCTTTTGCTGAATCAGGGATTATGATGCCACCAAGAGTGACTTCCTCTGCGGCAGTGGGCTCAATGAGCACACGGTCTGCCAATGGTCTGATATTCATATTAGATGTTTTTTAATATAAGGTTTTTAAATTTCTATTAATTGACACTTCAAATATCGTGCCAATTTTTTGATGAGAGTCTTTAAGGAAGTCCTTATTCAACTCCTTTCATAAAAAGAAACATTCCAACCGCTTGGAATGTTTCCATCTTTACTTAATTTAATTTTTCAGATGTCAGGGTTATTACTTTTTAACAAGTATATAGCTCCGTTCAGGAGCAAGAACCCCTGTAAGTTGCCCTTTCTTTACCTTAAACTCCTTTCCATACACAATGTCCTTGTATGTGCCATCAGGAAGACCTGTAGGAAGATTGACAGAATTGGCAATCTTGGAAATATTGACAACAGCAGCTCCTTTCTTTCCTCTGTTGACAAGCAATACCTCCCCATTAGGAGAAATCCGGACATCTTCCTTCTGTCCTGACATTGCAGTCCTGAATCTATTTACGGCCACTACTTCCGGGTGGAAAAACTCATCATTGCCTCTTGCGCCCAAAATATTGTCACCCCAATATTGCTGGCGTGTTGATCCCATCGGACGGCTGAAGAAAAGGGGAGTGCCGTTCTGACGTGCAGTCAGGAATACCCACCCCGTACGGATTTGATCATCGGTAAGGTGAGCAGATTCGTGAGCATTAGCATAGGTATCGTGGCTCTCAACCCAAGTTGTCAGATACTCAGGAGCAGAGGTATGATGCCAGTTTATAAGGTCAAGGCCGTTTACGTTTCCTTTTTCGAGAGCCTCTCGTAAGATATGACCGTAGCCGGAAGCTGTCTGCCCAAAATAGTCAGCATACTCCGCCTCTGGCACATTGCGGTCTTGAAGGACCTCGCCATATACGAAAAGATCATCGTAGGGCACGGCAAGTTGCACGCCTCCAACGCTCTTTCTGCCGGTGGCAACGTCCCAGAAATCATTTTCCTTTACTCCGGAAACAGTATCAACAGGATCTGAATGAACACCAATATGCTTTGCAGTGTCATAACGGAAACCCTTTACACCCATTGCCAGAAGTTCGTTGATAAACTGCATGTAATACTTCTGGAAAGCCGGGTTTTCAGTGTTGACATCGGGCAACGCTCCTGAAGCCCACAGAGTACATTCTAAACGGTCGTTATAATCTTTTACAGGTTGCAACCCGTTGGAATGAAACATTTTGTCGCGCCCTCCCACAGCGTTGTAGAAGTCTTCTGACACTGCATCGACATCAAAGGCAGTGTGATTAGGAAGCACGTCGACGATTATCTTGATATTGTATTTTGCAGCAGAGTCCATCATTTGCTGCATTTGTTCTTTTGAACCGAGAATGTTGTTGCCGATTTTCCAATCAGTAGGCTGATAATAGTAATACCAGTTACCTTCAGTTTCGTTCTCGTCAAAGATTTTCTTTCCACTTCCTTCCGGTGCATAGCAATTCTGAACCGGAGATGTCTGCACCATGGTGAAACCTGCATCTGCAATTTTCTTCATGTTTTCGGCAATGGCGGGGAAGTTCCAGCTCCAGGCATGGAGGATTGTCTCGTCGTTGGTGGCGTCTGGGTTGTGGGTCACGCGGTCTTTTGCAAGTGCCGGCATGGTAAGTGCCGCACCCAGCGACAGGGCTAAAAATTTTTTCATCTTGATTGTCTGAATTTCAAGGTTCCTAAAATATTTCAAGGTTCCTAAAATAATGTAAGAATTTAGTTAAGATCAGGTAAAAGAACAATTAGTGGTTCTGAATACCTTAATTATATAATATAACGGAAGAAACGAGAATCTATTTTTAAGATCGACATAGAAAATCAATCAAGTGGTGACAATTTCTGCCGGATTTTCAATAAGAATTGGCTGGCGTCCTAATAGATTGAAAAGGTCTTGGTTGGAGATGGCAATAAATCCACATGGGTCACCATCGGTTATTACGATTTTTTCCCTCTCAGCCACATCCTTGTCCATCACAAAGGTGACATCTTTTGCCTCCTCTCTAAGCAATCCAAAGGGAGTGGCTGCACCATGTGGTGTGCCAAGAATTTTTTTCATTAGCTCTTCATCAGCGAATGAGACACGGGGTATTTGCAACGAGGTGCCAAACTCTTTAGTTATAAATGCTTTGCGTGCATGAGTGACATAGAGCCAGAATTTGCTTTTCTGACGGTTTGTAAGGAGAATGGTCTTAACTGTTAGTATTCCGAATGCCTTGTCAATATTAAGGCAATCGTCCATAGATATACCGGGGTCACTCTCAATTCTTGTGTAGGGAACACCAGAGTTTTCCAGTTGTTCATATATCATTTTTTGAGTTTCTGACTTGAAGGTTGACGGTGCTCCGGTCATCACTTCACTTGTATAAAATCCCATTTCTTTTTACTTGAATAAGTTAAGGTGTTTTATGAATTGCAATTCGAAATCAGCCACAATCACACTTTGTGGTGTTTTGAATTGCCTCACAAAAATAGATAATATATTTTGTTATGACAAATTTAAATTAGGATAAAGAAAGGAGATGGGCTTTTCTCTAATTGCGATAATGTTTGTCAAATCGCTATTCAATTATTGAAATTGAGAAAATAATGATTAAATTTGTAATTGAATTAATTTTGTATGACATAGATATTATATAATGCTGTAAGGACAAGAAGATGAAGAGAGTAGTGTCACTAATAATGGCTGGTATTAGCTTTATCAGTCTCATTGCGTCGGCGGAGAATGCCGACGTAAAAGTAGAGTATGCTTACTCGGTGAGAGGTAATGTTGACAATCGGATTCTTAGAGCGGGACAGACCCATTCCAAGTATTATGATCCTCAGTCTGAATGGTATGATTCGATAAGGAGCACTCCAGAAGGAATGGCTCACTGGAAGCAGCTATTTAAAGCAGAGGGTGAATATATAAGGAGCAAAGGCGGGGTTGCAGAGATGGAGACATCGGTTACTTATCCAGGTAGGGGGTTATATGTAGTGAAAAATGATTCGGTGATGATTCTTTACGATAGGGTTAATATCGACAAATATTATTATGAGGAGCCTCGGGCAACTGTTAAATGGAAAATCGAAGATGAGACAAAGGATATTCTTGGGTATGAATGTGTGAAAGCCATCGGGAAATATCATGGTAGAAAATGGGAAGTGTGGTTTACGCCCGATATCCCTATAAGTGATGGCCCCTGGAAGTTATGCGGACTACCCGGACTTATTCTTTATGCAAAGGATAAGAGTGGGGAGTTTATATTTGAGGCAACAGGGATAGAAAAAGACACCGGAGTATTAACCCCTGTTTATGGGATGGAGGAATACGAAAAGATCAAGCGTAAAGATTTGCTGAAGGCACAGAGAAGTCATGCTGATAATCCTGCCGGTTCATACGCCGCATTTTCAGGTAGTAGCATATCATTGCCAGTGGGTGTCCATTTTGACAGTAATGGAAAAGAGAATGATATTCCTAAAAACGATTTTATTGAAACTGACTACCATTAGTCATTGACAAGCAAAATAATATTTCCAAATATTAAAGTAGATATGTCTCTGTATTTGCAAGATTGAATATAATTGACTAATTTTACAAGCGCAATCGCATAGAAGTATGCAATTGCCACTTACGCAATGGATATTTAGATCATTGCATAACAAAGAATTTAAAGTAAAGATAATCTTAAATTTAAAGACAATGAAAAAAGAATTGAACTCTCCTAAGGCTCCGGGTGCAATCGGTCCTTACAGCCAGGGCGTTATGGCAGGCAACCTTGTGTTCGTATCAGGTCAACTTCCTATCAATGCTGAGACAGGCGAAATGCCGTCAGATATCAAGGCTCAGACCGCACAAAGCATTGAAAACATCAAGGCCGTTCTTGCTGAGGCCGGCGCAACTCTTGACAATGTTGTTAAAACAACTGTTTTCCTGGCTGATATGAGTCTTTTTGGAGCTATGAACGAAGTATATGCAGAAAACTTCAAAGCTGTTTATCCTGCTCGTGCAGCCTACGCAGTAAAGGAACTTCCGAAGCAGGCTCTCGTTGAGATAGAGGTGATCGCGGTAGTATAATATACACTGTCATCATTATAAGGGGTAGGGAAGAAGTGATACAAAATATGACTTTTTCTCTGCTCTTATTAATTTTTATTTTACCACTACATTCACACCACATATAAAGTTAAGGAAATGATAAGTTATCTGCAGATAGAAAAACTGACAAAATCATTTGGCGACAGGATGCTTTTTGCCGATGTCACGCTTGGCATATATCAGGGCGACAAGATTGGCCTTATAGCTGCCAACGGAAGCGGCAAGACAACCTTCCTTAATATAATAGCCGGGAAAGAGGATTATGACAGTGGGAATGTAGTGTTCAGAAATGATCTGAGAGTCGGTTATCTGCCTCAGCTTCCGGATTTTGATCCTGAGCAGACTGCGTTATCATATGCAACCCCCGACCCAATTCGCAGTGATGATTTCACACGGGAGGATCGGGCCCGGCAGATGCTTTATCAATTCAGGATAACTGACGTAGATCAGAAGATGGGAACGATGTCTGGTGGCCAGATCAAACGTGTGGCTCTTGCCAAGACCCTTCTCTCGGAACCTGATCTGCTTATCCTTGACGAGCCAACCAATCATCTTGACATAGAAATGGTGGAATGGCTGGAGAATTACCTGAACCGGCAGAAGATCACGCTGTTGATGGTTACTCATGACCGATACTTCCTTGACAATGTATGCAACAAGATAATAGAGATTGACCGGGAGGAGATGTATTCCTATTCGGGCAACTATGCTTATTATCTTGAGAAAAGGCAGGAGCGTTATGACGCTATGAATGCGGAATTGGCAAAGGTAAAGAATTTGCTTCGCACTGAGCTTGACTGGATGAGACGGCAGCCGCAGGCAAGAGGTTCAAAAGCTAAATATAGGATTGACAACTTTCATCAACTCGAGGCTAAAAGTAAGGTTAACCTCCAGACCCGCGATTTGAATCTTGGCCAGCACTCAGCCTATATAGGATCAAAGATTTTTGATGCTAAAAATGTTTCAAAAGCTTTCGGCGACCTTAAGATTCTTGATAATTGGAGTTATACTTTTGCCCGTTATGAGAAAGTAGGTATAGTTGGAGATAATGGAGTTGGCAAATCCACTTTCATCAAAATGCTTTTGGGAGAGATTGCGCCTGATAACGGCCATTTTGACATAGGGCAGACAGTGAAATGGGGTTATTATAGCCAGGAGGGTATGACCGGTTTTGATGAGCGTAAAAAAGTTATTGATGCTGTAAGAGAGATTGCAGAAGAAGTTAGGATTGACGACAAGACACGGCTTAGCGCTTCACAGTTTCTGTCACGTTTCCTATTTACTCCGGAAGCCCAGCAGAAATATATTTTTAAACTGAGCGGGGGAGAGCGCCGCAGGCTTTATCTTGCCACTGTGCTTATGAAAAATCCTAATTTCCTGATTCTTGACGAACCTACCAATGACCTTGACATCCTGACTCTTTCAGTGTTGGAGGATTACCTTGTCAATTTTAAGGGCTGCGTCATAGTGGTGAGCCATGACCGATTCTTTATTGATAGGATTGTAGACCATCTGTTTGTGTTTAAAGGAAATGGAGTCATCAAGGATTTCCCGGGGGATTACTCCACTTATCGTCATTGTGTGCGTGAAGAGGAGAAAGAGCGTAAGGCAATGGAGATGGCCTTCAAACCTTCAGCCACACAGGAAGCGCAACCGCCAATTAAGCCTCGGCAGGAAAGAAAGCCGAAACTGACTTTCAAGGAAAAGAAGGAGCAGGAGGAACTGATGTTGAAAGTGGAGGCTCTGGAAAAAGAGAAAGCTGAATTAGAAGAGAAAATGTCTTCCGGGCTGATGGATCATAATGAGATTCTGGTGGCCGGAAGAAGGATGGAAGAAATAATCAGCGAGATAGATGAGGCAGAATTTCGTTTGCTTGAACTGATGGAAAAAGAGGGGTGAACAGGGTTTTATGTGGCAAGGTGAGGGAGTAAAATCAGGATATTAGGCTTATGGAATATAAATTGATTCAGAAGTTATGGATAGCCGGAGGTTTGGTGGCAACAGGTTTTTTTTATTCGTATGGGATTGAAGGCAGTGAGAAAGAGCATACCTTCCGTACGTCCCACTACATAACTGAGCAAGAAAAAATCCGGATGCTTAATGAGGCTGATGATTATATTGATGAAATTCCGGAAGGTCAGGCAGATCGTCAGGCAGATGCTGTGTTACATGCCTTGCATGGGTCCGGGGCAGAATTACAGGCTATCCGTGAATCTATTTCCAAAGGTATAGAAAGTTCCGGTAAGGTTGATATACGGGACATCACACCTTCTGGCGGAATTGCCAGAGGATTGGACATGCGGTTATATCAATCAAAGTATCATGAAAAATACGCTGTTCCACTCCTTATATATATTCATGGTGGCGGATGGACTTTTGGGAATGTTGACTGTGGACAGGCTTTCTGTGAAGCGGTTTCGGCCACCGGGCAGGTGGAAGTCCTTGCCATAGACTATTCACTTGCTCCTGAAAATCCTTTTCCACAGGGATTGTATGATTGCGTGGCAGCCGTTGAGTATGTTTTTGAGAATGCGGAGGAATTAGGCACTTCTGTCGGCATGGTAAGTTTAGGAGGAGAAGGTGCCGGAGGGAATCTTGCACTCGCCACTGCATTATCTCTCTCAGAGAATACTGAAATAAAAGGCTCAGTAAAGTCATTATTGCTTTATAATCCGATAGTGGATATGGAGAATGGGAATAGCGGCTCGTGGAAAAGATACAGTAGGGGTTATGGGTTTGATCGTCGGTTGATGGATGCTTTTATAATGGCTTACGATGATAAAGGGAAAGCTCCGGTCTCATTCGGTTCTTTTGAAAAAAGAGTCTTTAAATCTCCTTTAAAAGCCACTGATGAGCAACTGGGCAAACTTCCACCTATACTGATGATTTCATCAGACAGGGATATTTTGTTTGATCAGGGTAAGGAATTTGCCGCGAAAGTTGAAAGGTCAGATGTGAGGGTTGACAGAATAGAGTTTCCGGGAGCGGTCCACTCGTTTATCTCACAACCGGGTCAAAATACGGCATTTGATAAAGCCGTTGCCTTGACTGTTTCTTTCCTGACAGAGAAATAATCAAATGTATTTATCCTGAAGAAGAATGTCGAAGCTTAATAAAAAAGAATTGTTTTATGAAATGTAAACTTAACTGTTTGATAGGTGCGCTACTGGCGATGACCGGCATTGTTGATTGCCATGCATTGAGCGGCAAATGGAGGGGAGATTTGAATTTAGGGCATGCAAAGTTGCCTCTTGTCTTTAATTTTCAAGAGACTCCTTCCGGTGAAACGGAAGCCACCATGGATTCGCCCCAGCAGAATGCCAAAGACATTCCATTAAATGTGTTGTTCTGTTCAAACGATAGCATAAGTCTCGAATGTAAGATGATAGGAGCTACTTTTAATGCTAAGGTCAGCAAGGGCATGATTGATGGTGTTTTCAGCCAGATGGGTCATAAGCTCGCTCTTACCCTTACTCCGGAAACATCGTTATCAGAACGTAGGCCACAGACTCCCCAGCCTCCTTTCCCGTATGTGGAAAAAGACACAGTTTTTATTTCTACAGACGGAACAGAGCTTGCCGGCACAATCTCTATTCCCACACAAGCATCCGGACAGGATTGTCCGATAGTTGTTATGGTTACAGGCAGTGGACCACAGAATCGTGATGAAGAAATATTTGAACATCGCCCGTTTGCTGTGATAGCAGACTATTTTGCAAAGAATGGAATTGCCACATTCAGATATGATGACAGGGGAGTAGGATCTTCAAAAGGAGATTACGCCAAAGCAACTATTGAAACGTTTAAACAGGATACCAAAAGTGCTATTAATTTTGCCAAGTCCTTACCGGAATTTAACAAAGTTGGCATATTAGGTCATTCAGAAGGTGGAACTTTAGCTTTGGTGACTGCATCCGATGCACACCCGGCTTTCATTATCTCTCTTGCCGGCATGGTCATACCCTCAAAAGAGACATTATTGGCACAAAATATTCATTCCCTTGATCGGAATGGCATAACGGGTAATCAAAAGGAGGCGTCAATTAAGTTGGTGGAAATCCTGTTTGACACGATTATAAGCCAATATAAGGAAGGAATTGTTCAACCGATTGACATTGATTTAGTGTGTAAGGAAAATTTCCTTGATGTCCCGGCCTTTATCGTTGAATCAGTGAAGCAGAGTAATAAAAGCCGTAATGGATATTTTGATAGTCTTGTAAGCCTTGATCCGACAGAAGATTTGCGGAAAGTAAGTTGCCCTGTACTTGCCATCAACGGCACGAAAGATATGCAGGTAGATGCGGATTTAAATCTTAGTGCGTTCAGCCGGAATGTCAGAAATGTGGAGATCAAGTCTATGGAAGGACTGAATCATTTGATGCAACATGCCACAACAGGAGATGTGGGGGAATATGGAGATATTCGAGAGACTTTTTCTCCTGAAGTGCTTGAAATAATGGTTGACTTTATAAAACGTCAATAGCCTTATTGGCACATTATATATATATTTGGAAGGGGCTATAGAGGTTTTACAAAGATTGGGGATTATAGACAGGAAATATAATCGTCCGCCTGACGCCGTGATGTAAACCGTATTAACGTTCCAGTGTAGCCCTCAAGAATATAGTTTATAATCGGCAACTGATTTTTAGGAAAGTCAAGAATCCATTGACGAAAATCTTCGCTGAGTTCCGTGTCTTGCCAGGGCATGTCGGGACGTTCTTTCCCAAGTCTCTCTATAGCTCCGGCAAGGCAGACTTCTAAAGGCAGATCAAAGAAAAAGACCGTATCAGCCTCCATGAGTCTTCGGGGAAGAGTGCGTTTATAATTGCCGTCGATAATCCACTCCGGTTTCTCCAATATTTCCTCAAGTTTGTCATCAAAATCATCAAAAGACACTGTGGTCCTATCAGGTTTATGCCAAATCATGTCAAGGTAATAGAGAGGAAGGCCGGTTTTGGCTGCGAGCTTACGTCCAAAAGTGCTTTTACCTGCACCGGGACACCCTATAATAAGCACTTTTCTCATAATAAACTGTTCCATCAGATTCAAACGAGTATGAGTCATGACAGGTTGCCATGACTCATATTTTTATTATTATCCCGTGATTTAGACTTGCTGATTTCCCTAATCCAATCCATTGTGGCAACTGAACATTTGACTTGAAAGAACCTGAGAAACTCAATAAATCGACATCTTTATAGGTGAGGTTTCCATTACTTTCAATATCATCAAACTGACATATGACCTGAGAGTCGAAAAACACCCCCATCCCTTTCGCAAATGAGAGGATATTGCCTGTGATGATACGGTCAAGCAGTGGCAGCCGCGCCGCAGGGGTGTCTGCACGAAGATACTCCTCATAGTTACGAGCATTCAGCGGTAGCCAGTTAGCTATAAAATATGTATTAAGCTCAGGGGTAAGAATTATATTTTCATCCCATTCCCCAATAGAGGAGATGTGAAACTCATTAATGGTATGGCCAAGTCGGCAATGAATGGAGTTGCAATCCGATAAGATTTCTTTTAATGCTAAAGCACCTTCATTAATTCCTAAGACTGCCGGATAACCATTTATAAGTTTATACTGAATCTTAGGATAAACATAATTATATCCTTGTCCCTGGTGATTATGAAACAAAGGATTATTGTCAGCCAACCTAATCATGGCTCCTCGGAACCATGATAGTTCTGAAGGAGGAATAGGTTCGTCAAAGTTTACAATTACTAAATGTATTCTCATATATTAATCGCAATGATGATTTAGTTCACGATAATTGTAGTGGCTACAGGTCAAATATCTATATTTGGGAATTTGACTGTCACTTGCAAAGTTATGAAATAAAAACTATGTATGCAAATGTTTTAAACGGATTAATTTAATGGTAATTTGGATGTAATAGGAATTAATTGTAATTTTGCATCAGGTTTTGGTTTGCGGCAACGCGATTAAAAGGGAATCTGGTGTGAATCCGGAACAGACCCGCTACTGTAAGTCCTAAAAATCTCACTGACATTATGCCACTATCGATTTGACTGATGGGAAGGCGTCGGAGAGAGGGATAAGTCAGGAGACCTGCCAGACCAACATAAATTCAAGGCTTTCGTGGATTAAAGCTTGTGGAATAAGGATGACTCTTTTTGGAAATTGTCCTTATGTTATTTGCGTTTTCTCCATGAAATCCGGCAAAATATGTTAATCCGGGCATGGAGATTTTTTTGATTTCTTTAAAACGCAAAAGAGGGATTGTATGAAAAGAGAGGAAACCGTTCGTGTCGTAAATCTTGCGACAGGTTATACAGGGAAGAAAGGACCAATTGTTGTAACACCACATATTGAGGCTGCCCTTTATTCCACAGAGCTGACATGTCTTTTAGGACCTAATGGCGCGGGCAAATCAACCCTTCTCAAAACCCTTACCGCCTTTCAGCCTCCTGTGAAAGGTGAGATTTATATTGAGTCAAAGCTACTTTCAGATTATACTGACGCTGAACTTTCTAAAGTGATAGGTGTAGTGTTGACGGAGAGACTGAATGTTAACAACATGACTGTTGATGAGCTTGTTGGCTTAGGGCGCAGTCCCTATACAGGATTTTGGGGACACATGAGTGAATATGATCGCTGTATAGTCAAAGATGCTATTAATTTAGTGGGAATAGAGTCTTTGCAAGGACGTATGGTGCAGACATTGAGCGATGGTGAACGTCAGAAAGTGATGATCGCCAAAGCGCTTGCACAAGAGACACCGATTATTTTTCTTGATGAACCGACAGCTTTCCTCGATTATCCGAGCAAGGTGGAGATCATGCAGTTACTTCAGCAATTGGCACGCGAAAGAGATAAGACAGTATTCCTGTCAACCCACGATCTGGAATTGGCACTTCAGATTGCTGACAAGGTCTGGTTGCTTGATAAGCCTCATGGAGTCACTATTGGCACACCGGAAGACTTAGCTCTAAAAGGCGAGTTAAATAAATATTTTCATCGTGAAGGTGTGAGGTTTGATTTGGAAAGCGGTGGGTTTAAAATAGATCACAAGCTTTTACATGCGGTTTATCTCGAGGGGGAAGGTCCCCATGCATCTATGGCGAGGAAGGCTTTGGCGAGACGAGGCATTGCAACGACTGAGCACAAAGAGGGTTATAATGTGATTGTGGCAGAAGCGTCCGGATATAGACTCAATGGAAAAGTGTGTAAGGATATAGGAAGGCTGCTTGATGAAGTGGATTTACTTTTCGATAACTAATATCGCCACATTATGAAAAGGATATTGGTAATTATTGACGGCATGGATGATGAGAGTATAGAGGCGCTTGGTGGGCGTACACCACGACAGGCAGCCTTTATGCCCGGTCTTGATTATATGTGCAGTAATGGTAGGGTAAAGAAAAAAGTGATGATTCCTGTGGGGAATGCCCCTGCAACAGATGTGGCAATGTTAAACATTCTCGGTCAGAAAATTCCACCCCGGTTCTCAGGACGCACATGGCTGGAAGCTATGGGAGCCGGGATAAAAACAAATCCAACAGACCTGTGTCTGAGATGTAATCTTATTAAAATTTCAGATGGTCTGGTTGCTTCTCACTCAGGGACTAATATATCGGACGAGGAAGCAAAAGAAATAATAGATGTACTTAATCGGAATTATTCCACTGAAGATCTCCGATTTTATAAGGGGAATGGCTACCGTAATATTTTAGTAGTCAAGAATTGTGATGTGAATATAAGTGCTGTGCCGGTACATGAACTGGTGGGAAAAGACATTAAATCTTTATTGCTGAAATGTAATGATAAAAAAGTGGAACAGCTACTCAATTACTTAATCATAGACTCTCAGGATTTATTATTGAAGACGCACCATAGGGCTGATGGGATAGCCCTATGGGCACCAGGATATGAACCGTCTTTACATTTTGATGTGATCAGTGGGGCTATGGTCGCAGGAGTCAATCTTGTAAAGGGTATTGGGAGAGTCATGGGAATGGAAGTAATAGATGTGGATGGAGCGACTGGAGCTTCGGATACTAATTATGGGGGCAAATTAATGGCTTCAGAGAAAGCATTAAAGACTCATGATTATGTTGTGCTGCACATTGAAGCCGCCGATGAGGCATCACATGAAAAGGATTTCAGAAAGAAAATTGAGATACTTGAGAAGATAGACAGGCTTGTAATTGGGCCTTTACTTGGTTTACCGATGGAGGTGGAGATAACAGTGCAGGCTGATCATGCCACTTCTTCGATAACCGGAAAGCATCTTGACTCGTGTGTGGATGTGGTAACCTATAAAAGTAAGAAAGGATGAAGCGATTATCACCAATTATGTTAGGAGGCACGGGAAGCGATGTGGGGAAAAGCCTCATTGCGACCGGATTGTGTAGAATATTTCGGCAGGATGGTTATCATCCTGCACCTTTTAAAGCCCAGAACATGGCCTTGAATTCATATGCCACTCCTGATGGTTTCGAAATAGGAAGGGCACAGGCTGTGCAAGCTGAGGCGGCGGGATTGGCATGCTCTACAGATATGAATCCTATCCTTCTGAAGCCATCCGGAGATCTTACATCGCAAGTAATTGTCAATGGAAGAGCGATAGGAACTCGCAAAGCTTATCAGTATTTTAAGAAAGAAGGGAAATCCGAACTCCGCAAGATTGCACACGTTGCTTTCGACCGACTGTCGGCAAAATATAATCCGATAGTGATGGAAGGAGCAGGGAGTATAGCCGAGTTGAATCTTTGCGATGGAGATATTGTCAATATGTCAATGGCCTCATATGCAGATGCAAACGTTATCCTGGTTGCTGACATAGATCGAGGGGGTGTATTTGCCAGTGCTTACGGTTCGGTCATGCTTCAGAAACCGGAGGATAAAAAACGGATTAAGGGTATTATCATCAATAAATTTCGTGGAGATTTGCATTTGTTTGATGATGGATGCCGGATAATGGAACAAATATGTGGAATTCCTGTGTTGGGAGTGGTTCCTATGGCTGAACATATACATGTAGAAGAGGAAGATTCAGTAGCATTGGAAGCAAAGCTTAAAGCCTCTGTCATAGGGAAAATAAATGTCGCGGTAATATTGTTGAAACACATATCCAATTTCACAGATTTTAATGTGCTTGAACGCCATCCTGAGATAAATCTTTATTATGCTTCTTATCCTGATGAGGTGGGTCAGGCTGATATTGTCATTATTCCGGGAAGCAAAAACACAATAGACGATTTGCTTTATCTGAGAAAGACGGGACTTGCAGATTCCATATGCGCTGCAAAAGAGTCAGGGCGCACAGTTATCGGGATATGTGGCGGGTATCAGATTTTAGGACGGTTAGTGACCGATCCGAGTGGAGTAGAAGGGGAGATAAGCGCGTTACCAGGCCTTGGTCTCCTTCCCGTCAGCACAATCTTAGAGACAGAGAAAACAACGCGTCAGGTAGAATTCTTTTTTATGGATGATAAGCGTAAATGTCAGGGTTATGAGATACATATGGGCAGTACATTGTCAGACAGGCCTGTGTGTGAATTTGTGGGGGGCGGTCAGGATGGATGCGTCGGTAGCGATAGGTGTTTCGGCAGTTATATACATGGCATTTTTGATAATGATGCCGTAATTGATTGGCTGCTGTCTCCTTTCAGAACCAAATCCGAAACGGCAGTTTTTGATTATGATGAGTATAAGAATTCCCAATATGACTTATTGGCCGACTGGCTCCGGATGCATATCGATATGAAGCAACTTTATAAAATAATGAGTGGAGATGATTGATGGACATGGAGATGATGCCTTCAGATATGAAGGACAGATTAAAATAAATTTCAGCACGAATATACATCAGACTGTTGATCACGCCGGACTTATGAAATATTTGGGCTCTTTGGGGGATGTTTTCAGGAATTATCCTGAACCGATCCCCTATAGTGTTGAGGAAATGCTGGCTTCACAAATTCACGTAAGTAGTGAAAATGTTATGGTTACCAATGGAGCCACTGAAGCTATTTATATGATTGCTCATTTTGCCCATGATGGTCATTCCGCAATAGTTGTACCGACATTTCGAGAATATCAGGATGCTTGTGATATATTTAACCATACAATCACTTTTATATCCACTCCTGAAATGTTACCAAAGGATTGCACAACAGTATGGGTGTGTAATCCCAACAATCCGACAGGTCGTGTTGTGGAGAAGCAATTCCTTAAAGACCTGATTGCTTCTAATCCCGACAAGCTTTTTGTAATTGATCAGGCTTATGCAGACTATTCAAATAAGGATATGATTTCTTATTACGAGGCGATAGAATTGAAAAATGTCATTCTGCTCAGTTCTCTCACCAAGCGATTTGCTGTCCCGGGTCTGAGGATAGGTTATGCAGTGGGGGATAACTCTGTCATCGAGGCATTGCGTAAAATTAGGATGCCTTGGTCAGTAAATTCAATTGCCATAGAAAGTGCCAAATATCTTCTCACTCATTCGAAGGAGTATAAGATAAATGCGAATGAACTGCATGCCGAGGCCATGAGAATTTCCGATGCTTTTAAAGACTTAGGCATATCCGTATTACCTACCGACTGTAACTTCATACTTGCAAAACTTCCCGGGCACAGTGCCGGTGAACTTAAAGAGTGGCTTATAGCCAACTATGGAATTCTTATAAGGGATGCTTCAAATTTTGAAGGTCTGACGAAGGAATATTTCCGGATAGCTGCTCAAAGCCGTGAGGAGAACGACATATTGATAAATGCTTTAGAGAAATGGATGAGCTTGTAAATATTCTACCCTTGTTTATCGGGTGGATACTTGATATGATTTTTGGAGACCCTGTCAGATTGCCTCATCCAATTGTATGGTTCGGGAAAATTATAAGTGGGTGTGAGCGTAGGCTAAATTCCGGGAAAGAAAAAGAACTGAAAGGTGGAATATGTGCCATAGCTCTGATAGGGGGGATATTTATTTCGACATATTGGTTTATTAGAATGCTCTCCCTCTGGATATGGGTAAAAGTGGCTGTGGAATCAATACTGGTTTTCTATTGTCTTTCCGGCAAAACGTTGATTGAGGAGGTCAGATGCGTTTTTCATGCGGTAGAGATGTCATTAGAAGCAGGTCGCCGTCAGGTAGGACGGATTGTTGGCCGCGACACTTCAGAATTGTCAGCTCAGGAAATCAGGACTGCTGCTTTGGAGACACTGGCCGAGAATCTTAGTGATGGGGTAGTGGCACCATTATTCTGGTACGCTTTGCTCGGCGTGCCTGGAATGTTAGCATATAAGATGGTCAACACACTTGATTCCATGATTGGATATAGAACAGAGAGATATCGTCAATTTGGACTTGTGGCTGCGCGCATTGATGATATTGCTAATTTTATACCTGCCCGTATCACTGCGTTGCTTATGGTGATAGTCTCAGGGAAAGGCAATCTTATTGGTTTTGTAAGGAAATATGGTTCTCAGCACGCCAGTCCTAACAGTGGCTACCCGGAGGCTGCCTTAGCCGGTATTATTGATTGTCGGTTCGGAGGGCCACATAATTACTTTGGTGAGTATGTCTACAAACCGTTTATCGGAATAAATCATCGTGACTTCACCTATACAGATGTAATGAAAGCCATAAAAGTCAATAGACTGGTGGAGATATGCATGGTTTTTATTGCAGCCGGAATCAGATGTCTAATTCTTTTATAGTGCCATATGGTGGTATATGACTGAAGACTTCATCATATGTTTTCCCCTCAAATGCCACCAAAGCATGTATGAGGATTCCTCCATGAGTAAAGATGGCAATTGATTCATCTTTACCGAAGGAACTCTTTAAATCACTGATGAAGTCAAGAAATCGGTCACACTGCTGCCGGCATGATTCTCCGTCGGCAGCAGGCGTATTTATATAATCATCAAACCACTTTTGCAACTGTGGATCGTGAATTTCATCAAATCTTTTCATTTCCCACTTTCCAAAATTTATTTCTAACAGTCTTGAGTCGCGAATGGCATCCGGGAAACCACAATATTTTGCCAATACTACACAACGTGATAACGGACTGCAATAAACAGCATCAAATTTATATTTTGCCAGTTCTGTTTTCACTTTTTCCGCTTCATCAGGAAATGTTTTGGCAAGCGGAACATCCGTCTGCCCGTAACAAGTTCCTTTTGGTACATCAACTGATGTATGTCGGATCAACACTAATTTCATAAACTATTGATTATTATAATGCCTAACAACATGATAGCCTCACAAATCAAATATGTGGCCCCACAACAATCTCCCGTGTAACCGCCTATATGATGTTTCATAAATCTTACAAGCAAAAACAAAAGAATCAGGGGCAACAGAATGGAGAATATGAAAAACGGATTAATCAGGACCAATGGAACAAGTGGAATTAATCCAAAAAATAAATTGCCAAGCAATTGAAGATTATTCATTTTGCAATAAGACACTTTATTTTTTGATCCTTCCGGTCGGGCATAAGAGAGGAGGTTGGTCAGTTGTGCGGCACAGAATTTTGAGAATGGGTCTGATGCAAAGATTGCAAGAGCCGCCAAGAGGGGAGTGAGGGAATCCAACAATGAAACAGTGAGCAGGAAGTAACAGATAAGTCCAATCACACCATAGGTGCCTATATGGGAATCTTTCATTATTGACAGAATCTGTTCTTTGGTGTGGCCCCCTCCAAATCCGTCGCAAAAATCCGCAAGGCCGTCTTCATGGAGTGCTCCTGTAAGCAACAGACGAATTGACAGGCCACACACTATAGCCGGAAAGATAGGAATGATGAAAGATAATCCGAAAATGGTCAGTGCGGTTGTCCCTCCTGTCAACCAACCTATAAGCGGCCAGTAGACAACCGCAGAGGAATAAGATGCAGCCGGAAGTTCCATCCATTTCCAGATAGGAATGCGGGTAAATAATGTGATGGCAGCAGCTATTTTTTTCATCAAAAATATTTAGTTACATTTACCTTCTGGAAACTGTCCATATGGTTGATCATGTTGACTGCTGATTGTAAAATCGGATACGCGCATACTGCTCCTGAACCTTCTCCAAGGCGCAGACCAAGATGGAGGATTGCTTTTGCACCCATTGCTTCAAGCATAAGTTTGTGACCACTTTCATCACCCTGATGTCCAAACACAGCATAATCCATCACCTCCGGATAAAGCTTTGAGGCCCCGAGTATAACACTGGTCATAATAAAACCGTCAACAATAATTGTCATGCCTAATTCCGCTGCCTTAAGCATTCCTCCCATCGCCATGACCATTTCGTAGCCACCGAACCAAGCCATCTTAGCTTTATCGTCATTGCTGTTTCCAGAATAGTTTTGCAATGCCTTTTCAAGTATATGATACTTATGAAGTATGCCCTCACTATTGAGACCGGCGCCCGCACCGATACATTTTTTGAGTTCAATACCGGTAAAAAGGTGCATCCATAAGGCGGAAGGAGAGGTGTTGCCACTTCCCATTTCTCCAAAGCTGATTACGTTGCATCCGGTTTGCTTATGGATTTCCTCAACGACTTTGGCTCCCCTTTCCAGACAAGTTTCAAATTCATCTTCCGTCATGGCAGCCTCATGGAGGAAATTGCGGGTGCTCTTCCTGACTTTCATGTCAATTATTCCGTGTCCGACGGGAATATCATAATCCACACCGGCATCTACAAGCACAAGTTTAAATCCATGCTGATCACAAAGAAAATTAATTCCGGCTCCTCCTTTTGAAAAATGTCCCAGTTGTTGCCAGGTCACTTCTTTCGGTGAAACACTGACTCCCTCTTCTATGATTCCATGATCTGCAGCAAAAAGCACATTATGAGGATTTCGCAGTTCAGGAGAAAGAGTGTGTTGTATGAGGCAAAGATGTAGAGCAAGTTCCTCCAGACGTCCGAGTGAGCCTTTAGGCTTAGTAAGGTTGTCTATTTTATTTATTACAGCTTGCTCTATGGAACGGTCAATGGGTTTGATTTGGAAATTCATTGAATTTGGGTTTTATCTTTATGGGTATTCCTGATATTATAAGATAGACTTCCTGTGCAACGGAAGCGACGAATTGATTTATCAAGCCTTGTAAATCTGTAAATTTCCGTTGGAGAGAGTTTTCGCTGACACCGCCTAATCCAATTTCGTTAGTTACTAAAATTAGAGTTACGGTTTGAGCCAGCAGGTGTTTCAATTCTTTTGACAAATGAGTCATTGCGGCCTGCACATCGCAGTTGGTTTTGAAAAACCAATTTGTTGCCCACAATGTAAGACAATCAACTAAGATGACCTCATTTTCAGAAAGGACTATCTTTGACAGTTCAAATGGTTCCTCAATATTTCTCCAAAAATCTTTACGACGTTGCTGATGAATTATCACACGCTGGCGCATATCTTCATCAAGCACTTGGGCAGTGGCAAGATAGGTGGGACGGGAAGACATGCTTAGAGCCAGACGTTCAGCAAACAGACTTTTGCCTGAACGTTGACCCCCCGTTACCATGATAACCTTCGCACTCATATTTATAACTCAGAAAAAGTTTATAACTCAGAAAAAGTCTAATGGGTTATGAAATTTACGATGCAAAATTAAATAAAAAAATCGATGTCCGGAAATTCTTATATTACCTCATTTATTTTTTATAAATTTGTATTGCAAAACTAAGTGATAATGATATAGAAAGCAATATCTCAAAAGATCCTTTCAATATCAACAGTATATATGACTACCGTATAATCGGGTTCAGTCCAACAATGTTCTATAACTCGAATCCCGGCAAGTTATTAATCAACTTGGGTCACGACAATTTTGAAGAGATAATGACCAATAGAAGCACATATAACTCACAGAATAATGATAAGAATAAATCATGTGGCTGCATAAGTACAAGATTTAGAGGAAACAAAAGAATTCTTTATAAAGTACTTCAACGCTACCGCTAATTGCATGTATCATAATCCAAATACGGGTTTGAAAACATATTTCCTTACTTTCTCCAACGGTTCGAAATTAGAAATTATGACACGGCTCGGTGTAGATTCTTTTCTTTCGGATACATATAGTTGGTGCTATTTTCCATATCGCGTTTTCTTTGGGGAGCCGGGAAGAAGTGTAGTCGTAGCGTCCAACGATTCCGCCTCATTGATAGCCAAGCTGCTGCTTAATTAACATTGGTATTAACAATTATTAACTATAAGAAATAGTTCAAACTAAAAATTATAGTTTAACTTTGCACTGTTAAATTAATGTTATGGAAAAACTGACTGCTAAAGAGGAAGAGGTGCTCGGTTTCTTTTGGAAACACGGTGCACTGCATGTTAAGGATATTGTTGATATGTACGTTGAACCCAAACCGCATTTCAACACTATCTCAACTATTGTGCGCACATTGGAAGAGAAAGGATATGTCGGACATACTCAAGAAGGTAAGACATATCTTTATCACGCCATAATAGCTGAGCAAGAAATGGGCAAGAAATCAATAGGAAATCTTGTAAGTAGATATTTTAAGAACTCATATCTTCGGGTTGTGTCTTCATTTGTAGAAGATGGTAATTTACCGATTGAGGATTTACGCAAGTTGCTTGACGAGGTTGAGCAATCGCATAAAACGGAAAAGCAATGAACGCAATATTTTCACTCTCTCTTTCGGCATCACTTCTGGTCATGATGCTATATCCGGTTTTCCACATTATGGTAAACCGGTGTCGCTCATTCAGTTTCAACCGAATATTGATACTGTTAGGAATGGTCATCATGGCTTTTGCACCGATAGCGCTGACATGTGAGCCAATTAATGATGCAGTAGTATTTGATACTTCAATACACTCAAATATTATTAGAACGCAGGACATCAACACGTCAGAAACAGCTCTACTCCATACTGGAACATCAGGTGTTGATTTTCTGCTTTGGATACTCAGCCTATATTGGATAGGTGTCTTTGTACTGGGTGCCCGACAGATTATTTCGTATGCCAACTTATGGCGTATCATATCAAAATCTGAAAAGCAGTGGGAGGACACTTATGTGCTATGCCGACATGAATATAAGGGTGTTGCTCCGTTCAGCTGGGGTAGATTTATCGTCCTCCCCAATTCGGAAAACGAGAAAGCTATTTTGATACACGAAAAAGCACATACGTTTAAGAGACATTGGATTGATATTTCCATTGCTGATTTGCTCTGCATATTTTTATGGTATAACCCTTTTGCATGGATGCTCAAGAACCTAATCAAGCTCAATCACGAATACGAGGCTGACGCGGAAGTGATAGGGTCGGATATTGATGTTTTGACTTATCAAAGGCTACTTATCGCCAAAGCGGTAGGAAATCGAACATTGCATATCGCAAACAATTTTGCCATGAGCAAGAAGGATTTCCGCAGGCGTGTCCT
>CAZQSD010000038.1:0-22118 GCA_964595885.1 uncultured Sangeribacter sp.
ATGATTACGTGGTCGAAGTCATCACCACCGAGGTGGGTATCACCGTTGGTTGATTTAACCTCAAACACACCATCACCAAGTTCAAGGATTGAAATATCAAATGTACCGCCACCGAGGTCGAACACTGCGATCTTCTGCTCCTTGCCTGATTTGTCAAGACCATAGGCGAGGGCAGCGGCAGTAGGCTCGTTTACAATACGACGTACCTTAAGACCTGCAATCTCACCGGCTTCCTTAGTTGCCTGACGCTGAGAGTCATCAAAGTAAGCAGGCACTGTGATAACCGCTTCAGTAACTTCCTGACCAAGATAATCTTCGGCAGTCTTCTTCATTTTCTGCAGAATCATTGCTGAGATCTCTTGCGGAGTATAGTCACGACCGTCAATATCAACCTTCGGCATATTATTCTGGCAAACCACTTTATAGGGGACACGCTTGATTTCGTCTTCCACCTGATTGCAGGTTTCACCCATGAATCTCTTGATAGAATAGATTGTGCGGGTCGGATTGGTGATTGCCTGACGTTTGGCAGGATCACCTACTTTACGCTCTCCGCCATCTACAAATGCCACTACAGATGGAGTGGTGTTACGTCCTTCGTTGTTCGGAATTACAACAGGGTCCATACCTTCGAGAACTGATACACAGCTGTTGGTGGTGCCCAAGTCAATACCAATAATTTTTCCCATAGTATTTCTATAATTAAGTTTAAAATTTATTACTTGTTGATCGGATGATTTCATTTCCTCATCCGTACATCATATTAACAAATGGCGTGCTAAAAGTTTCGGTCAGGATTAAAATTTTTACATAAATTTACATAATTATATTTATGACTTGTTGCCTTGGAGTAAGTAGAAATTGTGTATAATATTGTAAGATAGGGAGATATAAGAATTATAGTTTCCGGAAGAAATAAAAAGGATATAAACTTGTTAATGAAAAAATAAAATTGTTTCCCTGTGAAAATGGAATTGATTCCTTGTCGTGAAAGACAAAGAAGCATGTCAGAAATGTCAAAAAATAAAAAAATATGGCACACATCCGCAAAATTGTGCAAAAGTAGGAGTAATAATTCCTAAAAAATGTTTAACTTTGCAGCCTAAACAATGTCCTGCCGCGCTGACCGGGTTGCTAAACGATAGAGTGCGGCAGGAGTCCGTCAAGAAAACACCTTGATTTATGAAGCTTTTACAAGAGAAACTGGCACAATACGATGCTCCTCAGAAAGCGAAAGCTGCTGGAGTATATCCCTACTTTCGACCGATTTCAAGCGAGCAGAACACAGAAGTGCTCATGAACGGCAAGAAAGTGCTGATGTTCGGATCCAACAGCTATATGGGTCTGACCAATCATCCCAAAGTAATAGAAGCAGCCGTAGAGGCTACAAAGAAATATGGCACGGGCATGGCAGGCTCACCTTTCCTTAACGGCACCCTTGACATCCACAAGCAGTTAGAGGCCCGTCTTGCGGATTATGTGGGCAAAGAGGAGGCAATGCTGTTTAGCACAGGATTTGGTGTAAACCTCGGAGTGGTGTCTACTTTGACCGGACGCGAGGATTATATCATTCTTGATGAGCAAGATCATGCATCAATCATAGAAGGGCGCCGCCTTTCATTCTCAAATTATCTGAAGTATCGACATAATGATATGGCGAGTCTGGAGGCACAGTTGAAGAAGTGTGATCCTGATAAGGTGAAGCTCATCGTGACCGATGGTGTGTTCTCAATGGAGGGTGATGTTGCTAAGCTGCCGGAGATTGTAAGACTCGCCAAACAATATAATGCATCAGTGATGGTTGACGAGGCACATGGTATCGGAGTGTTCGGAGAGGGTGGTCGTGGCACGTGCAATCATTTTGGGGTTACAAATGATGTTGACCTTATCATGGGCACATTCAGTAAGTCATTCGCGTCAATCGGTGGATTTGTGGCTACCGATAAAGAGACCATCAATTTCCTACGCCACCATACTCGTTCATATATCTTTACTGCGAGCCTTACCCCGGGTGCTACTGCGGCGGTCGGTGCAGCTATGGACATCATGCTTGCCGAACCGGAACGTCAGCAGCATCTTTGGGACATTACAAATTTTGCTCTTGAGAATTTCAGGGCTATCGGATGTGAGATCGGTCACACTTCCACTCCGATTATTCCTCTGTTTATTCGGGATGACTATAAAACTTTCCACGTAACAAGAGATCTTCTTGACGAAGGAGTCTTTGTTAATCCGGTCGTAACCCCGGCAGTGGCACCTCAAGACACACTCATACGCTACTCACTGATGGCAACCCATACAAAGGAGCAGGTGGCCCGTTCAATTGAGGCAATTGAGAAAGTGTTTAAGAAATATGATATAATTAAATAAGCATAATATTATAGTGCTACCAGATGGTGGTCTATGCCGTGATGGTTACAACAATCTGGTAGTTATGAAACGGGAAAGAGGCAATAAAAAATTGCCTCTTTTTCTATCTATGACATTTTTTTTACATCAAATGTAAAAAAAATGGAAAATTATTTTGTATCAATGCTCAAATGCATTAATTTCGCACTATAATAATTAAAAATAAAAAACTCAACATATGGTATACAAATTTAAGCTTGTCAGCGATGAGGTGAGCAACTTCTCAAGGGAAATTGAGATTGATGCAAATTCCACATTTCTTCAGCTGAGGAATGCGATACTTGACAGTGTAGGCTATTCAAAAGATGACATGGATTCATTTTTCCTTTGTGATGACGAATGGCAGCGCGAGGAAGAGATTACTCTCGAAGACATGGGCAGCTCAAGTGACCAAGATATCTGGCTCATGGAAGACACTCCTCTTAATGAACTCATAGAGGAAGAGGGACAGAAGCTGGTGTTTGTCTTCAGTTATATGACAGAACGCTCGTTCTTCATGGAAATGAAGGAGGCTATTCCGGGGAAAAATCTTGCAGACCCAATCTGCACTATGAAAAGAGGCAACCCTCCCCAGCAGCATGTTGATCTTGATGAATTTGAAAATAAGATTGACCAAGCCTTATTGAGGCAGACAGAGGATTTAGGATTTGATGATCTGTATGGTGACTCTCAGTTTAATGAGGATGAAATCGAAAGCGGGTATGAGGATATCAGCGGGCTTGACTGAACAGAGTTGAATTATTAATAACATTAAAAAGGTGGCCATATCCTATAAGAGGAGGTCACCTTTCTTGTTTTGTGTATTGTTTATTTTGTCTGAAGATATTTACTGTCTTCTGAAGATCCTGTCGAATAACGAGGGTTTTTTGGGTGGTTTGATATGCACCCTCATCTGGTTGTCGTCCTTGCCTAAAAACAGAATGTGATTACGGAAGACAAAGGCTATTACTTTGTCAAATTCCAGCACGGCGTTAAGACTTCTTATAAGGAACCTTTTGAAAGGATTAAATTCTTCAAGATCTTCAAGTATAATTTCGTCATCATCAAAAGTAATATTATGGTTGTGGTGTAGGATATCAATGAAATAATCAATCCGCAACTCCTCGCGATTTTTGTGAGGCTTGCCGAATTTCTTATATATTTCCTTTATCACACTATCTGTAATCATAGGATTAAAAGTTGTAGATTGAATCTGGCATTGGTCAGATCAATAGTTTATGTTGGAGTTGAGGGAGGAGTAGGAGTGTGGAAGGGGTAGAGGTTGCTGTCTACTCTATAATACCAACAAACAGATTGTGTAAAGGTTCACATAGAAGTGTTAAATAAAAGTGCTGTGGCAAAATTTTGCCACAGCACTTTTATTTAAGTCGCTAAAAACTTGCGTTCTACTGTTATCTTGAGGTTCAGCTTTTATCCGAGGAAGCTGAGAAGAACACCGGCAGCTACGGCTGAACCGATCACTCCTGCCACGTTTGGTCCCATAGCGTGCATGAGCAGGTAGTTGGTCGGGTCATATTCCAAGCCGAGGTTGTTGGATATACGTGCGGCCATAGGCACAGCCGACACACCTGCATTTCCGATAAGAGGATTGATTTTCTGATCTTTCTTCAGGAACAAGTTGAATAGCTTCACAGATAGTACGCCTGCTGAAGACGCGATGATAAATGCAATGAAGCCCAAACCGAAGATAATCAGCGTATCAAATGTCAAGAACTTGTCAGCTTGGGTTGATGCGCCTACAGTTAAGCCGAGCAGAATAGTCACTATGTCGGTCATGGCGTTGCTTGCAGTCTTTGCCAGACGAGTGGTCACGCCACTTTCCCTGAGCAAATTACCGAAAAAGAGCATGCCAAGCAGGGGAATGCCGGAGGGCACGACGAAGCAGGTGAGCATCAAGCCGACAATAGGGAATATGATTTTTTCATTCTGGCTAACCACACGGGTTGCTTTCATCTTGATAAGCCTTTCCTTCTGTGTGGTGAAGAGCCTCATGAGAGGGGGCTGGATAAGGGGGATGAGTGCCATATAAGAATAAGCCGACACTGCTACGGCACCCAATAGATTGGGATTAAGTTTGGAGGTGGTAAAGATGGCGGTCGGACCATCGGCACCACCGATTATCGCCACACAACCTGCCGAGAGGGGATCGAAGCCACAGAGAAGAGCAAGCATATAGGCCCCGAATATACCAAATTGTGCACACGCACCGATAATCATCAACTTGGGATTGGCAAGCAAGGCGGAGAAATCGGTCATGGCACCGATACCCAAGAAGATAAGGGGAGGATACCAACCTCGTTCCACACCATTGTAAAGAATATTAAGCACAGACCCGGGCTCATAGATTCCGATTTCCATTCCAGGTTGGAACGGGATGTTACCAATAAGCATACCGAAACCGATGGGCACAAGCAACAGAGGCTCAAAATTTTTCTTAATTGCGAGCCAAACGAAGAAACACCCTACTACGAGCATCACAAGGTTGGTCCATTCGCAATTGTAGAAGCCGGTGAATTCCCAGAAAGTGGAAATCGTCTGGCGCATAAATTCACCGAATGAATAAGTTGTTTCAGCCAATATCATAATGTTAGGGATTAATAATGAGATCAGCCTTATTCAAGAATCATGATGTCGCCATCCTGAGGCACGGCATCTCCAACATTGACAAGGATTTTTTTCACGACACCGCCTTTGGACGTGTGGATATCGTTTTCCATTTTCATAGCCTCAAGCACACATACAGTGTCACCTGAAGCAACCGTGTCGCCTACTTTTACGTTGAAACTCATGAGAGTTCCTGGTAGGGGAGCCTTCACCACAAACCCGCCTGACGGAGGAGCTACCGGAGTGGAGATTATTTTCTCACCACTTTCGGTTCTCGGTGCCTTCTGAGGCCTTTTGGCCGGTTGCGAAATTGTGGTCTTTGTTGTTGGGGTCTTGTCAAGTTCCACATTATATGGCACACCATTGACCTCTACATGCACCATGTTCCCTTCTACATCACCTATCTTGACAGAGAATTTGGTGCCATTGATCTTATACTTATATTCTTTTAAATTCATTGTTATTTGTCTGTTCTAATTATTCGTTCACCTGTGCAGACATCAAGTCTGGGAAAAGAGAGGTGTGGGAAATTGTTTGATTCCGTAAAGACTAAATAGAAATCAGAATATTCAGAAAGCAGTTCGTGAGGGTGCGTTTCTGTCGATTTGAGGCATTTGGCGAAGATTGTAAATCTTGGAATTCCATGGGGAATAGGCTTTTTTCATTCTTCTTATGGTAAGGATCGTTTCTTCCATATCGTGTCCTTCGCCAAAATGTTCAGCAAGCGCGGCGGCGATAGCGGCAATTACATCTCCTGAGTCAACCTCAGTGTGTTCAGGAGCGGCGGCCATAGCAGGAGAGGCTTTCGTTGCCTTGCGTTTTTTGCTCATGAGCAGATATTCGGACACCTTACCGAAACATAAGAACAAAAGAGAAAGCACCACCAAGGCAGCGATGACAATGACCATTGCGATGATTGTGATGGCACCCCCCCATGAATCGTTGACAGCGGCATTGTGGGCCTTTTCAGCCTGTGTCATTTTATGCGCTATCTCGCTTTCAGTTATCACTCCGTCTTCGTCAACCGGTGGCAGGAGCTCAATTTCCGTGGATAGAATCTCGATATTCTCCACAGTTGTAGTCGCCCGGTCCAAAGAGTCAGTTCCCCCATCGGGGGCTGCATATGCAGCTCCCGACAGAGAAATAGACATGACCGCTGCCAAAAATAATTTTTTCATTTTATTGTGATTTTTTTGACAGGGTAGGGTGTTACAGAGGAATATTGCCGTGTTTCTTTGCAGGGCTTGCGAGTTTTTTGGTAGCAAGCATCTGAAGGGCACGGATGATGCGGAAACGAGTGTTGCGGGGCTCGATCACGTCGTCGATATAGCCATATTTGGCAGCCTGATAAGGATTAGCAAAGAGTTTGCGGTATTCATCCTCTTTCTCCTTCTTAACTGCGGCGGGATCTTCGGCAGCTTTCATTTCTTTTGCATAGAGCACACCTACAGCACCCTCGGCACCCATAACTGCGATCTCAGCAGTAGGCCAAGCATAGTTGATGTCGCCACGGAGCTGTTTGCAGCTCATAACGATATGGGCACCGCCATAGCTCTTACGGAGAGTGACAGTCACCTTAGGCACTGTAGCCTCGCCGAAAGCATAAAGAAGTTTTGCACCATGAGTAATTACACCATTGTATTCCTGGCCTGTGCCCGGGAGGAAGCCCGGCACGTCAACCAATGTTACCAAAGGAATATTGAAAGCATCGCAGAAACGCACGAAGCGTGCAGCCTTACGTGAAGCGTTGGAGTCAAGAACACCGGCAAGCACCTTAGGCTGGTTGGCAACGATACCTACTGACTGACCGTTGAAACGTGCGAAACCGATGATGATATTCTTTGCCCAATCTTTATGCACCTCGAGGAACTCTCCGTTATCTACAACTGAGCTGATCACATCATACATGTCGTAAGACTGTTTTGCACTCTCGGGAATGATGTCATTGAGGTTGTCGGCAAGGCGGTCAATCGGATCATCGCATGCCACGAGCGGAGTCTCCTCAAGATTGTTCTGGGGGATATAGCTCATGAGTTTGCGGATAAGGAAGAGTGCTTCCTCGCCATTTTCAGCTGCGAAATTGGTCACACCACTCTTTGAAGCGTGAACGGAAGCACCGCCGAGCTGCTCTTGTGTAACATCTTCACCTGTAACTGTCTTCACTACAGACGGACCTGTGAGGAACATATAAGAGATGCCTTTGGCCATGATGATGAAGTCAGTCAGGGCAGGGCTGTATACAGCACCGCCGGCGCAAGGACCGAGGATAGCTGAAATCTGGGGTACGACACCGGATGCAAGGATATTGCGTTCGAAAATCTCGGCATATCCTGCGAGAGCGTTGATGCCTTCCTGGATGCGGGCACCGCCTGAGTCGTTAAGACCGATCACGGGAGCACCCATCTTCATGGCGAGATCCATCACCTTGCAGATTTTCTGAGCCATAGTCTCAGAAAGAGAGCCGCCAAACACTGTGAAATCCTGTGCGAATACATATACAAGACGACCTTCGATTGTGCCGAAGCCGGTTACCACGCCGTCGCCGAGGATGTGTTTTTTATCCTGGCCGAAGTTTGTGCAACGATGTGTCACAAACATGTCAAGTTCCTCAAAGCTGCCTTCGTCAAGGAGCTGGGCTATACGCTCGCGTGCGGTGTATTTACCTCTTGCGTGCTGTTTTTCTATAGCTTTCTCACCGCCACCGAGACGAGCCTCGATTCTTTTGTCGATAAGTTCTTTGATCTTATCTTGTGCTGTGCTCATTTGTTGTTGATTTGTTGTTTATAAAAGTCTTCCGACTGTCAGCTGCTTGAGTGGCTCAGGCAGCTGACAGAAGGGTAGTTATCAAAGAAAATTATTTATTGGGATCTTCGCAAAGCTCAGTGAGGACAGCCTCAGTTGATTTCGGATGTAGGAAAGCGATGTTAAGACCATCTGCACCTTTGCGGGGAGCTTTATCGATGAGCTTGATGCCTTTCTCCTCAGCCTCAGCAAGCGCGTTGGCAACTCCGTCTTCCACAGCGAATGCCATGTGATGCATGCCGCCTCTTCCACCATTTTTCTCGATGAACTTGGCGATAGTGCTGTCAGGAGAGGTTGCTTCGAGAAGCTCGATCTTAGTATCGCCAACCTTGAAGAAAGCGGTTGTCACTTTCTGATCCTCAACCACTTCTTTCTTGTAGCACTTTAGGCCGAGAGCGTTTTCATAATACTCGATAGCCTTTTCGAGGTCGGGAACTGCAATCCCGATGTGTTCGATATGAGAAATTTTCATGTCATTAAAATGTTTAGGTGTTTATTGTCTGTTTCAATTGATTATGCATTTGCCATTTTGGTGATGGCAAAAATCTTTGCAAATGTAGGAATTATTCTTGGTAAAATCAAAAAAAATCGAAAATAAAGAATTTAATAGTGTGTTTAATAATAATAATCAGCGGAAAGTAGTGCATATATGGAAAAAAAAGCCGATATTTGCAGAAAATTTATCCGAACAAGATATGGAGATAACAGCCAAGGCCCTTGCGGCACTCGCCGGGGGGACAGTGGATGGAGATGGAGAGGCTGTATTGAAGGGATTTGCAAAGATCGAGGAAGCCGGAGCGGGCGATCTCAGTTTCATTGCCAATCCCAAATACGCACACTTCGCATACAGCACAAACGCTACGGCACTTCTCGTGCATAAAGATTTTCAGATTGATGGAGAGATAAAGGCCACACTCATCAGAGTGGAGGATCCTTATTCCACACTTGCTCATCTGCTGCGCATGATTGAGGAGATGAAGCCCGAACCGACGGGTGTCGAACAGCCGTCTTTCATTTCGGAGGGAGTTGAGATTCCTGAGAAAGCATATATCGGGGCTTTCTCTTACATAGGTAAAAATGTCAGACTTGGAAAAGGTGTAAAGATCTATCCGCAGTGCTATGTGGGAGACGGCGTCATAATTGGTGATCATGTCGTGTTGCATGCGGGAGTAAAGATATATGAAGGTTGCAGGATTGGCAACCGTTGCATAGTTCATTCAGGAGCTGTGATAGGGGCTGACGGATTTGGTTTCGCCCCTAAAGACGGTCATTATGAAAAGATACCGCAGACCGGCATAGTTGTAATCAATGATGATGTGGAGATAGGGGCCAACACTACCGTAGACCGTGCCACTTTCGGGGCCACCACCATAGGCAGAGGCACAAAGCTTGATAATCTTATCATGGTGGCTCACAACGTCACTATTGGCGAAGACAATGTGTTTGCCTCGCAGACCGGCATAGCCGGTTCCACTCATATTGGCAATGGCAACATGGTGGGAGGCCAGTGTGGGTTTGCCGGACATATCACCATAGGAGACAATAATGAGTTTGGTGCGCAGTCAGGCATCCCCAATAATGTCGGCAACGGGAAACGCCTGTTAGGCTATCCTGCCATAGAGGCCCGGCAGTTTGCCAAAAACCAGGTATATATCAAAAACCTGGAAAAACTATTTTCAGAACTAAAAAACAAGAAATAAAAATGAAACAGCTAACCCTTAAATCCCCGTTCACACTTAGTGGGAAGGGGCTTCATTCCGGCATGGAGATTACGGCCACATTCCAACCGGCTCCGGATAATCACGGCTATAAATTCAAGCGTGTTGATCTGGAAGGAGAGCCGGTGATCGATGCGCTGGCAGAGAATGTGGTTGACACAACACGCGGCACTGTGATCGGGAAAAACAATGTGAGGATAAGCACGGTCGAACATGCACTTGCCGCTCTTTATGCTGCCGGCATCGATAACTGTCTCATAGAGGTAAACGGGCCTGAGATGCCCATTCTGGATGGAAGCGCGATAAGATATGTGGAAGAGATCGAGAGAGTAGGGGTAGAAGAACAGAAAGCGGACAAAGACTTCTATATAATTAAGGAGAAGATTCGCTTTGCAGATGAAGAGACCGGATCGGTAATCACGTTCTATCCGGATGATAATTTCAGCGTGGAAGTTATGGTGGAATATGATTCCAAGATTCTTCCCAATCAATTTGCGATGCTTGATGACCTTGCTGAATTCAAACAGGAAGTGGCAAGTGCGCGCACATTTGTGTTTGTGAGAGAGATAGAGGAGTTGTTGAAACACGGTCTGATAAAGGGCGGGGATATTGACAATGCAATTGTTATCTATGACCAGCAGATTGACCAGGATCAGATTGACTATCTGTGTGATCTTCTCAAAGTGCCTCATATGCAGGTGGCGCAATTAGGCTATATTAACCCCACCCCTTTGAAATGGGATAATGAACCGGCGCGTCATAAACTGATGGACGTCATCGGTGATCTGGCATTGATCGGTCGTCCGCTTAAAGGCAGGGTAGTAGCCGTCCGTCCGGGCCATACAGTCAATAACAAGTTTACCAGACTCATTAGAAAGGAAGTGCGTCACACGGAGATTCAGTCACCGATATATAATCCTAATCTGGAGCCGCTGATCGATGTCAACGGAATCAAACGACTGCTTCCTCATCGCTATCCATTCCTTTTGATTGACAAAGTAATAGAAATAGATAAGAAGCATTGTGTGGCAGTGAAGAATGTAACGGTCAACGAGCCGTTTTTTCAGGGTCACTTCCCGCAAGAGCCTGTAATGCCCGGTGTGCTTCAGGTAGAGGCTATGGCACAGGCCGCCGGTGTTCTGGTGCTCAATTATCTTGACGAACCGGAGAAATACAGCACCTATTTTCTGAAGATCGACAATGTGAAATTTCGCCAGAAGGTTGTCCCCGGCAACACACTGCTGCTTAACGTCAGTCTGATGACGGAAATCAGAAGAGGTTGTGCAGTGGTGAAGGGTTATGCTTTCGTTGGAGAGAAGATAGTATGTGAGGCAGAATTTATGGCTCAGATAATAAAAAATAAATAAAGCGAACAGCTTGGCTACACATGAATAACTACTATGTTCACCCCGATGCCAAAATTGGCAATAATGTAAATATTGGCAACTATACTAATATCTATGAAGATGTAGAGATTGGTGATAATTGTGAGATATGGGGCAATGTCACTATTTTTCCCGGAGCAAGGATCGGATCGGGTGTAAAGATTTTTCCGGGAGCCGTTGTTTCAGCTATCCCGCAAGACCTGAAATTCCGAGGAGAGAAAACCTACACCTATGTTGGTGACGGCACTACCCTCAGAGAGTGTTCTACGGTGCATCGCGGCACGGCCTCCAAAGGCAAAACAATTGTAGGACAGAATTGTCTGATTATGGCTTATAGCCATGTTGCCCACGATTGCGTGATCGGCAACCGGGTGATAATGTCGAATGCAGTCCAGCTTGCCGGAGAGGTGGTGGTTGATGACTGTGCTGTGATCGGCGGAGGAAGCCTTATCCATCAATTCTGTCATCTCGGACGCAATATCATGCTTCAGGGCGGGGCACTTGTCAACAAGGATATTCCTCCATATGTAAAGGCGGCTCGTGAACCGATTTCATATGTCGGTCTCAATTCCATTGGACTTCAGCGTAATGGCTTCTCTCAGGAGGATATTCAGACAATAGGTGAGATCTACCGCATTCTCTATCTCAGCGACCTGAATGTTTCCAATGCAGTGGCTCTTATCCTCAAGACATTGCCTCAGACAAAATATAGGGATGAAATTGTTGATTTTGTAACCAAGTCTGAGCGCGGCATAATCAGAAGTGCAATCTAAATAAGGATTTGAATTTTAAACATAAAATAAGGAAGGCCTTTCTACAGAGCCTTCCTTGTCTTATGTTTATGCTTGTTTTATGTTTATGCATGAGGGCTTCTATGCATTCTAAACTACTGTCCGGTTATGAGGATTCCTCATAACCGGACAGTTATAAATCTGAAGATTAAAATATATCTTACTGGAGAGCAGCTTTAACTGCGTCATTTGGCACCATTTCCTCTTTGAAGACATAAGCGCCTGTTTTAGGAGATCTCTCCATTTTGATTACTTTGCTGAAAGTGCGGCCTTCACCTTTCTGAAGAGACGCGACGGTTTTCTTTGCCATAGTTCAGGATATGCTTATTTTATTTCTTTGTGAATGGTCATTCTCTTGAGGATGGGGTTGTATTTCTTCAACTCCATACGTCCTGTGGTATTTTTGCGGTTTTTGGTAGTGATGTATCTTGACATACCGGGCATGCCGCTTGCTTTGTGTTCTGTGCATTCAAGAATCACCTGCACTCTGTTGCCTTTTGCTTTCTTTGCCATAATTAGGGAATCTTATTAGAAAGAAACGATTGAGATGTTTTTGAAGTCAAGGATGCCATCTTTCTCAGCTCTTTTGAGAGCGGCATTCAGACCGATTTTGTTGATAGTGCGGAGTGCATGTGCTGAAACGAGGAGTTCAATCCACATATCCTGCTCAACCCAATAGAATTTCTTCTTGTGGAGATTGACGTTGAATTTGCGTTTGGTGCGACGCTTTGAATGGGAAACGTTGTTGCCCACTAAAGCTTTTTTGCCTGTAACTTGACAAACTTTTGACATGGCTGTTATTTTTTAACTGAATTAAAAACACTTAGAGGAATGAGGCCGCCATCTCAGTTCTCATATCATCGCCAACGCATCTAAAGGCGACTTTAAAGGATGTGCCACAAACCGGGTGCAAAATTAGTTATTTATTGGATAATATGCAAGTGAATGAGGTGGTAAAATACAAAAAAACGTTAAAAATAATCATAATTAATCATCGTTGACGTCTTCTTGCATCACATAGCTGTTGCGCAACAGATTAATCAGCATCACCATGCCGTGATTGGAAGCACTTTCTATGACTGTGTTTCGGTCGCCCTTGAAGTGGAGACATTCGCTGACAATCTTATCGCCATATTTCACAGCAATCCAGACGGTGCCTACAGGTTTATAGGGCGTTCCGCCATCGGGTCCTGCGATGCCGGTTGTGGCAATTGCGCAGTTTGTGCGCATAAGTTTAGCCACTCCTTTAGCCATTGCCTCAGCCACAGTCTTGCTTACCGCTCCTTCCGCAGCTATGGCGCTACGGGGCACCTTCAGCACCTCTGCCTTGACATCATTGGAATAGCTCACCACACTTCCGAGAAAATATGCTGAGGAACCGGGTACCTGCACAATGCGGTGGGCAAGGTTTCCACCTGTGCAGCTCTCTGCACAGGCCACAGTCAATTCCCGTTCGTGAAGCAGATTGCCCAGCACTCCGGCTATGGTGGTGTCTTCGGTGGCCACAACGTCTTCAGTGAAAATGTCGCTCAGGTTCTGGTGAAAACGGTTCATCTTGAATCGGAGCAACTCCACCCCTGAATTCATGCCTGTGAGGGTTATTTTGGTCACAAGGTTTGAGGAGTCGATGGTTATTTTCACAAATTCAGGTAACTGGGCCTCAAAATGTTTCATCACCTTCAAAAGCTCCTGCCGCGTGTAGCCGTAAATCACAACATGGCGTGTCTCGGTGTGTACCTTTTGTGATTTTTCAGTTTTAGTCTTGTTATCTTTCTTGCTGTTCATGTGGTTGGATTTGTCACATTGTGACTCTTGAGTAAGGGGGAAGTGAAAGATCGCAAAATTGACCGGAGAGGAATTTGAAATAACCTGCGGCCGCCACCATTGCGGCGTTGTCGGTGGTGAAAGCCCTTTCCGGAATCCAGGCTCTGACCTTCCTTCTGTGGCAAAAGTCTTCCACAGCTTTTCTGACTCCCGAATTGGCTGAAACGCCACCGCCTATGGCAAGGTGCTTCACATTATGGAGGTCAAGTGCTTTGGAGAGTTTGTCAAGAAGAATATCAATTATGGTTTTCTGCAGGGAAGCGGCCAAGTCAGCCATATTTTTCTGCACGAAATCAGGATCTTTCTTCAGGTTGTCTCTGAGGGTATATAGGAACGATGTCTTCAATCCGCTGAAAGAATAATCGAGTCCGGGGATATGTGGTTTGCTGAATTTGAAAGCTGAGGGGTTGCCTTGTGTAGCCAGACGGTCGATATGCGGGCCGCCGGGATAAGGAAGTCCCATCACTTTGGCGCATTTATCGAATGCCTCTCCGGCGGCATCGTCGATAGTTTTGCCCACGATTTCCATATCAGATGGACTATTGGCTACAACAATCTGGGAGTTGCCGCCTGACACCAGCAGACACATGAAAGGGAATTCAGGGACCTCGTCGGCTGCCTCTTTTCTCACAAAGTGAGAGAGCACATGTGCATGCAGATGGTTGACATCAATAAGCGGTATGTCAAGTCCTATGGCCATTCCTTTCGCGAAGGATGTGCCGACAAGCAGGGAGCCAAGCAAACCGGGGCCCCGTGTAAAGGCTATGGCGGAAAGCTGGGATTTGTCGATACCTGCCTGACGCAATGCCTCACTCACCACCGGCACGATGTTTTGCTGATGGGCACGGGATGCCAACTCCGGCACCACGCCGCCATAGGCTTCATGCACCTTTTGGCTCGCAATCACATTGCTTTTCAGACAACCGTCGCAGATGACGGCTGCAGAAGTGTCGTCACAAGATGACTCTATTCCTAAAATATAGGTATGCATTATTTCCTTTGAATCTTTTTTCACCCCACAAAGATAACTCAATTAGTTGGATTGACAAAAAGAAATGTCAGGATATAGCCGTGTTATGTTAATAATTATCTAATTATTGGGGATATTTAGGGGATTTTGACTAATTTTGCATTTGGAAATGAATATTGTAAGAAATATCTATAAGGTGGCACGCAGTGTCTTGTTTTCGGCGATTATTTTGATTGCCGCTCTCTACCTTATATTATATATTCTTCTATCCATCCCTCCAGTGCAGGAAAAGATAAAGGCAGTTGCCCAGACTGAGCTGACTAAATTCCTGGGAGGGGAGGTTACCATAGAACAACTCAACATACAGCCTTTTAATGAAGTCACGGTCGACGGATTAAAGGTAATGACCCCTGAAAAGAATACGTGTCTCAGTGTGAAAAGAGTCGGGGCAGGCATCAATATCTTCCGGCTGCTTACAACCGGAGAGATCGAACTGACATATGGTGAGATTATCGGACTCGATGCTTACATCAGCCAACTGACCGAAGGTGGGAAACTCAACATACAGTTTATCATCGATGCATTCGCTCCCAAAGATAAGGACAAGCCCAAGACCAGTTTTGATCTGAAACTCAGGAATGTGGTTTTGCGTCGCTGCCGGATCCGCTTCGACCGGGAGTGGATTCCTGCAACTGGCATTGCTGACAAGCTGGATTTCAGTCATATGGTGTTGACTGACCTAAAGGCAGACATGACTTTCCCGGAAATCAAGAACGATTCCTTCAAGATTGATTTGCGCAGAATGGCATTTAAAGTGTCAGGGGGTCTTCAGCTTGACAAACTTGCCTTCCGGGTGCATCTTACGCCTACTTCGCTGTCGGTGGAGAACCTGATTGTGGAGTTGCCCGGCACACAGTTGCAACCGTCAGATGTCAGGTTAAGTTTCAAAGACTATAGTGATATAAGGCGAGTCCTGTTGGAAGAACCCCATACGCTGGTAATGGTTGACAACCATATAACTCCATCTGATTTCAAAAGCATCGTGCCTGCGCTGGCTTCGTTTTATAATCCGTTGTCGTTATCTTTGGAGGTAAGCGGAGATGCTGGCCATCTTTCGATAGGAGCATTCCAGATAAGCGAAGAAGGAAAATTGGGAGTGGAGTTTTCGGGAGAGGCTTCCAATCTTAAAAATATTCATGAATCAGAGTTTTCAATTGATAAGCTCAAGGTGAATGCCACAGCGGCAATGATTGAAAATATCCTTGATGCGTTGCCGCCAATGAGTAAAAAAGTGCGTTCGATAGTGGCGGCCTGCGGGGATGTGGCTATATCCGGGGAAGGGCATTGTGATATGGCTGCCAAGAGCTTAAATGCCGACTGTGAGGTTATCACAACTTCCGGCGCCCTGTTTGTGTCAGGTTTAGCCAAAGACCTTGGTGTAGGAAGAGGGACGTTCAAGGGTGAGTTGCTTACGGAGAATATCAATCTGGGAGGTTTGTTGGATTCCGGAAAACTCGGGCTGCTTAATGCTAATGCCGATTTCGATATCGCCTTAAAAGGAAAGGATGTAAATGGCAATATAAATCTCTACGTTTCCGATTTCGATTTTAATGGAGCCGCCTGTGGCGGAATAGTGGTTGAGGCAATGAAATCCGGAAAGGAGGTTACGGCATCGGTTACGGTTGACAACTCCATAGCATTGGTCAATGTGGATGGAGTTGGGGTGATTGAGGGAGATGAGTCACGATTGAGCGTTAATTGTGTTGTGGAAAGATTGGTGCCGTCGCTTGCAGGGTTGTTGCCGGATAAGAATTATTCGGTTTTTTCAGGCACTGTAGGTGCTGACCTTATGGGAAGCAACATCGACAATGTGTCGGGAGAGATACGCCTTTCTGATTTTAAATATACTACACCGGATAAGAGTCTGCAACTTGACCGCCTGCTACTGACTTCGTCTTTTGCCAATAATGGTCGCACTTTGAAACTAAGAAGCGACTGGGTTGACGGCGACATAGAAGGAAAATTTAAGGTTAGAGAGATTCCGGTTGTTATGCGGAGTCTGCTCAACCGCACCTTGCCAACTCTTTTCCCGGTGCCTGAATCCAAGATGGATTCCGATATGGCATTGGAGTTTTCTTTCCTCCTTAGTCCTGAA
This sequence comes from uncultured Sangeribacter sp., assembly GCA_964595885.1. GTDB lineage: Bacteria > Bacteroidota > Bacteroidia > Bacteroidales > Muribaculaceae > Lepagella. The sequence goes on from CAZQSD010000038.1 coordinate 16,659, forward strand.
AATCAAGTTACAGAATTTTTCAATCTTCCTTTTCGTCTGTTGGTTCCGATCCCTATAAATGGCACCATAATAGAGAAGGAGAGCACTGCTACGCTTTCAGTTGACATACCTTATATCCAGCAAGGGCGCAACAAACTTGTCAGAGACAGTAGGCTTCATCTGAGTCTTGACGGAGAAAAAGATATGTTCGGTGTTGAGATAGCCTCTACGTTTCCCGCTAAGAAAGGGGATCTGGCGCTTGACCTGCGCCTATGGGGAGAGGCAGACGATATGTTTGCCGACATAGGCTGGCGTAATCCTGACAACGGCAGTTTTAAGGGCCTCCTTACGCTTGGAGCCAAGTTAGGGAGAAACGAACTCACTTCGCAGCCTAAAGTGAATGTTGAGATTCAGCCGTCGGTGTTCGACATTGGTCCTGCGTGCTGGAATATTGACCGGAGCTTTATCAGTTATGATAATAAGGTGGCCAAAGTAGACAACTTCAGGATATGGCATGACAATCAGTTTGTGGCGATTGATGGGGTTGCTTCTGCACTTCCTCAGGATTCAATCTCCATCCGGCTTGCCGACATTGACTTGGATTATGTGTTTGATCTGCTGAAAATAAACTATGTTACATTTGGCGGTACAGCCACCGGCGACATCAGGGGGAAATCCGTATTTAGCAACAACCCGGTCGGACTTACTGATAACCTTACTGTAAAAGGATTGTCTTACAACGGATGCGTGTTGGGCGACGGATATATTCGTAGTTGCTGGGACAACCGGGAAAAGGAAGTGACCATATTGGCCGATATAATGGCCGACGGGCATAGACGCGCAAAGGTTGATGGTGGTATATGGATCACGCGCGATTCGCTGAGTTTTGGAATTGATGCCCACAAGGTGCCTGTGGAGTTTCTGAAGCCGTTTATGAGTGCATTCACATCCGATGTGGCAGGGCTGGCATCCGGGCAGGCAAAACTGTTTGGGTCGTTTAAGGACATTGACCTTACGGGCCGACTCTTTGCCGACACCATAGCGATGAAACTTGATTTCACCAACACGTGGTATCATGGCTCCGATTCGGTTTATCTGGATCCGGGACATATAATAATTCCCTCATTTCGCCTCTATGACAAGAATGGCCACTCAGCTATCCTTACAGGCGATCTTACCCACCAATATTTCCATGACCCGCGTTTTGTGTTCAGGATTACAGATGCCCATAGGCTGCTGTGTTATGACACGAATGCTACGTTAAATCCAGACTGGTATGGCACTATCTACGGCAGTGGCGGAGCAGTGGTGAGAGGCTGGCCGGGGATGGTTGACATATCTGTCGACATGGATGTCGTGAGCAATTCTACATTTACTTTCGTGCTCAATGACACGGAGGCCGCCGCCGACTATCATTTCCTAACTTTTTCCGACCGCCGCAAAGAAGAAAAGGAGAAGATGCGTCGGGACACTGTGCCGGATGTGCTTGCCCAGTTCAGGAAACAGATCGAGATGCAAGAAAACACTCCGTCACGCTTCAGCCTTGACATAAGGGCATCGGTAAGTCCGACTTCACTTATGACCATAGTCATGGATCCTATCGCCGGCGACAAGATTACGGCGCGTGGCAATGGCGCTATACAGGTGGATTATGAGTCAGACACAGAGGAGATGCAGATGTTTGGAAAATACACTCTTGAGGAGGGTAATTATAATTTTTCGTTGCAGGATCTTATTCTGCGTGACTTTTCAATCCGGCCGGGAAGCGCAATCTCTTTTAATGGCGATCCGCTCAATGCCGATCTCGACATTACGGCCAGCTATCGGGTCAACACCAATCTCTCTGATCTTGACAAGAGTTTTTCAACTGATAAAGACTTGACACGCACCAATGTGCCAGTCGATGCGTTGCTTATGGTGAAAGGCGAAATGCAACATCCTGACATCACTTTTGATCTTGAATTGCCTACACTGACGCAGGATGTGGAAAGAAAGGTGAAAAGCATAATCTCTACCGACGACATGATGAGTCGGCAGATAATCTATCTGCTGGCCCTCAACCGGTTTTACACTCCGGAATACATGGGGTCAACAAGCAATGGCGGCGAATTGGCTGCGGTAGCCTCCACCACATTGTCGTCACAGCTTTCCAATATGCTCGGACAACTCACCGACAAGTTTACGTTTGCTCCTTCGTTCAGGAGCGACAAGGGAGATTTCTCTGACCTTGAGGTAGATGTTATGCTGTCATCGCGCTTGCTCAACAACAGGCTGCTTGTCAACGGTAATTTCGGCTACCGTGACCGCAACACATCCACCACAACCTTCGTGGGTGACTTTGATATAGAATATCTGCTCAACAGGCGGGGAAATCTCCGCCTGAAGGCTTATAACCATTTCAACGACCAGAACTATTACCTTCGTGAGGCACTGACCACACAAGGGATAGGAGTGGTGTTCAGACAAGATTTCGACAATCCTTTCAGTTTCCTGAAGAGATGGAGAAGAAAGGAGGAAACAACTTCAAATACAGACTGAATGTTTAGAATAGATGGATTTTTAGAGCGTCTCGGCATCATCAGAGATGAGTCGGTCGGCATCGCGTTTAGCGGTGGAGGCGCGAAGGGTTTCTCCCATATAGGTGTGATAATGGCGTTTGAACACTTCGGCATAGTCCCGAATGTAATTTCAGGCGTCTCGGCAGGTGCGATAGCGGCAAGTCTGTATGGCTCCGGTCTGACACCTAATGAAATGATAGAATGCTTCACAGAGGCATCACAGTTCAGTGATTTCACGGAATGGTCCTTACCCAAATCGGGTTTCATGCGTCTTGACCGTTTCGGAAAACTTTTAGAGACATGGCTTCCGGTGAAAAACCTGGAAGATATGAAAATCCCAACCGTGATATGTGCCACCGATCTTGATCACGGCAAATCAGTAGGCTGGGGCAAGGGAGAGATAGTGCCCCGTGTGCTTGCGTCATGCAGCATCCCGATTGTCTTCAATCCTGTCAAGATCAATGGGGTTAACTATGTCGATGGCGGTGTGTTGCGAAATCTTCCGGCATGGGCTATCCGCGACTACTGCAAGACCCTCTACGGAAGTAATTGTAGCCCTATGACCGAGTCAGATGAGAGCAAGACCGGCATAATAGATGTGGCCTACCGCACATTCCATCTCATCATGAAGTCAAACACTCCGCAGGATCTTCGACTGTGTGACTACGTTATATCAAGCAAGCACCTTGCCAAGATAGGCACTTTCGATCTGTCAAGCCTCAAGAAGGGGGTCACGTCCGGCTATGATGCCGCATGCAGGGTGCTTGAAAAAGCTCTTAATAAAAATTAGTTTTTAATAAATAAAACTTACCTCATGAACCGTCAGAAGGAGAAACTAATCATCTACCAGCTTTTCCCAAGAATCTTCACTAACTCCAATCCCAATTGCGTGCCCTGGGGCACACTGCGACAGAACGGAAGCGGGAAGTTTAATGACTTCACTCCCCACGTGCTCCAGTCAATAAAGGAGTTGGGAGTCAACTGCCTATGGCTCACAGGAATCATAGAACATGCCACGAAGACTGACTTCAGCCAATATGGCATCGCCCCCGACAATCCGAATGTGGTGAAAGGGGAGGCAGGTTCGCCCTATGCCATTAAAGACTATTATGACGTTGACCCTGCGCTTGCTGTGTCGGTGGCCGACAGAATGGCTGAGTTCGAAGCACTCGTGAAGCGGATTCACACCGAGAAAATGAAAGTGATAATCGACTTCGTGCCCAACCATACGGCACGTGTGTATCACTCCGACGCTGCTCCGAGAGGGATAGAAGACTTCGGGGCTAGCGACAACACCAACATGAACTTTGCCCGCGACAACAACTACTATTATATTTCCAACCAGCAGTTTTATCCTGACTTCAGTCTGTCGGCTGAGGGGAAACGCCCGTATGTGGAGTTTCCGGCAAAGGCCACCGGCAACGACTGTTTCACGGCATTCTGCACCCGCAATGACTGGTATGAGACCGTGAAGCTCAATTATGGGCATGACTACAACGACCATTCCGACCATTTCGACCCGGTGCCCGACACATGGCTGAAGATGCTTCATATCTTACGCTTCTGGGCATCTAAGGGAATTGACGGTTTCCGTTGCGACATGGTGTTTATGGTTCCGCTTGCATTCTGGCACTGGGCCATCCCGCAGGTGAAGTCAGTCTATCCCCATATAATGTTCATTGGTGAGATTTATGACATTGGTCTTTACCGTCCGTTTCTCGACTATGGCTGCTTCGATTATCTGTATGACAAGGTCAATCTGTATGACACTCTTGTCGGCATAGAGACACATGGCCTTTCAGCCGCACAGCTCACAGGATGCTGGCAGACTGTAGACGGTATAGGCGACCGCATGCTAAATTTTCTTGAAAACCATGATGAGGTGCGCTTCGGTTCACGCGAATATGCAGGCGACTCGCTGCGTGTGATCCCGTCGCTTGTCACTTCCGCCATGATTTCCAAAGGACCCTTCATGATCTATTACGGGCAGGAACTCGGTGAACAGGCCCGTGACAACGAAGGATTTGCCGGCGACAACAATCGCACTACCATATTTGACTACTGGAGCCTCTCCACCATAAGGCGCTGGATGAACGGGGGAAAATGTGATGATGAACTGCTGTCGCCCCATGAGCGCTGGCTGCGCAATGTCTATAAAAATGTGCTGACCCTGTGCAACAGACGCCCGGCTCTGCGTCAGGGAGAATTCTTCGACCTGATGTATTTCAATCTCCGTCAGCCCGGATTCAATCCCCACACCAACTTTGCGTTTATGCGTTACTCCGGAGAGGATGTGCTCCTGATAATCGTAAACTTCGACAGGCAGGCATGCAACGTGAGCCTTGTCATTCCTGACCTGGCTTTTGAGATGACAGGCGTGGAGAGGGGAGAGGTGACCACCACTGACCTGCTGTGGGGAAAGAGCCACAAGCTGAAGCTTTCCTCCACAGTTCCGCTGACCGTGTTTATGAGCGCGGCTGATGCACTTGTTCTCCCGGTCGGGAGGCTGCGTGACGGGGTTTCCGGAAGCCCGATTAGTGGTTCGGAGCTTAGAAAAGGGAGAAATAAAAAAGAAAATTAAAGGAGGCAAAATAAAAATGGGTTATTAGGGCTGATATGTCAGAAAATAATCCTACCTTTGCATCAACAATTTTTACCTATCCATATCATGAGTAATTATCTTCCGCCCATCAAAGTGTTCGCAGGGACAAAGAGCCATTATTTAGGCGAGTCAATCTGCAAGGATTTGGGCATAGAATTAGGAAAAATGAAAATCGAGACGTTTGCCGACGGCGAGTTCGAGGTGTGCTTCGACGAGTCGATCCGTGGGGCAGAGGTCTATCTTGTGCAGTCTACGTTTCCTAACAGCGACAATCTGATGGAGCTTCTCCTGATGATCGACGCTGCCAAGCGTGCATCAGCT
>CAZQSD010000039.1:0-9662 GCA_964595885.1 uncultured Sangeribacter sp.
TTAATTATCAGTATAAAATTAATAACTATTCTGTCACCCACCAAATTTAAAACTGCAAAATCATTGCTCTCCACCAAATTGAAAATAATAGAGATAAAAAAAGTTGATGGGGATTTTATGAGACCATTGCACTGCCCATATCTCAGGGATAGTGATGGCAGAGGTGAGGCGCAGAGGGGTATAAATTAGGATTTTTACGATTTTACATAAAGATTTTACGATTTTACAAACCCTGACGCCTTAGGGGATAACATTGATTAAAATATATGTGGCAGAAAATTTGTAATTTTGCAGTATGGATTCGTTTTACCATAATACGATACTCTCCGGGGCTGTTGTCACGGCTGTCTTGTCACTTTGTCTATTCCTTGTAAGCACACCCGACAACAAGCTTTTCACCACATATAAGAGAGCCACCATACTTCTCGCAATCGGATATGCAATCTTTTCTCTGGGGATTGCCACTTTCCTCATTTTCCCGTTGAGAAATCTGTTTCCTGATTTATGTCCGGCACTCAACCTGTCATATTATTTCGGGGCCATGTTTCTTTTCGGCTACTCCTTCATATCTCTTCTGAATCCTAATTATATGAGCAAGGAGAGGTCACGCAGGTTTCTTGCCACCTACGTGGCCTACGTATCCTCATTATGGATATTTATGTTCCTATTACCAGACGCTCGCCGGGTAATAGATACGTTATACGGAATATGGTTTCTTGCTGAGACAGCAATCCTGGTAAAGGTTTTCTTCTCCTCCTACACCGGTCTGAAACGCAGCCTCGACAATGACTATGCCGATTCAACCTCCACTTTTATTCATTGGCTAAACACGAGTGCGTGGCTGGTGATAATTTGCGGTGTGTTGTGTGGTGTCTGTGCCTTTTGTCCTTCTGTATTCAACACCTTTCTTATGTTGGCAGGGATATTTGTGTTTATCTATATCTATGTTTCATGGCAAAATTATGCCTTCCATCTTCACCCGATTCAGATAGTGGCTGAAAACCCGCTTGAGAAATCAGTGGCGCTCCCGGAAGAAGATGCCCCGATATTTGCCGACAGGATGCAGAAATGGATTGCAAATAATGGTTATGTGGCGGAGAAGGTTACCTTGGCCCAGTTGGCACAAGAAATCGGGACAAACCGCTCCTATCTCTCCTCTTACATAAACAACAACTATGGTTGTTGTTTCAGTGACTGGATTAACGGATTGCGTCTGGAATATGCCAAACGGCTCATGGGTGATTATCCTTCAATGACTCTTGCCGAGGCGGCACAGTCATCAGGATTCTCATCAATCTCATATTTCAGCAGGCTTTTCAAACAGGCGTATGGCATTCCGCCATCTGAATACAAACGCCGTCTATAACTTATTAAGACTACTTAATTCATAACAATTTAACTATTCATAATAATTTAACTGATGAATATAACTAAACATCTAAACGACATTATGAGCTTCGCCAAGAGGTCATTATGGGTGATCCCGATTATGCTTATGGCGTCTTGCTCAGACAATGACCCTCAAAATATTGAGCCTACATTCCCCGGCTTAGACGATTTTGAGGGAAGAATCAATGAGATCATCATGTTCGCGGAGACTGAGGAATTTACCGGCGATGCCTGTGAAATCAAGATTTTGGCTCCTGATCAGTCAATAATCTCGCGCAAGTGCAGTCACCACCGTAAGGATGGCCGCTCTGTCTTCTCCCTCACAACCGGACTTAAAGAGGGTGACTACAGGTTACTTTACATAGAATATCCGGCAGAGAGCGAAGTGATTGCCTCTTCGGAAGGGAAAATCACCACTCGCCAATATGGTCTCGGCTCCACAATCACCGTCAATAATGACGGGGTTGAAATCAAAAGCCTCTACAATTCACAAGTGGGTCTGTCAGGGGCAGGCACCAAAGATGATCCCTACATCATCAGCAGCTATGACCATCTCATGACTTTGGCTCATAAAGTGAACAGCGACGCAACCAACCAATTATTCTCTGACGACACATATATCCGTCAGGTGGTAGATATTGATATGGACGATGCCTGCTTCTTCGTTGACCATCGTTATGGCTGGGAGCCTATAGGCAACGATGTTAACCTTCCTTTCAGGGGAATCTACCAAGGAGGCAGACTTGAAAATATGTGGAGCCTGCGCGACAAATCACCGGCTGTGGGTCTGTTCGGCTACGTTCATCGTGCCAAGATAGATGGTGTCACAATTTATCGAGGTGAATTTTCCGGTAATTTTGCTGTTGGAGCAGTAGCCGGGGCCTCGATCACTGAAGGAGCAGCACGTGACAGGGCTGAAATCACAAACTGTAAGGTGGTTGACAGTTCTATCACCGGCTCCGAAGGCAGTCTGGCAATCGGCGGTATAGTAGGTGTTGCCGATATGAACTCCAAACTGATGCTATATGAATGCAGCAATGAGAACACCCCCGTAAAGGGCGACTACAATGTGGGAGGTATCTTGGGAGCTTCCTCAGCCTACACGCTTACTTCTATCAACAACTGCAGGAACTCAGGTAAAATATCAGGTGGTTTCTCAGGAGCCGGCGGCATAGTCGGCACAGCCGACACGCTCTATGTCACGTCTTGTGAGAATTGGGCTCTCATAGAGGGGGGTCTCAAATATAAGGATGGCGATGCAAATAATGCAGCCGTCGGCACGGGTGGCATAGCCGGTGGAGCCGGGATGGCCTTTATGACAGGGTGTACAAACCAGAGCAATGTGAAAGGCATAGAAGGGGTCGGCGGAATATTGGGCAGTAATCGTGTGAACGGTGACAGCAAATCCGGCTTTGTCTACAACAATGCCCTTTTCCGCTATTGCGAGAACTTTGGCGATGTAGATGGCAAGCGCTGTGTAGGCGGCATCAACGGTGAAAGCCAGTTTGGCAGCTACAGCGTATTGAATCATGGAAAAGTAAATGGCGAGACATATATCGGAGGCATCGTGGGCAACACCTCTATTGCCGTTGCTCATAATGCTCTTAACACGGGAGAAGTGAATGGGGTGGACTATGTGTCGGGCATTGTAGGTAAGACCACCTTCGGTTCATTAGCCCTTAATGATAATTATGGAAAGATCAGTGGTACAGGCCATCACACCGGGGGTATAGTCGGGTTAGCCGGAAATAACGCCATCATACACTATTGTGGCAATCACGGAGACATTCACAACACCGCAGGCAAACATGTAGGAGGCCTGGTGGGAGAAGTCGGAGATCCTCGCGAATGGACGGCGTGGAACATTGCGGAATGTGCAGTCGGGGCAGCCGAGATTGTGTTTTCATTAGCCGGACCATGCATCGCAGTGGCTGAACATGCAGTGTCGTCAGTGTCGCATGGAGTGGCGATTGCCATAAAAATCAGCGAATTTGCTTTTGATATGCTCCTACATGCCACTGACTTGGTGCTTTGGAGCGACACCACCTACGAGATGATAGCCTCCGGGGAAACCACCGAAGAGGTGTCGGAAGCGATAAAGGCGCAGACTATGGAATGTGCCACTGCCATTGACAAAGAAATGGACGACATCAGAAAATCTCCCGACAGCTATCCCTTGAATAAAGCAATGGCTGCCAATCCCCTTTACGATGACAACTACAGGAGCAAGAATAGCCTGTTGGAATGGTATGCAGTCACCGGGAACGACGAAGAATTTAATGAGCATATCAATGAAGTTCGCGAAGAGCGCATGGAAGCCGAGGAGAAGATGCACGAGGCATCAGAGATTTTCCATCAGTGCATAGGAGCTGTGTGTCTGATAGCCGGCACAGTGGCAACCATTGGAGCAACCGTAGCCACCGGCGGGGCAGCCACGGCATTTATGGCAGCCGGAATGATGGTGGGCATCGTGGGTGGCGTGAATGCCATAGAGAAAAGCTGCATGGAGTTTGAGAGCAATGCCGTGGTGATCTCGCAGTGCATCAACAGCGGCAATATCTACGGTAATTCCGATTCAGGATCATTGGTGGGCTCGCTCCAAGACAGTTCAATTGTGCGCGATTGCCTCAATGTGGGCAACGGCACCGGCGAGGAGCGCATATTCTTGGGCCATGCCGGCACCTGGGCAGGTGTGCAGCGGTGTGTCAATGCAGGCACTAACTGGAAAGACGGCACTCTCGGCAGCTATACGGGCGCCTGTGCCGTAATCAGGAAAGATGGTGTGGGCTCTAAAGATAACCCCTATGACTGGAATGGCTATAACGCAATCTATATTGACGGATCGGTGCTCAATGAGACCAAATACTATAAGATGGTGGATAACTCATGGGACATTGATTCCAATGAAAATAATATCTGGGGCACTCCATACGCCTCTACCGACCAGCTCTGGTATCCCGTTCCCCGTTATTCCGAAATACGCAGAAGAAGTGATAAATAACAAAAAATGAAAAAGATAATTTATTTTTTAGTGGCATTAGTAGCCATGACGCTGTGCGGTTGTCATAATGATGATGAACCGCAATGGCCTTCAACTAACCCCTCATTAGAAGAACTTGAGGGTTATAAGGTCAGCTATTTCGACATTAGCTCTACTCTTCTAAATGATGAGGCGTATGAAAACATTAAGTTTGCCAACCTCAAGAGCGGCTACAGCGATCTTATCAGTTGCCCGGTTGTGATTTCTCCCGCCGGACCATTGCTGCGGTGCGCACTGCATATCTCAGAGTCAGTGAACGTGGCCGACGGCATTTATCTTCTCACCTTCTCCGATGCCTCAGAGAATCCGTTGCGAGGAATGGTTAAGTTGCAAATCGAAAACGAGCACGTGGTAAAGGCAGAGGAAGCGACATCATCATTCTCATTGCGCCAGGGGTCAGGCACCCAGGAGGACCCATACGAGATTGGTAGCGAACGTGATTTCCTCACTTTCCTTGACGATCTCCGCAAGAATGAACTCACCAACGGTAGAGACGTATGGTTTCGCCAGACAGCTGACATTCGCCTGATGGATCAGAGCAGCGACAAGCCGGGACGTGGTTACTACGGCTATTCTTTCGCAGGTCATTATGATGGCGGAGGCTTTACGTTGTCTGATATGTATTATCGTGGTTCATCCAACGCATCAAGCGACAAGGTGGTGGGCATCTTCCCTACAATCCTTGATGGCGCGGAGGTGAGCAATCTTGTTATCTCAGGTGTCAACGTGTCGAATGTCAGCGGCGACACGGGTGCCTTGGCGGGTGTGAGCGTAGGCAATGTGAAGATTTCGAATCTTACAATCCATGGCAACGTGTCAGGCGATCAAGGAAGTTGCATTGGAGGATTGATTGGAAGAATGCAGGGAGGCACACTGACGCTGAATGATATCATATTTAAGATGTCGGTGACTGGTAGAAGCAATGTCGGCGGCATATTAGGGAAAATGGATGATGGCACGCTCAAAATCAGCGGCGTCACAACTCCCGATTATCATTTCTATGTAGAAGGCTACGAGGGCGTAGGCGGTGTCGTAGGCAGAATGTCAAAGGGGAATCTTTCCATATCCTCTGTGACCCTTTCGCATGTGGTCAGCAAGGAAGACAGCGACATCAGGATTATCTGCTCCACAGGTGGAGAAGGCACCGGGGGTATCATCGGGAAAATTGACAACCTCTCTTCTCAGGCTACCTTCAAAGACATAACTGTGGAATGTCCCGTAGGTGGTATGAATCGTGTGGGAAATAGGATTGGTGGTATCGCCGGGTCTGTCGATTCCAAACAGAATATTTCCATATCCGGGTGCCGGATGACATCGGTGGTGAGTGGAAATAGTGAAGTCGGTGGATTTTTCGGCCACATATATATGACAGGGAGTCCCAAACTCATCATTGAGGGAGACAGCGATAGCAATTATATCCTTCCCGACGATAGCGCGGCTGCTATTGAGGCAAATTCTACGGGCGGCGGCGTATTCGGTTTTCTCCAGACCCCTAATATCGATAGCAAGCCTTATTCTGTGAGAGTGGCTGTCAATGTTGATGTGGCCAATGATATGGGTGGGGGCATAGCAGGCAAAGTCAATGCAACGAACCTTCATCTGGAGATTTTCAAGATGACTTCTTCCACAATGCAGGTCACGGGCGGCTCTAAAATCGGAGGAATGGTGGGGGCGGCCTATAAGTCAGCCCTAAGGGGCGACACCCCTTTTGACTATGAGTTTAAGGGCGACAAGGCGGTTATCCCGGCAGCCAATACTTTCTCTCCTCTCTTCACAGGAGTTGTCAAAGGGAAGGAAAACGTGGGTGGCATTCTTGGCAGAGGGGAAGACCTCTCCCTTCGTGCCTTGTCGGTGAAATGCTCTGTCACCAGTCTTGGCGGCAACAATATCGGCGGCATAGCCGGGTATATCTACTCAACGGGACAAGACGATGTGTTTGAGGATCTAACCTCCGCAAGTATGGTGGTGGCTGAGGGGCAAGACAACGTAGCCGGAATATTTGGCTACTACACCTGCAACGACTACGCGGTGATTCAGGATTGCATCAATTATGGGGAAGTGTCGGGTGGTAATTTCACCGCCGGCATCATAGGCAACTCCTATCTTCATATGGGGGCATATATCGCCAGTTGGTATAAACAATCGCCTTTAAGATTTTGTGTGAATGAGGGCCGCGTGTCAGGCACGGAATGTGTAGGCGGGATCATTGGTAAAGCTTATTGTATGACCGAAAGCTATGACGCCAATGTCTCCCAAAAGTTACTCATGGTGTCAAAATGTGGCAATGGAGGCGCCATCACGGCATCTTCATCGGGAGCCGACGAGTCGGGAGTCGGTGGGATTATTGGTTACGGAGGAGCAATGATCGAGGTGCAGGATTGTGCCAACAGGGGCAACATCACTTCCGAGGGTCCCATTAAGGCTGCTGGAGGCGTGGCCGGTTCTCTTGGATTAGACCCCACGGGTATGAGCGTGACTACCCATTATCATAATGTGCAGCTCTACACCAGTTGCAACAGCGGCACTATCGATGCCAAGGATAACAAGACTCGCGCCGGCGGTGTGTTGGGATTCATGGAGGAAGGCTCTGGTTCCAATCTCATGAATTGTCTGAACAGAGGAAAAGTGCTCAACAAGCATCAAAGTGACAACGGTGGCATTGTGGGTTACGTTGACCATCTCACTAATATTTATTATTGTGTCAACCTTGGACACGTGGATTATGGCAACGCCACCATAGGCACCCATAAAACGGGATCAATTTTCTATCATGACGGTCTCTATTATCTTGATGGCACGGGCTCATCGTGGCCAAGCGCAACAAAGGTAAGCGCCGCCGATATAACCAACAAGAGCAAGTTCCCCAAACTTGACTTTGACGAGTCATGGGGCATGGCTGATTTCGGCCCCGACCTCCCCAGTTGCCCCTTCAGATAATCAATCGATCCTATTAGCATTACCTCTCTCCTCTTGCGGATAGCAGTTTATGCCCCGCTTCATAAAAATCAAATCTGAGATTCCACCATTACTTGATTTTTATGAAGCGGGGCATAAATCTTATAATTAAAGATTCTTTAGGAAAATAACTTCATGCCAATCCAGACAAATCAATCTTATAAATGCCAATGTTGGATTCTAACGGTTTTATAAACATAACCATATAAATGGGAACATATGTTATTTTATTGGAGACCTCTACGTTTCCATTACTTAACACTATGGCATCATACAGACTATCCGGATAATCAGCCATCAGGTTGTTTAATGCAGTATGGCTTTGATAGTCTTTACCTGATTTCACCTCTATAGGTATTACCTTACCCCCGATGGAAATTACAAAATCAACCTCTCCACGACGTTTATTATTATAATAGTAAGGTGTAATGCCATGTGTCAACAACTCCTCAGCAACAACATTCTCATAGACAGCCCCTATATTCACAGAGGAATCCCCCGTAAGGATTTTAAGTTGAATCCCATCTGCATATTGCGATGCCAATAGGCCAACATCATTACTAAACAGCTTAAATAAGTTACGTGTTTCAGATAATTTTAGAGGCACCTTTGGTTCCTCAACATTATATACAGGAATTACCACACCCGCATCTTTGAGCCAAAGAAAACCATCCTCATATCTTTTATATTTGGCATGTTCATTGAGATTTTTCAATATAAATCTTTTGTTTTTAGCATCAAGTTCTGATGGGACGAGATCAAATATCTCTTTAATCTTCAGTTTATCTTTTGTGGCATACTGAGATATATCTTTACGATATAGGGCTATAATATCTTGCTGAATACGCATTACAGTATTGAGATTATTCGACACTTTATATTCAGCCACGGGTGCAGGCATTCCACCAACTATCACATATAACCTAAACAGTTGCATCAACTTGTCATGAATGATCGAGTCTACACTCTTGCGTTGATCCCAACACTCGCGGAGATTTGTAATCACCTTGTCTCCTACACCCATATTTATAATAAATTCTTCAAAATCAAGAGGGAACATTTCTTTGATCCCCATATATCCAACCGGTTGTGATTTAATGTCCTTGAGCTCTACCCCAAGTAATGAACCACTTAAAATGTATCTGAACCGTCCGTCATCAACAAGGAATTTAACTGCCGTGACAAGATTGTCACATTTTTGCACTTCATCAAAGAAAATAAGAGTTTCCCCAGGCACCATTGGTATAGAAGTCAAAACAGATAATCGTAGCAGTATCTCATCTGCCGAGGTGACATCCTTAAATATCTCAACAAGCTCCGGATGCTCAATAAAATTAAGTTCTATGAAATTATTGAATGATTTACCCAATAAACGTGCCGAAAAGGTTTTTCCGGTTTGGCGTGCTCCAGTGAGCAACAAAGCGTTTTTGGAGGTCTTGTAGAAATCCTCAATGTATGAAGTAATCTTCCGATAAAGCATATTAGTATAGTATATAGCTGTTAAACAACTTATTAGGTATTATTTTGCCGTTTTTTCAAAGCAAAATCGGCTGTTTATGCCACTTTTTCAAGGCAAAAATAACTTATTTTGCCGTTTTTTCAAAGCAAAATTGACTGTTTATGCCACTTTTTCAAAATCACATTGCAGCTTCTACACTGCTCTGCCACAAGTTAATTATTTTATCACAAGCTAAGTAGGCGGTCAAATTAAATGAATACAAAAATAACAAGTAGTTTGTATTCAAGCCGACAAAAATATTATATTCCTTAATAAATAAGTAGCTTTTAAATTTGAACGGTTACTTATGTTCAGAAAAATTGTTCTGAAGGATCAATTATAATAAAAAAAGTTGTATATTTGCACAAAATAATATAAGATATGGTAAGCCACGACAACATATTATCTGAGATTAAAGGATTGGTTAACCGCTTATTTGTAAATATACCGGTTTCAGTGTATCTTTATGGTTCCCGTGCTCGCGGTGACGCCGGTCCAGATTCAGACTGGGACCTTCTTATTGTAGCAGATGACTCCTTGGATAAAAAAGATGTTTTCGAGAGGTTGGTTTATCCATTTACTGAATTTGGTTGGCGCCTGGGTGAGCAAATCACACCTTTACTCTATACTCGTAGTGAATGGAATGCGGAACGCAATACAGCATTTTATATAAATGTTCAAACAGATGCTATACAACTATGAGCCTTGATATTTCCCAAAAACACATTGCCGTCAGACTATTGCTTGAAAAATCAGATAAGAACATGGAACAAGCTGTGC
>CAZQSD010000039.1:9762-21841 GCA_964595885.1 uncultured Sangeribacter sp.
ATTGCCGTCAGACTATTGCTTGAAAAATCAGATAAGAACATGGAACAAGCTGTGCGTACTGCAGAGCTTGGATACTGGGATTTAGTAGCTAATCGATTGTATTATTCTGTATTCCATGCAGTAAATGCTATGATGCTGATTGATGGAATCAAGACAGGTACACATAAAGGCACTTCAGTGCAATTCGGGAAAATCTTATATTCTTACAGGCATATTTAGTCGGCAAGATGGTATATTATATAGCCAATTACAAAATATGAGAGAACGTGCAGACTACCAAAACGTTTTCATTCTAAAAGAGGAAGATGGTAAAAAGTTAATTGAATCAGCTGAAGAACTACGTAATCGTATATGTAGTTATGTTAATCATAAACTCATCGACACTATGCTCTCACCGTTATAACTCATACGAAGGCGGCTATCACGGAAATTAGGGGAGTATCAAATGATACTCCCCTAATCATTAATGATTTACATCAGCTCAATATTACTCAATATAGCAGTTTACTTTGAAATCTTGCAACTATATCTGTTGCCCTCTCCGGTTGCAGTCAAAAGATAGATACCTTTGGGAAGACTACTGAAATTGAGCATACCCTTACCGGAGAGAAGTGCCTTACCATCAAGACTGAATATCTCAAGCAAAACATCATTCCCGGCGGATATGGCTGTCTGGCCATTGATTATAACTCTGTCTGCAACATTGGCAGTCTCCTTTATTCCGGTTGTAGCATCAGCCACCTTGAAGGCAGGGCTGATCACCTGAGATGACACCGCACCATTCATCGCCTCCAGTTCTATCTTAATGTCAAACCATCCGTTGCTGCTTGAAGATGACAGTTTATCAAAGGCTCCGGAATACACATGACCGAATGCAGGGACATAATCACCTTTTAATTCCTCTAAATCAACCTCTGTCCAATCCTGTTCAGAATAAGGCGACACACTTACCCTTACATTACAGGATTCAACATCATACCACCAATTCCATACCTCCTCCGGATTCAACTGCTGGTTATAAGTGGCGGCCGAAAGGAGGAATGTGCCCTGGGCAAATGTATCAAAACGGTCGGTCACTACTCCTTCGTTTGTGCGGAACTGAAGCTGGCGAAGCACGGGAGGATAGAGTGTCTGATCAGTGTCAAGAGAAAATGATGCGGTAGTCAATCCCTGTATGCCGTCAACAATCTGGTTATCATCTACGGCTGTGTAAGTCAAAATCTCTTGGCCATCTTTCTCAGTTCTGTCTTCCATTGTGCGCATAGCTATCAAGTCAGATGCACGTAACTCCCCTCTACGTCCATAAGGAACCGGAGTCACATACCATAGATAATCCTCTTCCGACCAATCATACCCCAAATATGATAAGAAAGATATTGAAGCCTGCGAATCACCAAGCTGCTGCCTGCAATCATTGAGATTAAACTCAAATGCTGACCCCAACTGTGGCGCCACATCGCCATTCTCATTTTGTCCATACTCTGAATTCAAAGGAAGGAAGATAGTCGTGATGTCACCATTACCTTTAAATTGTAAAGGCATGGTGCGCGTGAAATAAATCATCGTACCCAATTCAATTTCCGGATCCCATTCAGCATAGGCAGTTTCCTGATAGTCTCCATACCAGACACTCAAACCCATATCATATGTCGTGTCATCCGAACTGATGCCTGACCGCCAGAGTTTGGAACTTGAAGACATACCCGACGTTTTTGAGAGGTTGATATTTTCGAAAATCTGATTGGCCACACACGTATAGATAGGCTCAAATCCATTTTCCTCACTCTCCTTTCCAATAACTGACGATGAATAATCCGTAACATATGGTTCAGAGAAATTCTTATCAAAATAGGCTTCCACCGACTCATGGACACCGTATATCGGTTGCATTTCCGAATAATAAAAACCGTTATCATCCGAACTTGACAAGTGCCATTGTGAGATTTCTATATCTTCCGACACATCATTTATCCACAATTCTGCCCGTTTGAATATCTCAAATCCAACCCCTCCATTATCATTGATAATGCTAAAGTCAGCCTCTATAATGCTTCCATAGACAAAGCCAAGATTCTTCTGGCTTATATCTGTAGAAATAATCATGTAGTTGACATTTCCCTCTTCCTCAACAAGTCCATCTGCAGTATAATGTTTGGTAGGCAACTTTGGAACGCTTCCATCAGGAGTATATGAGATACCGGATATTTTATTGGTAGCTGTTGCGACATCTAAGATTATCTGCTGAGGGGATGACATGTCAATATTCTCCTCTACAACAAATACGTCGGCACCATGGCTGAACATAAAAGCCGGATCAATTTTCCGAAAGTGAGCAACAATAGTGTAAAGCCCGGAAGTTAAATCTACGGTTCCGGTCGCTGCCTCCTCATCCCCCAGATCCAGCCACATGTTGTCAGAGTAATCAATTCCCTTAA
This sequence comes from uncultured Sangeribacter sp., assembly GCA_964595885.1. Classification (GTDB taxonomy): domain Bacteria; phylum Bacteroidota; class Bacteroidia; order Bacteroidales; family Muribaculaceae; genus Lepagella. The sequence goes on from CAZQSD010000039.1 coordinate 12,198, forward strand.
CCCTTACACCAATTACTGTATACATTTCAGCATCCCCAACTATGGTAACAGTTAGGGGATTCATATCTTCCTCAGACGCAGCCTTCATGATTGTTTTTGGCGGACAGAGATATTCCACCACAGGTGCTGACATTCGGGAAGACTCCGAAGTCTTAGGTTTGAATACTTTCTTCATGGTTTCCCCTTGCAGATTCCCGACAGAAGTCACAGGCTGAGGAGAAATGGCGGAAACGGCAATAGGCGACAACACGATCGCTGCAGTTGTCCAAAGTTTCTTGTAGGTTCTCTTCATGTCAATAAACAGTATTATTGTTGGTAAAACATTTGGAGGGATATAATTCTGCCGGCCGGACTGAATCACCCGGTTGCAAAGTTATCCATACTTATTGGCTTTGCCTACTCTTTCAGTACCTAATAGCGACATATGACAGTCCATAAGTATCTATTAAGCGTACTTATTTTAATTTAAATAAATAATAATCAATTAATTATAATAGCTACATCCGTATATAAACTTACCAATCTAAGTAGTTTAAAATCTGTTTAAACTGTTTGAAATTAGTTTAAAAAACAGTTTAAATGTAGTTTGAATTCTGTTTAAAAATAGTTTGAATCCGTTTAAACAGTTTGAATTCTGTTTAAAAATAGTTTGAAATCCGTTTAAACAAGCCCATCCAGCCCAATTTTTGATGATAATCAAGTAAGCCTCATATCTTAAAAGAGTTTTTCCAATTGTCACAAGCTATCTTTTAAGAAAAATTTCCTAAATTTGTAATTTGAAAATAAAATGTGGATATGCACCGGATTTTAGTGTCTTTGTTTATACTATTCTCCTGTCTGTGTGCCAGCGCAGACAAGGTCTCGTCAGCTTTGAAAAGGGAGTACTATGACAAAAATTTCCTGGATAAATCTCTACCCATGAATACGAGGATAGAATATGGTGACAGCCTGCGTAACTTAGTGCCGGGAATGCCTTTCAAAAAATACGTCGCTCTCGGCAATATGCTTTATGAGGAGGGGAGATATAATGAGATGGCTAAACTGTTTTCTCAATTGTTGCAGAATCTTCCTGAAGATTCCATACCGCAACGGCTCTATGCCCAATGGGAAGTCGGCCTCAGCAAGTTTACTATCCGCGACTATGCAGGTGCACTGGAAGCGGCATACGGCCTTCTCCACACCGACAAGCCAGACTCCCTCATCCATTATAATCTTTATGCCTATCTCATTCTTTGCGACTATTACAAATCTGTTAAAAAATGGGATCTTGCATGGAAGTATCAACACAACGGCACAAAATTACTTTCAAACATTACACCTTCAAATTCATTTGATACTTTCGATCTCAAAAGATTTACCACTACTTTTATTCATGTAGCCGCTTCCTTATATCTGGAACAAGGTGAGTATGATAAAGCCTATGAGGAACTTACTAACACAAAAACAACCATCAACACCGCCGAGGGAGAACTCACGCATTTACTCACATGTGCAGAGATCGCCCATAAGAAAGGTGATCTTCAGCTTGCCTCCCATTATTATCATGATGCCCTTAAATTAGACAGCCGTAATTTCAATAAATGCTGCGTAGTGGTAGGTTATATGCGCTTGTTGATAGAACATGGCGACACTGCCAAATTCCATCATCAGCTTGATTCTCTGAAAAATGACATCCTGAAAATAAAAAACTCCCCTCTTGAAAGGCAGCATCTTGAGAATCTGGCGGAATACATGCATCTCACCGGTAAATATAAGGAAGAAGCTGATTACAGGCGGGAAATAACTCTGATAACCGACTCCCTGTATGACAATTCCCTGGAGATGAGTGCCAATTCCATAGCCAATAGATTCGAATATTCCGAAATGGAGGAAAAATATAACCGTTCGGAACGCATCAACAGATTTGACTTATGGCTAATAATACTATTAGGTGTAATAGTTTTGGCACTTACTGCCATCAGCATATGTCAAAGAAGAAACATTCGCCGTCTTAAGGTTAATATAGCCGGATTATTGCATGAGAAGGAGGAAGCTGACCTTCTGCACGAGAAAAATGTGGAGCAGACCCAGAAATCTCTTGAACTTCAGAGCCAGGAGTTATCGTCAATGACAATGTATATGGCACGCCTGAACGAAGCTCTTGATTCAATTCAGAAGAATGTGGATGAATCATCTATGCCCGAACAGAAAAGGATTGCCAATATCTCCCGACTCCTAAAGGAACTGGAGCGGCAGGATAATGTATGGGAAATGTTCCGCACTTATTTCGACAGTGTGAACCATTCTTTCTCCCAGAAACTATATGCACTCCATCCTCACCTCACCAATGCCGAACTTAGGATGTGCGCATTCATAGTCATGGGGCTCACCACAAAAGAAATAGCCATACTGACCAACCGATCGGTGCGCACCATAGAAGTGATAAAGTATAACCTTAGGAAAAAACTCGGCATAGAGGAATCTACCTCCGATTATCTCAAAAGACTAACCTTAAAATCATAGTTCGCGTAGCACGTTCTCGAGTGACTCATCGGCCGAGAGGTTCATCCTGCGGCGAAGACGCTGGCGATTCTTTTTTACGGAATCAGGCTGCAACAGCAGCATACGTGCAATCTGCTTGGAGGTGAGGCCTATGCGGATATAGGTGGCCAAACGTATGTCACCTTCCGACACATCAGGCCATCTTTGCTTAAGGACAGTGGCAAACGACGGATGCACCTCTTCAAACACCCTATGGAAGTCTTCCCAATCCTGCTTACCGTTGAGATGAAGCTTTATGTCATTTTGCAAACGCCGGATTATGTCAGTAGTTTCTGTCTGACCGTTATCAGCTATGCCCTCCATCTGTTTCAATATCGCCTCAAGCACATTGTCTTTCTCCGTCATGGCAAGTGATGATGACAACACGCGCCGTTGCTTGCTCTCCAACGACAGACGGGTCTCCATGAGAGAGATTTTATGACGGTGGGACTTACGCATAAGCAGGATTATCACAGCCATGCTTAATGAAGTGAGCGACAAGATAATAACTACAAGCATAAGTCTGTCACGGCGTTTTTGCATCTGCAAATTATGCTCTACCTCCTGAATTTTTGTTTTCCCTTCGATCGAGGCAATCTTCGCCATATTGTTTTCCCGGAATTGACCGTCAAGTTCCTTTATGGTCATTTCCTGATATTTATAGACAGAATCCATTATCCCGAGACTGTCATAGGTCTCATATGCAAGACGGCAGATCTGTTCACGCATGATTTTTGATGAAAAATCATGAAGCATCCCTATTAGAGATTCCACTATAGGCTGAGCCTTGTTGATCATCCCGGAATCCAGATACATCCGGCCCATGCCTATCATATACATGGTCTTTATCCTTTCCACACCCTGACGGCGAATAATATCATTAAATCCGGCAGACAAGTAGGCACTGTCATGGGTTACGTTGAAGGCAGTCAGGCGGAGATTGGCATAAAAATCAGAATCCCTGCGTGCCTCCTCACTATCTAACAGACTCAATAATATCTCATGGCTTTTGTCCTCATAACCGGCTTCAAAAAGTATATTGGCATTATTAAGACTCGTTTTAAGATGATACGGAATCAGGTTAAGATTAACGTAAATTGAGTCTGCCTTGAAATAATTGGCAAACGCCTGATCTATATAACCGGCCTCGCGCAGCAGGTGTCCTAAGTCAAGCAAAGTGGACGCAAGCATGAAATCATCATGCGTCTTCTGATAGAAACCGGCATAACGCTTCAAGTTTGAATAATATAACGCACGGTTGTCTTGTTCCTTCAATACTGACCTCAGATACTTGATGCGTATGTAGTCGTAGGGGAAAGCTATGGAATCACAGATTGCCAAGGCTATGTCAAGCCAATTGCCTATGGGTCTATGCTCCCTGTTGGCAACCCGCGCCTTCCAGAAATAAGCACGGCATAAAATCTGTGGCTTCACTGCCGAGCTGGCGGCAGATTGCTCAAGCATCCTGATCAAGGCATCCAAAGAATCGCCTGATGCCGACGCCATAAATCCCCGTTCAAGAGCGACTACCACTGAATCAGCCTCCGGAGAGATGGATTCCCAATGGAATTCTGAGGCAACATAGTTTGCCTTTCTTGAGCAGGCCCCACAAAAGATAATAAGACCCAAGAATAAAACAAGACATTTCATGGTGCAAATTTAAGCATAAAAAGTGATGTCTCCTTCCTTTATCCTTCATAAAATACGCCTGTACCCCTAATGTACCCCCAACAGAATTGGTTATAAGACAGCGAGATTCTAATTTTGCGCCATCAAATCTCCATTAATTATAAAAAGGATTTTTTATGAGAAAAATTGTTTCGTTTATGGTTATGGTGTCTGCAATGCTGATACCTGCCGGAATCTCCGGTCACACAAAGGTTGAGATGAAAAATGCTCGTCCGGGTTCTAAGATCTTCCATGTCGCCTCCGGCCATGGTGATAGCTCTGAAGTGAGCGTTACAGAGGTGCCGCTCACTCCGTCTATGAAAGCTGCGAAAAAGAGGACCATGGAAGAGAAGCCCCTTTGCCCGGTCACCATCATTGTAGACCCATCGGAGACAGGGGTAAACATGGCACAAACAGTAATACTGGTGGATGAAAATGGCATTCCCTGGGCAGAAGATTGGGTCAAAGAGAGTGTAATCGAAGTGCCTGCCGGTACTTACCTCCTTGAGGGTGAATTTGTCTCTCCCACCTGGGCCAGTGTCTTTATACCCGAAATTAAAGTGGACGGTCCTATGGAGATACATATCTCAAGAGATATGGCGGATATTTCTCTAACGGCGCAGCCTCTGCTGATGGACGGGTCGGCACCGATATTCCCTGAAAGGGATGAGGACTACAATCCAACAGGTATTACAATACTCTTTCTTGCTTTGGAGAATATGGGATAAGCTATGATGGCATCAGTTTTGCAGGCATGATCTTAGATGTGGATGAGCAGGATGAAAGCTATGACCAAAACATGACCATGTATACCAATCTTGACAGTGATAATGTACGGTTCTGCTGGTCACTCAAACTGGAAGAACCCTCAAACAGAGCATTATTCTTCTACCTTACCAAGACCGCCGCTGAAGCAAAAGAAAATGGGACTGTATCAAATGACATAACATTATACCGACCATTCTATGCCGATGTAAAACATTCTCCGATATACTCAGAGAAAGGAGACGGGAATAATGGTTGCTATCTCACTTTCTCAATTTATTTCGACAATAATACCCATAACTCTACCATCGGTTCATTTAATTCCACTCCTCGCGAGATATGGCTCTGTAATGATATGAGCGAGAAAAACGGAATGTATGCATTTGCCAGTTGGCACTCTATGGATGATGTGTATAGATTCCCACCAAAAGGCACCGCCACTCCGGGAGCTTGCTATGATAATGGCGTTCTTAAGTATTTCTCTACTCCTGAGACAGGGGGATATGCATGTCCGGAGACTCCGGGTGATAATATTTATCCTATCAATGAATTGTTCTCTTTCCAAGACTTCGATGGGCTGGAATTTGGCAATTCCACTCCAATTTGTATCACGGTAGAAGATTATATTGATTGGGGAGAGGTGCCCTACAGTTATATGTTTTATAATACATACGTCGGTAATAGTGGCGACGACCGGATTGCCGATGGCTTCTTGGCGGAAGCCGAAGTCAAATGTGGGGAGGAGATAGTGTTACCGCGTGGTGAATATTATAAAATATTTTCATGGGCAGAAGAATGGGCTGCCGGAGGGAATGCAGACAAACCATTGACATATATCTTTTATGATGACAACATAGAGGTGTATGGGCTGCCGGGCAGCAATGTCTGCGAAGTGTTGGTTAATGGCACAGGCACTGATTGCTGCAGCCCCACCCTGCAACGCATCATGATGAAAGACCTCCAGGGTAGACCTACAATCAGATTTGAAAAGGGTGAGGAAGGTATCCTGTCTCTCGCTGGTGGTGACTTTATTAAACACTCTAAAGAGTTTCCCGGTCAATTCGGTCCTGAGACATTTTTAGGTTACACTTATGCTCCTGTTTCCATAACGGTGGAATATACCCCTTATAAATCAGAGAATTACTTACCATTGGAAATGACGGAGGTGCCGGAGAATTTCTTTATGCCGGGTTATGGCGCATGGTGGGAAGGTAGTCTTTCACAGGTTAGCGTCCAAAGTGAAAATGGCTGGTATGACCTGCGGATCACCCTTACGGATGAGGCTGGCAACACTCAGCGGCAGATTCTTTCTCCGGCATTCTACATCGGTGAATTGTCAGGCATCTCCAATACAAGCATTGACGAGACGTTCTTTAGGGTTATTGGAGGCTCAATCATAGCCGATAATGATCAGGAAGTTGCTGTCTACAATACGCAAGGGAAGAAAGTTGTCAACAATCAACTCACCAAAGGCATTTACATAGCCACATCGGGCGAGAAAACAGCAAAAATCATAGTCAGATAAGCCTCTAAGTAACCAAGCTATATTACTTGATGGCAAGCTATATAAGTTAGCGGAAAGGAGGGTATGTCAATCCTGACATACCCTCCTGTTAATTATGCTTCAGTCAAGTGTCTGGACTCCACCGCCATTGACCATAAGAGTCTGGCCGGAGATCCATGACGACATCGGGGAAGCAAGGAAGAGCACCGCACGTGCCATATCACTCACCTCTCCGAGACGGTGTATGGGAGTGTGGGCCAACATGCGCTTTTCTATCTCAGGAGTCATCACAGAAGCTAAGGCAGCCGTCCTTGTGGCACCGGGGCCCACACAGTTTATGCGTATCCCCATCGGTCCGAAATCATGCGCGAGATTTGCCGACATATGATTCAGGGCAGCCTTGGTAGAGGCATATATGGCGATGCCTGGACTATGGTTGATACTGCTCATCGAGGAGATGTTGACAATGGCGCCATACCCCGCTTCCTGCATATGGGGCGTAACAAGCTGGCAGAGACGCCAAGGTGCGAAGACATTCATTGAATAGATGCGCTCCACGTAGGCACGGTCAATCTTAAACGGACTCTCCGTACCGCCTCCGCCACCTCCGGCATTGTTGATCAGGATGTTGATCTTGCCATAGGTCGCGAGTGTAAACTCAACTGTCTTTATCAGGTCAGAGTCATCAAGCACATTGCAGCTGACCGCAACCGCCTCTCCCCCATTATTTCTAATCTCAGTCACAACATTCTCCGCTTTTGCCAAAGTGCGGTTGCTCACAACCACTTTAGCGCCTGCAGCAGCTAATATCTCTGCGCATCCGGCTCCTATGCCGTCGCCGCCTCCGGTGACAAGAGCCACCATTCCTGTGAGATCAAGCAGATCTTTTGGATTATCTGTCTTCATACTTCAAATTTATTAAATTATACTTACACCATTTATGGCATTGACTATAGGCAGGACCAGCTTCCTCAACAGAGACAGGTTATGCGCCGCCTTCTTCCTGCGTGCTCGGCATAATCTGTCTTCAGCAACCGCAAGAAGGTCGCCGAGTTCATACACGCATCTGTCTATCTTCCGTGGGTCCTTTACCCCGGCAAATATGTTGATCAGTAGATTTCTCATGCCTATAAAATAACAACGGAGAATCCAATTATAAAGTGATTAATTCTGAAAAATCTCTAATTCAATATTAATTTTTATTTATTCAGATGCGGTCGCCCTGAAACTAATATAAGACCTCCGAAAAGAAGAATCTCTTCCGCGAGAGGCTGCCAAGAAGAACAATCAGCTCTATTCTTCTTGATGAGGTTGACGATGACTTTTACCATTGTGTCCTTCTCTTCGGTGCGGCTTTCGGCCATCATTAGAGTGTGCGCTCCAGGGTATTATAAATTTACAAACAAATCATCGGCTGTGATTTGTGAATGGATACCATTCATTGAATATGAGTTCTTCACAAGTCCGGAACTTGTTATCATAGTCAGTGCGATTCCTTTCCGGGTCTTTGTCAACTGTCGGAATAGAGCCGCCTTGTTACGCAGATTCTCCATATATTTCTTGTCAATGGCATATGGTCCGTCAGAATATTTTATTTCACAGAGATTTATTGCCTTGTCACTACGGTCAATCAATAGGTCTATCTGCGTACCGGGATGCTCTTCAGTAGCAGCTGTGCGCCATAAGTATTCGTTTGTGATTACTCCGCTTATTCCAAGAGCCTTCTTTATCTGCTCTGAGTGCAAAAGGCATAAACGCTCGAAAGCGAGTCCACACCAGTTGTGATATATTGGCGCTGTCTGGATCTTTGACCAGTAATTGACATCAGTGTTCTTTCGTCCTTCCATAAACTTGAAGTAGAACAGCGTGAAGTTATCAATAAGCTGATAGAGGGAGTTCTTCGTTTTTGAACCGATTGCCTGATACTTCCGAATAAAACCGCAATTTTCTAAATCTTCCAAATACTTGGTCAACTGTCCGTTTGTAATCAGGTTTGAGTTTTTTATTATCTCTTCGCGGGTCATTCCGACCTTCTTTTTTGCCAATGTTGTTATTATTTCCAGATATGGTTCTGGCTGCTTGAATAACGATGAATACAGTTCCTTAAACTCATTACCCAATTTGGGAGTTCTCCCAAATAACAATGCGTCTATGTTCTGTGGCAAGCTTAACGATTTGTTGAGTAGTGACCAATAGAAGGGAATACCACCAAATATCATGTAGGCCTCCATTATCTCCTGCCGCTCTGTGGGCAAATTGACACTTTTCGCATATAACTCACATTCATGTAAGTTAAAAGGCTGCAGGTGAATCTGATTGTTCAATCTATTTATTAAGAGTGCAAAGATACAAAAATTTACTTACATCACATAGCCAAATCTCGTATTTTTACATTACATTTGGCTGATTGATGTAAGTAAGAAGGAAATTTTTTCCTTTCTCGAGATATCGTTTGGTGAATGCCCTGACGAATACTACCAATGATAGATTTTACTGAAAAAACATCAGGAAATACACAATTGTATAAAAATATATCCGACAATCTTCAGGTTCATTTTAACTCTTTTATCCTATAGACTCCCAATTCTTTAACGCAGCGCAAATACAGGTTCAAGAATCTGCAAACCGAGTGCAGATTCAATTTTGAAGATTGTTTCGATACTGAGATTCTCCGAGCCTTTAAGCACTCGCGAGATGTATTGCTGTGAGCAGCCCATGCGTTCTGCCACGGCTTTCTGTGTAATTCCCAACTCTTCCATCTTATCAAGCATCATCATGGCTATTTTTTGAGAATAACGCAGCCATTCTTTATTTGCTTGACGCTCTACAGCCTTTTCCCTCCAACGTGAAGGAGTGGAGGACTTGTAAGCAGATAATTTGTCTTGCAACTCTTTCGGATGTTATCCTTATTTTTTATAAGATATACGACTTTGAGTTGTTCGATTTTTGATTTTGGAAGCTGTCCCATATACTTAACTCATAAAAGGAATTGCACCATACCGACCATTGATATAGTCCTTCTCAATGTTACGGTCATTGCGCACTTTATTGCCGGCTTCATCACGAAACTCAACCAGTGAATATAGTTCAGTTGAATCTGTGTTATCCTTTTCAGTAAACCAGATTTGATCACGACGCAGATATTGGATATTGAGAAGATTTGTGTCATGAGTTGCAAAAATCAACT
>CAZQSD010000040.1:0-21829 GCA_964595885.1 uncultured Sangeribacter sp.
CGTATAGTCCTATTTTTAATAGATTAAGTCCTTTTATTTTTAGGGTTGCAGATAAGTACATCCCATATAATCCTAATGTACTACTCAACATTAGTATAAAATTAATAATAGGATGTAGGATTTTGTCTCCCATAGTATGTACAGTTATTGATGGTGACAAAGAATTTTTTAGTCTTTGTGTCTCATAGGATAACTCTGACATAAAATCTATGCAATGGAAAAAATTCGGAATAAGTATAGTGAGAAATAATATCAGGCAAATAAGACATTTTTCGGAGGAGAAATCTATTAGTTCAGCAAAGTTCACATAGGCTTTTACTATTTTATTTTTATATTCTATTTTTATATCTCCATTATTTGAAATTATAAAGGGTATATTAATATTTTTGGAAGAAATATTTATATTGTATTTAATAAGTGCTTTGATAAAATTTGCAATTATATTATAGCGTTTAGATAGATCAATAGCCATTGCTGTACGAATAATATTAAATACGTCTATGGATATTGAAGAGTTGGAAAAGTTATTAGAAATTAATGATATGGCATTAGGGGGTATAGTTCCAGATAAAAGATAATACAAGGTAGCTCCCAATGAATACACATCTGTTTGGGGTGAAAATTCGTTTATGCATTCCCTAGTGTATAATTCGATGGGAGAAAAGCCATTGCTGACAGCTTGGAGTAATGTTGAGGTCTCTTCCTTTGAAGAGGAATATTGTTTTGATAAGCCGAAATCAATTAGGACGGGTGCATCATTATCTTTTCTTATGATGATATTTGCCGGTTTTACATCGAAATGTGTCATTTTCTTGGAGTGCATGTATTCTAATGCCTCACCAACCTTAATTATGTAGTCAATGGCTTTTTCTTCTGAAAGTGGACCGTTTTGCTTAACAATCTGAGAGAGGTTTTCACCTTCTATATAGTCCATCACGTAATATGCGGTGTCGTTTTCTTCAAAAACGTCATGAATCTTGATAATTCCCGAGTGATCAAGTTTTGCAATGTTCTTAGCTTCCTTGATAAAACGCCTTTTGAGCGTGTTGATTAATTCATCATTATTGGTGCTGGACTTGACGTTACATCCAGACTCATCGCGCATACAATAATCCTTAGGAAAGAATTCCTTGATTGCAACCAACTTATCAAGTATTGTGTGTTCAGCAAGGTAGGTAATACCAAAGCCGCCTTGTCCGAGCACACGTATAATGCGGTATTTACCAGATTGAAGTAAGTTATTTTTATCTAAATTCATATAATTATCTTACAATATAGAGGGTGTATCATAAATCGAAAAATTGATAAAATTGTAACTCTTCGTGGTTTATTTTCAAATAGTTACGAAACGATTTTGTGAAGTTTGATTATGATACATCCTCATAAATTTTGTTTTCATAAGCATTGATTCAATTATGTTATTTGATTAAATTTAGATGGTTAATGAGTTGTAGAGTAATGGTATGCAATTAGTAAAAACAATATGGCCAGTATTATTCCTATTGCCTTGTCATAATATCCCTCAAATTTATTAGAGGTTGAAGTTATTTGTGTAGATTGTGATTTTTGAGATTGAGGTTTTATTATGATAGTATCTTCGTTAGGTTTTATGGAAAGATTATATTTAAAAGATTTTTGAATTTGTTTTACGCTTGTTATTTGCTCAGTGAATGAGGTTATGGTGTCAGGGCGATTTGTTCTGCTAACAGACATGGCGGCTTTGATTGCGGAGGAGATTGTGGAGGTGATGGTGGAGGGGATTGAGATACCGTTTTCAAAGATTTCGGAGGCGGCGGGTGGAACGGTGGCTGTTAGGAGGTAGTATAGGGTTGCGCCGAGTGAGTAGACATCGGTCTGGGGTGAGAAGGAAGAGATGCTCCCGGGGTTGTATAGCTCGATGGGGGAGTAGCCGTGGCTTACTCCCTGCATGAGTGTGGAGGTTGCGTCGCCCTGGGCGTCATACTGCTTTGACAGACCAAAGTCAAGGAGAATTGGCATGTCGTCACTTCTGCGGACAACGATGTTAGCCGGTTTCACGTCGAAATGGGTCATGTTGCGGGAGTGGATATAATCCAGTGCATCACCCACTTTGCGGATATAGCTAACGGCTTTGTCCTCTGGGATGGGACCGTTACGCTTCACCATCTCGTTGAGGTTGTCACCCTCGATATAGTCCATCACATAGTATGCGGTGTTGTTTTCCTCAAAGATGTCATGGATCTTGATGATACCGGGGTGGTCTAACTTAGCAATGTTCCTTGCTTCCTTGAGGAAACGGTCTTTCAGTCTGGCGACGGTGTCAGCGTTGTTCTGAGTACCGAGGGTGAGGTGACTGGTGTTGTCACGACCACAGAAGTCCTTTGGGAAGAATTCCTTTATGGCGACCCTCTTGTCGAGGTAAATGTTCTCTGCAAGGTAGGTAATGCCGAACCCTCCTTGACCGAGGACACGGATAATTCTGTATTTGCCGTTCTGAAGATTTGAACCGTCTTTAAGCTGCATGGTGATAATTGCTGAATAAAAAAGATTATCTACAAAATTAGGTGATTATCTCCTTTCAGGGTAATATTCCGAGAGATGATTGACGAAATATGGGGATTAATTGACGAAATGAAATTTGCAGACGCGAAGAATAGTGTCCATGCCTACAAGTTGAAGGAAAGTTTTTCGCATATGTAGCCTATGCGGTTAAATCCGATGAAGTCGCATATGCGTTCAGTTATCTTTCCATATTTACGGTAGATGAGATTAAAGAGAAGGTAACCGGTTCGCTGATAATCAGGAAGACGGCGGAATATATTCTTGAAAGAATAGATGTCATCATATATTTTAAGATAACCGGCTTTCAATTGAGAGGCATTCATCTTGAGTGGAGAGAACACCACTTCAGAGGTAGTGTATAGAGTTTGGTCGGCAGATGTGATACGTTGCTCATCAAGGAGTCTCATATATTGGGCAGTGCCGGGATAGGGGGTCAGGATATGAGATGTGACGGTCTCAATTTTGTTTTTCACTATCCACTCAAGTGTCCTTGTGAAAGTAGTTGGGTCATCATCGTCAAGCCCAAACACAAAACTGGCATTAATCATAATTCCGCGTTTATGGATCTCATTGACAAGATGTTCATATTTTGAAATATTGTTCTGTCCCTTGTTAGCTGTCTTAATTGAATTTTCATTAAGACTCTCAAATCCGATAAACAGTCCTTGGCACCCACTCTCCTTCATCAGGTCGAGCATACCCGGAATATCAACAACGTTGGCTGAGACTGCTGCATTCCATTTTATATTCAAGGGCTTGAGGCGCAGTAGAAACTCTTCTGTCCAGCGTGGGTTACCGATAAAATTATCATCGATGAACATGATATGTTTCCGGCGCAGGATCTTAATATCAGCGATCACGTCGTCAATATTACGGTTTACGAATGAGTTGAGTATATGCCGCGTACTGTTGTAGCAAAACTCACACTTGAATGGACAGCCACGGCTCGCACTGACCACGTTGACATATAGATATTTGCTATGGTCAATTAGATCGTAGACGGGTGAAAGGATTTTTTCGGGTGTGATGCGCGTGCATATATAAGTTGATTTAAGTGTGCCGCCCTTTAAGTCTTCAATAATCTCGGGCCATGTGCCTTCAGCAAACCCAATGCAAAGCACATTAAAATAAGGCATTGCCGATTCAGGGCAGGAAGTGATCTGTATGCCACCAGCCACTACAGGCACCCCGCGCTTTTGGTATTCTTGCGCGATCTCTATTGCACGAGGCAAAGTGTCTACAGTCACAGTGATGCCGACAATGTCGGTTGGGGAATCATACGGGATCTTGTCATCAACGTTTTCATTGATAATCTCAATTTCGTTACCTTCGCGAACACTTTGCGCAACTGTGAGAAGACCGAGCGATGGTGCCATACGGGTCTTCAACTTTGTGTCCATCGGACGCATGCGCATCATTGGCTGAATTAATGTGATTTTCATTTCAAATTCTTATTTCTGAGAATCATAAATAGAATATGGATACAAAGTTATATACCAAATTTCAGAAAAGGTAAACATTAACCTGCCGTTGTATGAAGCTGCGCATGGAATGTATGAAGGGCCTTTACTTTTTGTCGTATTTTACGATGATGAGGTCGTCGGGGAAATTGCCCCACATGACGGGGTGCTGTCTGTCGTTGGTCTGTCTCTTCACCTCCGCGCTGACGTATTTGAATATTTCGGAGGCGGTGATTTTTCTATCGCCGTTGCTGTCGGCTGCCCCACCAAGTCCACGAAGCAGATTCTTGGTGAAATAGCCGTTGGCAAGAAAAATTGACTCGTTTGACTCCTCATTACCTCTTGAGGAGAGAAACATCAGTATATTGCCCGGATCGGGAGTGGAGGAAGTGTTACGGTGGCGAATTGCACCACTGTTGCACGCATCTGCAAAGATAAGCTTGTCAGTGGCCTTGGAATTTTTCATCGTCGCGATAACCTCCGCGTAGCTTATGCTTTCCTCCATTTTGGTCATGTCGTAGGGAGCGAATCCACCGGGATAACCATGTCCGCTGAAATAGAAAATTATCTTGTCACCAACCTTTGCCCTGCTAAACTGGCTCTGCAGGTTTTTAAGTATCTGAGCTTTGGTGGCATATTTGCCCGTGATGGTGATCACATTCTCGGTGCCTTTCTTAAAAAACTTTGCCATAGCCTTTGCATCGGCCTCAGTCTTGGCAAGATTCTTGATTCTTGGGTCAGCATAGTTGCCGATCCCTACGCAGACCACGTATGTATCCGCTAAGAGGGAACAGAAGCTCAGTAGACTTATAAATATGGCAATAAGACGCTTCATTTCTCAACATATTTACATTTGCAATAAGGGCACGAATCAAAATTGCGCCTAAGATAGCGGTAGTCTCGAGCCGGAATTGTCTTTCTGCATGCCGGATTTGGGCATACCCATGCATCGTCAAATCTCTCCTGCCTACGTTGCCTGTCTTCAGGTGTCTCTGCGTTTTTCATGCCCACAAAGCTATAAATATTACCGAGTAAACCCGTACCAGTTAAAATCCAACCAATTGGACCGGTGGTTAGAGAGGCAACCAGGGCAGCACTCATGGTGAATATAGCGGCTCCTGTTCGAACAAGGTTAACCCTTCGCTGCTCGTTTGCTTTTTCTAAATTGGTCTGATTGAAATCGTCCCACACTTTCTGAAGGTGAGAGATATTGAAGGTTTTGACTTCTTGTCTTGGTTGAGACGATGTGCTTGAAGCTGCTTGGTTACCGGAATTAAAAGTTGATTGGACAGGGGAGTTAGATGTGGGCACCCCAATCAGCTCTACAAGAGTAGCAGAAAACCTCGGACCAAGTTGGATTCGGCTGTTAAGGTTCACTGTAGTACGAATGATGCTCTGACCATCTACTTTTGTACCCGACGCACTCAAATTTTCCAAAGTATAAGTGCCATCATCGTTAATGGTGAGTTTACAGTGTTTGCGGCTTACAGTAGGGTCAGTTATTGGGGTCTTCTGAGTGCCAAGTTTTCCTATGATTATTTCCATATCAATTGTTTGAGTAAAATTGCTTGAGATTTTTAAGAGCCTCCTTAGACACGGAGAGCTCCATCACTACCGGTGATATGTTGTCTGAAAGTGTCAGTTTCTGCTTGGGAATATTTATCTGGAAGATAAATTGCCTGTTGACAATATAGCGCTTTCCGATCCTGATAAACATCGGAGGCTCGGCTTTGAATCTATCGTTCAAAAGCTTTTCAATATTGACAAGACTTGTGAGCAGGGTAGCCTTTGCCCCGTTGATGAACACGACATGGCAATAATTTGCGTCGGCCTCAAAATAAGCTACTGTGGCGAGCTTGACTTTTATCATCTCGTCTCTTGTGTTGAAAAACAAGGTGGTTTCTGATGCGTTGAAATACTTCATGGATAATTGATGTTTACCCTATAATATACCCTGAATCCCGAAAGGTAAACAGCCAATAAAAAAGAGCGCAGGATCCTTACCGTTACTCGTCCTGTAAACCTTAGGCATCTGGCATGGCCCCACATCGCAGAACGAGTAACGAAGAGCCTACGCCGTATAATATATGAAACGCCAATACAAGGGCGCACCAAAGATGCACCCTTGAGGAGTGGCATTACAATCATACTCACAGGCATCTACCGTTACCTCATTCTTGACGATGTTTGAAACTGCCAGATTTCAAGGTTTACCAAGAACAAGCGTGTCGATAAACGCTCTTAGAATGTAATGACCTTTCACTTTACAACTTCCTCCGAAGCGTGGCCGCGTAAGGTCAATTGCAAAGTTACAAAATTTTTTTGAAGTGACAATGTATTGCTGTCTCCCATGTAGTGATTGTCTTTCAGCCCGGCGACCGGATGATGTAAGCAGGATATAATTCAACAATCGTATTTGTGACTCGCGGATAGATCTCCCGGATTTCTTCCTTCCCGAATCCGGCAGCCTTGAGAAGGAGCGAGAAGCAGTCTACGCAAGTCAAGAGTTCGGAGAATAAAATCCGGTTGTGACGGCTGATGTGATCCATCACCACCGCCATCAATGCCCCGATATGCCTGTCAAGGTCGGTTTCGGCTTCAGTAATTTTAGAAAGGGCAAGTAGTTGTCGCCGACAGTCACGCATGAATTTGTCAAGAGATTCACCTCTCACCGCAGCCATAAGCTCAACCGAGCCTGACAGAAATTCCGTAGGGCAGAACTCGCTGGTTGCCACGAGTCCGTTCTGATAAGGCACCTCCACTACGAAAGTCTTGGGATGCCCTGTTATCTCGGTATCGAAGTTCAGTCTTAAGGTTTCCATAAACAGATAATGTTTGGGAGGGTCTGGGAATCAGTTTTCCAACTGCCCGAAACACCCTCATATGGACTAATACCCCAAGGCTTCCGGAGGTAAACAAACTATATCAAAAAAATATATGGCAATACAAATTTGTGAGAAGGAAAAAACAGATACGTCTGATTGCTGACAACCCGGACGCGAAAAATCACGTCCCTACAAAATGCCAAATCACTTTAATTGATTTATTATCATGTCACACCGCTCCGCGAAGGCAGGATCATCGGCAAAGCGCACCTTCATTTCGCCCAGCAGCGCTTTGGCACGCTTTCGGTCATGCAGTCTGAGATATGACATAGCGAGGCGCATGCCTGCCATCTCGGCCGCCTGTATATCATCTGGCGGCGCATCACGGTAGTCTTTCTCCAACTCGGGTAAATATTCCCTCAGTTGCTCATTACTCATGTCGGCTATGGCAGACAATTCTTCTCCATTGCGTCCGATTTCCGCAACTGGGTTATAAGCCACGATCGCATTGTCGAGCTCATGGCGGGCTGCCTGCTCAACGTGAATGATTGTGAAGATACCGACGATCAGTATCGCCGCCACTGACGCAATCCATGCGAACTGACGTCTGAACAGATTATTATTCCATTTCCTTTTCCTTCCGGTTTCCCCATCCCGACCTATAATCTTCAGGAAATCTTTTTCCGACACATTCTCCATAGCCTTGGCAAACTCAAGATTATCCTGTTGCGCCTCCTGACAGATTCCCCTGACGGTGAGGAGGAACACTTTGAAATCAGTCGCAAACTCCTTATCCGAACGCAAACGGCTGTCAAACCTTTCCTTTTCCTCTTTCGGGAGGTTGCCTTCCAGATAGTTTTCAAACAGATATATATTGTCTTCCATAGCGTTATTTCTTTACGGGTTTCACATCAATTATTCCGGCACGATAAAGAGCTGATTTGACGCGGTAGACGAGATCTTTCATACACCTGCTTCTCGTCACCTTCACAGAGCTTGCAGAGCTATAGCGGGGAAAGAGAGCAGCTATCTCAGCGTCTTTCATCCCGGAATAATAATGCAAACGAATCAGGGAGGCACATGGCTCGGGAGTGTGGATCAGTTCATCACCGAGCACCGACTGTGCGTCAGGGTCATTATAAATGTCAGCGGGATCTTCAGCCATTGATTGCAGAATGTTGTCAATCTTCTTCAATGTGGCTGACGGGGTGTCTTTTTCATCCGGAGATGGCTCGTCGATCGACCGTGACAACCCTAACCGGCGATACTGCTTGCTCGCCATGTTCAGCCCCACAGTCATTATATAACTGCTCCAGGAGGTGTCGGTTGCAATGCGCCCCTCCTGAAGATTCTTTTTAATGGCTATGAAGACGTCCTGATAAATGTTTTCCACGTCTTCAAGCCTCATGTTTGATTTCCTGTATTTGTCAAGAAGAAGGTTGGTGAAGTCGCCGCGCAATCTCACATACCATTTCTTAACTATTTCATCGTATGATTCTGCCATGACTGAAATCAATTAATGAGCATGAAAGGCACCCATACATAGGGATCCGGGTGGCGTTTGCGAAAGTCTCTCTGTGTGTCGATAAACGCACGGTTGATGTCGGGAGAGGATGAGAGACGGGAATAGAAATCGTTTACAAACTCCTCGGTCAATTCGTTATCAACGTGCCAGAGGGTGAGGAGGGTGGCCTTGACCCCTGCCATTCTCAAAGCACGCTGCAACCCGATTATACCATTTATTTCGTCTACATCTCCCTGGGCCGTGTCGCAGGCTGCCAGCACTGCCAGCTTGCATCCCGAGAGGTCAATGTTGGCAATTTCCCAGCCTGTCAGAATGCCGTCTTCCATGCCGGGCTCAACCTCCTCGCCGCTCCAGACGCGGTTTGCCCCCGACAAGGCAAGTCCGCAGGTGAGGAGTGCCCGTTCACGCGTGCCGTCAATTGTGTGTTTTCCGATGAAATCATTGTCACCTTCCGGGATATAAAACCCATGCGTGTCGATGTGGATGAGTTCCGGGGCGTTACCGTCCAATCGCTTGAAGGCCTCTTCAGTGGCGCTTGCCCCGGAATACTCCTCCACTTTCACTGAAGGTTGGCGGATCGCCTCGAGAAGAGCCTTTCCATCAATGGGGAGACGCATGAACTTCCTCAGATTATTACCTTTCTCAATTGAAAGGCGATAGCCGTCTGTGCCGCTCACGCCGTAGTCGGTTGATTTGCTTGTATGATCTGTGTTATTGAAATCTATGTTGGAAAAAACAGCTGCCGATTGAAATTTCGGATTGCGTTTCTTGATGTCGGCTACATCGTATGAGGCATTGATTTGCACGATCTCAACAATATCATTAATATGCTTATCGCTGTCTCTGACCGGTAATGCCCCGATATTGATGAGATCAAGCAGACCGACGGGTGACACATAAGCGCGTTTATATTGTTTAATCTTGTCATAAAGTGGAATGATAAAATTTCCGACACTGAACATTTCCTCATGCCGATATTGTGCGGCTCTTTTCCGGTCGCCTATATCACCGTTCATTCCCACGTATATCCAATCCCATGCTAATCCAGGACCAAGATCCACAAACTCGTAATTTTCTCCACGATAATTTATGCCGGTTTCTTTATGGGTCTGGGGCACGGATGTGCAAATGATTGCGCCGTAATAGTTACCCATCTCTATTCCTTCCTCATTGATGTAAGGATAGCGCACTATTTCTACAGCACATTCATCGTCGTCAAGAGAGGCAGGCATCATTACTGCCGCATTATGATTCCTGTCAATTGGTAGTGATATGTCGATGCTTGCTCTCAGTCCCCATTCAAGTCTGTCAATATCTCCCTGAAGTTGATCCCTCGTTAGTTTATCGGTCACATTCGCCATGCGCTGCCGCAAAGCGAGGATGTCATTAAGGATAGATTTAAAAGAATCAGAGCCATTCTCTCTTATAGACTTCCATACGCCGTTATAATTCTGAGTGGAGAGGGATTTGGTAAAGACTGAGTTAAGGTATATTCCGGCAAGAGTCATCTGATCTATATCCTTATCATTAAGGGCTATGCCGTAGGCGCGGTTAAGTTTTTTCGCCAGAGAATCCCAATATTTTTCAGTATTGTTGAGGGAGAAAGAATTAAGCTGACGCAGAATCTCATCGCGGGCGTCATGTTCCGCTAAAAGAAGTAAAGACAAATACTCGTTTTTCCCTACATGCCATGCTGCCTCCATTGTCTCCGGGAGAGCAAGGTGGTAGAGCAACTGGGGCATACCGGAGTTAAGAACCTTGTCATAGAGAGTATAGGCATCTTTGTAATTTTGGAAATAATGCTCAAGACAACGAGCCCGTAAAATAAATTCCAACACCTTGTTCCCTAACACTACCTGGTCGGTAGTATTAAGATAGCCGTAAAAATCTGAGAAAAAGTCAATCTCGACGTGATCCATAAGACTGATTGAGCTTCTCAGCATCGCGTTTATAGTGAACGGGGATATGTCGTCTTTATTCGTCTCTGTCAGAAGTTTCATCCCGGTTTCATATAAGGCTGTTGCATTGTCAATATTGCCGTAGCCGGCAACCAAATTCGCGGCATTAAAGAGATTTCTTATCCAGTAGTCTCCTGAGTCGCGACCTGTGCGGGTGCAGAATTCAAAAACAGTGTCAAGCCATTTTGCGGCCTGCCACGTCACTCCTGCCATAAGGTAAAATTCAGCCGCTGAAGTGGCAAGATAATGGAAGTTTGATTTCTCCAAATCAGGTCCCCTGTAATAATCAAGAAGTATGTTGAGTGCTTTATGGAGCATAACTCCCGCACATAGAAAATCATATTGCTCATTTGCAAAATCAATGATTTGGCTTGAGAATGTCTCAAACTCCTCCGGAGTGTAGGCGGAGGAATCGGCAAATGCTTGAAATTGGTTTGCAAGTTCCACTGCTATTTTTCTTCGCTCTGCGTTTTCATCTACGGAGTCATTGAGAGCTGCGATAAAGTCATCATCAAACATAATCTCCGCCCGGCCATGCTGAGCAAAGGATAATAAAAAGAGAAGGGTTATTATAAGTTTATTCATCTGTAAAGGGTGATGGTTGGATGTTGAATGCTGAGAAAACAGCCTGACAATTTATATGAACCGTTCTGGAAATAATTTATCCAGTAGGAAAAGTCGGCGTTGCTGAGCATGAGCCGGTAAAGAGAGTAGGAGAGTGCGCCGTAGTAACGGTTGCCGACCTTATATTCAAAGTTGCGTTCATTTTCCCGGCATGCGCTCACCACAGCCATAGTGCAACCGGATTTGAATCTGGAAGGCACGGCTATGGAGCTGAGATAACTTTTATCTGAGGGGATGAAATAGTCAGACGTGCCACGATAGAACTCAGGGAGGTCGTCTTCATCGAAATCCTCCGGGAAAGGCCAGTCGCCTTTCTCAAGTCCACGACTATAGCATGCGTCAAACACAACAAAGAGTTGTCCTTTTGTGCCGATCCTGTCTCTTATGCTTTCAAGGAGTGGGAAGATCTCATCGTCAATCAGATGGTTCTCACCTCGATAAGAAAGGTGTGGCGGCGCATATCCCTCCGTTCTGTAAGCATCATATGCCACAATTGCCTCGTCATAATCCTTGGTTTCATCTCCATTGCAGTCAATGACCGGCTGACCGTGACCGGAGAAGTGGAAATAGACCCTGTCGCCTGATTTGCATTCATGCGCAAGACTTTTTAGGGCGTCAACTATGTTCTTTTTGGTGGCTTGTGAGTTGATGAGGGAGGTGATTTTGAAACCATGCTTCTTGAGCTGAGGGGTAAGCAGTTCAATGTCGGCATCTCCATGAATCCTTCTCCAGCCGGTGGCCTTAGTGTCATAGTTGCCGATACCGACCAGCAACGCCCTGTCAGTAGCATAGGTCGACAAAGGTGCTAAACACGTCAGAATTACAATGAAAAGAATAAGGATCCGCAGGAAAGACATTTTCATTTTAGATTATCCGGTTTAACAAATGGTAGCTTATTAACGGAACCGGCATACGGATTATTACTGAAACGAAGGTATATTTGAAAACAAGGAGTACAAAGTATAAAGAGGAACGATGGAGGGGAATGAAGTTAAAATGCAGTTAAAATAATGCGAAATCTGAAATTTTATTTGATAAAAACAAAATAATGACTAATTTTGCAGCCGATAATAAACTAAACAGTGAGATTTGTTTTTAGATTACATCTTATAGTTGATTATCTGTTATGGTAAAGAGTTATTCCTTAATTTCACAAGCCAAAGAATGTAAAACACATTAATTGATATATGCTAATTTTAAACAAAATGAAACTTTCTAACTTAAAATGGACAGCACTGTCACTGATAGTGCTTGCCAGTTGTGGAGACAACGACAAGGGAAACGACGTTGACAATCCTGACGGTCCACAAGGCTCAGGCACCATGGAGGTTATGACTTCTGAAGAGAGTAAAACTTTCCTTCAGAATGCCACAACCGATTTCTTAAACAAGTTTCAGCCGGAAGACCAGAGGGCAGTTATTGAACTCGCTGCATATTTTTCACAGGAATATGCCGATTTGGAGGCACCTGCAGAATTTGAGGTTGAGGCTGATGGTAAAAACCGCACCCCAGGTGCATATCTCAAAGCCCTTGCGTCAGCAGCAAAGGGAGATATGGATGGATTGACGCGTGCTGCGGTTACTTACTCCTATACAATAAACTTCGATCGTTTCGCAGGAGTGTATGAGGCTAACAAAAGCAAAGGCGAGTGGGTGAAAACCGGTGAATCAAAAGATGTGGTGTTTAAATTCACCAACAAGTCTGCTCAACCGGTAGAACTTAAGGTTACACAAGCCGGCGGCATATATGATCTTGACTTCACTCTTACTGAGTGGGAGGAAGATTATGATTATGAAACCGGACATTGGGAAGAATATGAAGAGAAACACAACTATTACCTGTCAGTTCCCAAGAATGTGACAGTCACTCTGACAGAGAATGGCAAGCAACTTGCTAACTCTACTATCGTTTCCAACATTAACGTTGATGGTCACACCCTTTCTGCTGATATTAACGCCACACTCATGAATCTGAAAGCAGAGGCAAAAGTCAGCGGCAATGACACTAAGGTAGAGGCATACACGAATTTCTATGTGTCAGGAGATAAGGTGGGCAACGCCTACGCCACTGTAAACGGAAATAACCTCTGTGACAAAAAGAAATATGAGTCGTTTGAGGATATGGATGATGAGCAGGTTAAAGCAGAGCTCGCCAAGATGCTTAAGACGGGTGATTGCGGAGCCGATATGCTTGGAAAAGTGCAGGTGTTCGGACAGGTAAGTTATTATAAGGAAATGCCTGATGATCTCGACTGTTATTTTGATGATTACGATTATAGCTCTAAAGATGAAGCTCGTAATGAATGTCAAAAGGTTTGTGACAGACTTAACAAAAATGTAAAGACTCAGCTTCGCTACAACAATACTACAACAGATCAGGCTACCTTGCAGTTTGTACCCGATTTTGATGACTGGAGCGGCGGTACTTACTGGGAATATTATGTGACCTGCAATATTCTTTTCCCTGACGAGACTTCATATAACGTTGACAGTTATTTTGAGAAATTTACAAATGTGTCAAATAAATGGGAGACTCTTCTCGATGCCTATGAGAAGATCTGGGACACAGCCGGCGGCAGAAAATGAACAGTAAAATTTTAGGAAATAATAAAATTTTCAATTTACAAAAGACAGTGCATTTTTGTACTGTCTTTTGGTTTATATCGTTATTGATGATTTTCTCAAACCATCTTTATGCTCAAGAAAAGGAAGACTCTGTGAATTATATTTTGCCGGATTTGATAGTAGAACAGGGTGGGCGTTCTCCTCTTAGAATTGGAGATGACGGATCAATAAAAATAAAATCTGTTGACGTAACGCGTCTTTTACGCTCATTCGGAGAAATTGATTTTTTAAACCAGATAAAACAGACTTCACAAATTTATTCATCAAGTGATTACTCCTCAGGACTTTCCATTGATGGTAACGACGGATCGCAAGCCCAGTATTTGATTGGAGGAGCTCCGGTGATTTTCCCCTACAGATTTGGTGGCATATTTTCAACCTTCAATACTCCTCACTTCTCTTCTATGGTTTTCTCCCGGTTATCTTCCGTTAGCCTTACCGACAGACTCGGTGCTTCTTTTGAATTCTTACCGGCGTATAGATATGAGCCTGGAGCAGAAGGGGCGGGCAACATAGGCATGACTTCTTCGTCGCTGACAGTTAGAGGAGGGATAGCGAATAGAGTTTCTATTGGAATATCCGGTAGAGCCTCATATATAAATCAGATCTATGGAAGATTATTGGCAGGCTCGCGTAGCTATTTAAAATATAATTTCTATGACTTGAATGCAGATGTGGGAGTTCGCATAACTGATTCTGACCATCTTCAGGCAAGCTTTTTTACATCTGCTGACAAAGTAGGATATGATGATAAAAACTATTCTTTGAAAACGGTAATTCATTGGGATAATACCCTTTATAATATTGCCTACAGTCATGAAGGATCTATTGAAATGCAGGCCAACATGTTCCGGAGTAGTTTCCATAACGTTCTGCGCCTCAACATGCCACAATTTCAATTGAGGGGTCCATCTTCTTTTGCAACCAACGGGTTGAATTTTAATATCGGACAAGGGGACAGAGACGATTTGATTTCGCAATGGGAGAGCGGATTGAAAATTTCGTACGACCAAAGCTGTCCCCAGTGGGCAGTGCTTAATATGGCCGCAGGGGGCTCCAGCGCTGACCGCTCGTCAACAACAGTTATTCAGAGAATGTGTTACATAGCAATGTTTGGAAAATTCAGCATTTGGCTCGTTCCGGACAGGCTAAAATTAAAGGGAGAGACCTCAGTTGGAATATTTACATCTAAAATGAAGTCTTCTACGGATACCTACAGACATGTTATCTTCACTCCTAATCTACATTTCTTACTGTATCTTAATGAGGGAGTGGTAGCCTTGTCAGCGGGGTGGCAGCAACAGCCCATACATCAGGTAGGTTTTTCAGAACTTGGGTTGGCCTCTAATTTTTGGATAGGAGCATACGACTTATCACCGGTGCAGCATTCCTTTTCCGTAACCGGCAGGTTTAGTTATCGGTTGCCTTGGTGGGACCTTAAAATGGAAGCGAAGGCCTATTGGAAGAAATTGAGGAATCAGGCAGAATATCGTGGGGAAGTAATGGAAGTAATTGACACTTACTATGATCCGTTTTTACACCTAATAATTTCAGATGGTTATAATTACGGAATATCAGTAGGATTGTCCCGTCAATTTGGAAAGATCACCGGTGATGTGAGCTACAGTTATGGGGATGGGTTGCGCCATCTGCCTTCGCAGCCTGATAAGCTGTGGCATGCGCTAAACTCAGAAGGTAACGCCGTGAGATGTAACTTTGCGTGGCATGAAGGAAACCATTGGCTATTGTCAGCCTCATGGCGTATGGCTTCCGGAAGAAGATACACTCCAGTAGAGGCACTATATGCAATCGGGGGAAATATTGCCATGGAATATGGCGAGAGGAATTCTGCCCGTCTCCCTTCCTACCAACGTCTTGACTTGGGAGCATCTTACTATTTTATGACAGGAAGACGCGTAAGGTTACGTCATTCAATCAACCTATCCATCTTAAACGCATATGGGCATAAAAACGTTGAGATGCAATACTTTATTCTTGATTCGGAGGAGGGTAAATACTCCTTAAAACGCCTTTACTCTCTTTATCGTTTTCTCCCTTCATTAAGTTACTCAATTGAATTCTGATGATGAAAAATAGTTATATTGCTTTGGGGGCTATTATTTATGTCTTTATTTGTTTGTCATGTGAAGATACAGTTGTCAATCATGAAAGAAAAGCTGTGATTGAAGCCACTTTCAACAGTGGAGGGTATCCTACGGTGCTTTTCTCATCTTCAATAGTTCCGGGTGTTGATGGGAGTCTTGCTGATGCAGTTATTAATTGGGGGAAGGTCACTATTTCTGACGGTGAAAAAGAAGTGGTTCTTACGGGACATGTGGATAATTCTTATCTTCCACCGTTTAGATACACCACTATTGACATGCAGGGAGAACCCGGCAAAAGATATACCATTACGACCAGATTTAATGATTTATATGCCGAGTCATCGGTTGTAATGCCTTATCCGGTGGCAATTGACAGTGTTTCTTTTGCATTGACTGAAGTAGATAGTCTTCGAGCCGTGACGCTTCACTTTACTTCACCGTCTGAAGCACCCTCTTTTTTTTATCTGACATTGCAGTCAAATGAGCGAGGTTCGCATGCTAGTCCGTGTCTTATGGGTACACTACGCACCGACCTACCAAATAGTCATTACTCTATTGCTGTATTGAAGCCAAAGTTAAAGATAAATCAGCTGGAAAATGACTTGCAATCTCCGGATAAGAATGAGTATGTGCCGCAACTGAGGGTGGGGGAAGAATGGATAGTAAGACTCAACAGAGTGGAGGAATGTGTGTATAACTTTTGGAAAGCCTATGATAATATGGTATTGTTTTCCACCTCTCCCTTTGTCTCCGCGAGTGAATCCTTGCCAACTAATATTGATGGTGGCTATGGGGTGTGGTCACCTCAAGGGAGTTCATGGTTATTAATAAAAGTGGAATAACGGGGTAAAGAGTAGGGTAGGGGTAGGATGTGTATAAATTAATAGATAAATTTTTAACAGAGTTTATGTTTTTTTATAGAGGATAGGGTGAAGGGATATTTAATTTTTAGTTAACTTTGCAGAATTAAGGGGTATATACTTTAAAAGATTAGCTTACCACTTGTTAATCTTTAATCAGCTTAATATTCACACATTAATAATAACATCATGAGAATTACTTTACCATTGCTCCTTTCAGGAGCTTTGTCGGTCGGCGTAAGTGCGCATGCCGACAGTCTTACGACAATCGGTGGTAGTGCAACCGGCATTTCGCCCGATGCCTCTATGGTGGTCGGAATCAAGAGCCAATGGGGTGATGCCGCTTATGCAAGCTTCCTTTACACGGTTGCCGACGGCAATCTTGAATGGCTTACCTTTGGTGATGATTACACCGCCCCCCATCTTGATGGAGGTAAGTTTACAGCAGTAAACAATGCCGGCGTCATTGTCGGCACAGTGCGTAATCCAGACATGCGACTGCCGATTAACGAGGGTCCGTATTACACTCCTCCCACACGCAACTTGAGTGATGATGAGGAAGGGGTGGCGATAAGTTCGGCTGCTGTTTGGCATGATGGCAATCTGAAGGTGTTGGGTTGCGGTGACTATACCATCGACTTCTTTGCTGACAGCACAGACGGCAGCAATGCCACCGGTATTTCGGCAGACGGTAACACCATATTCGGTAATATAGTGTCAAACTGGATGGCTATCGAGGCATGTGTGTGGACATATGACGAATCCTCTGATAGTTACGAATATGTCCCGCTTTCGCGTCCGGCAAATGCCATGATGAGTGCGATGATTGCTAATTCAGAAGCCGGTTTCCCGGCTATCGGCGCGATAAGTCTGCCTTTGGATGGCGAAGGCTTCATGTATCCTGCTGTCTGGCTTTCATCTGACGAATTTGTAGATGTAAACCTTACAGAGCTTGATGGAGCTTTTGGGGCTTATGCTCATTCAATCAGTGCTGATGGTCATTATGTAACTCTCAGCGTCAGCGGTAATCATCCGAAATTTTATATTTACGATGTGGAGACCGCCACATTGGAGGAGGTGGATCTTCCGGCCGGAACAACTGAAGCAGTCGGCTACACCGTTACTAATGATGGCAATGCCATCATTAAGATACAGGATAGCAACTGGCAAAGTTCACTCTATTATTATGACTATGCCTCATCCACAATGGTAGGGCTGCCGGAATATCTTGCAGATACGATGCCCGGCAATGATTTCGGCGGCCGACTTTCTTCCGCGACGGTGATCGCTACTACCGGTGACGGCAAAAACATTCTCCTGAAGGCAGACAGCTATTCATCTGACACATGGCTGCTGACCATCGACAATCCGCAGCTCCTAATCGCTCCGGCTCCGAATTCTGTTGACATCTATCACACTTCTCCCACAACTCTCGAAGTGAAATTCGATGGTATTGCGTCACTTCCTGAGGGATGTATCCTGAACGGATACAGGGTGTATGTAGACGGCAACCAGGTTGACGAGATAGAGGCAACCGAGCTCAACGGAACTTATTATGTGGAGGTGGATGAGGTTGTCGGCTACCGTCACACTGCCTATGTATGCACCGTCTACACCAAGAATGGTGAGCAGAAGATTTCAGGCAACTCGCCTGAATGCTCCACTTATGTGTCAGATGATCTTTCCCTCATCAGTTTCTATAGTTTTGATGACTCCGTTATGGATGAGCAAGGAAATATTATCTGGAATCAGGACACATGGCAGACAGAGATGAATTATGGCATTTCGGGAGAGTTTATCAACTGGCACCTCTCAAGCAATGATTTTGAGAACCGCACTCCTTCTATCACGGTTGTTTCTGCCGCTTCCGAACCCTGGTCGAGCCTTTTTGTCAGTCATTATATGGATGCCATTGATGAGACTGACTTCTATCTTGACCTCCGTTATGAGATGCGTATGGTCAATACATCTGATCAGGACCTTTCAACCGACTGGCTTGATGTTGAAGCTTCTGACGACGGACGCAACTGGGTCAAAGTGGCATCTATCCATGCATCGGAGACTGTGCCCTATGTGTGGCATACTCTTCATGTCGACCTTGGGGAGCAGCTTGGTGGAAAAGTGTTCCAGGTTCGTCTAAATGCACATGGTGAGGGAGTTGGCCAGCTGATATGGATGGTTGACGATATCGCCATTGGCAATGAGTTGATGGGTGAGCAGCCTACCGGATTGCGTTATGACCTTGTAGGTAATGATGTGAAAGTGATGTGGCACAATTCGTTGGGTATGTATGATTTGTCTTATCTTGACAACTCTGCTATCCTTTGGGATTACAATGTGGGTAATGAGAGCAAGCCGCTTATCGGCGCCATTGAGCTTGGTAGCGACATGATAAAGCCTTTTGATGGTGAGTACATAACTGCTGTCACCACTTTCCTATATGATGATCCGTCAATTGAGCAGGCTGCCCCGACCACTGCCGAGGCAATCGTTTACGTTGACGGCGAGGAAGTGGC
Source organism: uncultured Sangeribacter sp. (assembly GCA_964595885.1). Taxonomy (GTDB): domain Bacteria; phylum Bacteroidota; class Bacteroidia; order Bacteroidales; family Muribaculaceae; genus Lepagella. Next base: position 19,039 of record CAZQSD010000040.1, read on the forward strand.
GCGTGCTAAGTTTGACTCTGACTTTAACACAGTGGAGCAGGCTGTGGCATGGCTCGACACTCCGATAGCTATTGAAAAAGGGAAGACCTATCGTGTGGGAGTCCGCATCAGTAATTATGCCTATGAGCAGGCTCCTATGTATTATCAGGCAGCTTCCACAAGTGTGGCAGGCCGCTCAGATCTCTATTCGGAAGATGACGGTCGCACATGGCATAATGCCTCTGAGGTAGTGGTATCAGATGTCAATCCTAACGGATTCTGTGTATGGCCCATCCGAGTTCATATATCTTCCCCCATCCCGGCTCAGATATCTCCCGAACCTGTTGCCGAGACTGAAGCATCCAACGTGCTTTACTATGATATCTTCCGTGACGGTGTGAAGATCAATGTAGGCAATATATATGAACCACGCCCCTGGTTTAGTATCCCGGCTCCTTTCGAGGGCATCTATACACTTCAGGCCCACTATAAAGGTGGTGTTATTTCCCCGATGTCAGAGCCGCTTGACCTCACTGACGTAAATGGCATTGAGCAGGTCCGTTTCACTCTTAGTGTGACTACAGGTCATGGCACGGTGACTATCAATGGTGACTGTATGGGGGCAACACTCTACGACATGTCAGGAAAAGTGGTCGCAACCACAAAGGGCAATTCGTTTAGCGGTATTGCCGGCGGGGTGTATATCCTTAAAGCAAACACCCAGACCGGAACTGAAACTTACAAGTTATTTGTAAAATGATGTGGTGATAGTTGGCCACATCTAATTAACTGAAAATGTCCTCCGGCAAATATTTGCCGGAGGACATTTTCAGTTATAGAAGTTTATTTCCTTACTACCTTTCGTTTTTTTATTGAACCATCATGGTAAACCACCTGCTCTATTAGAATTCCTTTGGTTTTCCCATTGACTTCCCGGCCGGTCATGTCATAATATTTAGTGGAGATTATATCGTCATTCTGGCTGGTCTGGATTGACTGAATGGCTGAGTTTATCACGTATCTCACCATTTCTGAGTTGCCTACTATTTCACCATCTATGACTGAAAAAAGCTGGACACCAAATTCATCGGCTCCATCAAAGTAGAGACAGATCTCACGACGGTTACCATCGCCGCCAATATCCCAATTGTTATTGAAACGGAAAGGCACAAGAGCCATATCTTCCGTAACAAAATAATCATCGGATGTGAAAATAAACTCATCTCCATCAATAAACACCTTGTAGTAAAGATTGTCAACATTCAGCAGATATCCGTCAATGTTTATAATGGGAAGACTGAAAGATATGAAGTTGCGTTCATACTCCTCATACATGTCGTCATATTGCAGATCATATGGATTCTGAGGTGTCTGTGATATGTCGGCCGGCTGCACTTTGAGAGTTGGAGATATGATGTAGCTCATCGGGAGTATCTCATCAAGGGAAGCGTTGGAAATGACCACACCATTTTCGGAGGTAAAGAGAGTCTGTGTGGCCTCATCATATTCAAATGTAATTTCCTCACGGTATTCCAGGGTGTTGTTCCATTCCTCTTTCACTTCATCATATACGGGCACTATTGCTGCAGCCGTAAAATAAGGATAATAGTTATAAGTATTTGTCTTACCGAGATACTGTCCTGACGGGAAGCTAATTGAGTTGCCCGTACGGAGACCTTTCATCCATCCTTCAGGCTGTATATTAAACAATCCTTTTATATAGACCTCCTCGTTATCGAAGCCAATTGTTGCGAGATGACCCGTTTCATTGTAAAGGATCTCCACTGTGGATTTATTGAGATCGTCAGGTGGAGAGATAGCCTTGTCGGTAAATGGCACCCAATTGGAATAAATCTCAGCAAAGCCATTCCATGTGTCTCTGTCTCCGTAGGTCATTCCCAATATCTCAATTGGCATGCCGTAATCGTCAGTGGTGGATAGATATGAATAGCTGTTGTCATCATTGATGGTAATGACAAGCTTATTCTCTATCTCAGGCAAATCAATTTCAGCAGCAGCCAGTGAATTTGCCACTACAAAGGTTCCATATGGTTCTGCAAACTGGAGCAGACTTGCCATCATTATTCTGGGATAACCAAAGTCAGTGGAGACGGTTATTGGCTGAGGAAGGTCAAACACGATCTCTGTTCCCTCTTTATGACCTTTCAGATATGAACCGGTTGGTGACAGCGAGATGGGATTTTTCAGGTAAACCTCACCGTTGTCACAGATAACCATCTCTCCGACCACGTTCCGATAGGTGTCAAGCTTCCAGTTAAACATGTCTACGTAATAAGCGTAACCATCTCTAACAAGGTTTTCACTTACACCCTCAGGTGCCTCATAGATGATTTCTTCACCTTCTTGAGCTACCGCATGTCCGGGTAAAAGGCAGCAGGATGCGATAATAAAAGAAAAAACTTTCTTCATCATAAAAAAATTAAATGAAACAATATGTTGCAGATCTCATTCGGAAAAATCCGAATTCAGTTTATGGATTAATTTTTTATTGACACTTGAGCGGCTATTAGAGAGTCTAATAGTTAAACATCATTGACTTATCCTTTATTGGAGGCAAAGTTAAGTAATAGTTATGTTAATTGAAAACATTAAGTTATTTTTTTATTGAAATTGCGTAAAATCTACCTAAATTAAGTGAATTAGTAGAATAATACTTAACTTTACTTATCTTAATCGGCAAAATTAAGTTCTTAACTTGCTCTGATTATTGAAAGGGTTGTCCTCACGATCGGATTAGAAAATATTTTATGGGTAAAGTAAGGCGAAAAATTTGCTGGAACGGGAAATTTTT
>CAZQSD010000041.1:0-21811 GCA_964595885.1 uncultured Sangeribacter sp.
TTTAGCACAGTTGTTCAGGGATGCCGGTGGAAATTATTTCTTGAATGACAATAAAGAATCCGGTGGTGTGACGCTTGATTATGAGACTGTCTACACAAATGCCGCCCATGCAGACTACTGGCGCATCGTAAACAGTTTTGACGGTGATTATAATTATGATGTGCTTAAAGAACAAGATAAACGTTACACTGATTTTGATGCCTGGAAGAAGCGTGGAGTTATTTACTGCAACATGAAAGAGGTGCCGTTCTATGAGAAAATGCCAGTAGAGCCTGAAATGGTTCTTGCAGATTTCATACATATTTTTCATCCGACCATTCTTCCTGACTATAAACCAAGTTATTACCATCTCTTGAAATGAATCACAACCGGGCAGTCCTAATGATGATTTTACTGGGAATATCTATCGTAATATTCTTTATTCTCAATTTATTGTTGGGATCAGTGAGTATTCCGATCAACAATATCATTGAGATATTATTTGACCGAAACAATGACAATGTAATCTGGACCAATATAATAATGAAATCACGTCTGCCTCAGTCGCTGACATCGGCTATGGCAGGAGCCGCACTCGCTGTCAGCGGTCTGTTGATGCAGACCGTATTCCGTAATCCGCTTGCAGGTCCATCAGTATTGGGCATCAGTTCCGGGGCAAGTTTGGGGGTGGCATGTGTAGTGCTTCTTTCAGGAGGTGTCGGAGGGGTGGCATTGAGTAAGCTTGGAGTAATAGGAGAAGTGACAATAACTTTGTCAGCAATAATAGGGGCCCTTTTGATAATGGCACTTATAGCCTTTGTGGCACAAAAAGTAAGAGGCAATGTGACTCTTCTTATCATGGGTGTCATGATAGGTTATATAGCAAATGCAATCATCGGAGTCCTAAAATTCTTCAGTGCAGAAGAAGACATACGTGCTTACGTCATATGGGGACTCGGTAGTTTTTCAAGAGTTTCAGGAGGACAGACTTCGGTCTTTCTAATCTTGATGCTACTTCTGCTCCCGACTGCATTTTTCCTGATCAAGACCTTAAACCTCCTGTTATTAGGAGATGCTTATGCCCGAAATTTAGGATTGAATATCAAGCGGGCAAGACTACTGGTCATAGGTTGTTCCGGCATTCTGGTTGCTGTTGTGACAGCATATTGCGGACCTGTGGTATTTCTGGGTCTAGCGGTGCCACACTTATGTCGCGGACTGTTCCACACCTCAAATCATTCCATAATTTTGCCGGCCTCTTTACTCGGAGGTGCCTCCCTGGCTCTTCTTTGCAACCTGATTGCCAGAATGCCGGGATTCGAAGGAGCATTGCCTGTAAACTCGATCACGGCCTTGATAGGTGCACCTGTGGTAATGTATGTATTGTTTAACAAACGCAAGAAAGAAGTCTGATAACCATAAAAAGTAATTGATTCGAATCATATAGTTACAAACTTATCCAATTAATTTAAATCTATGAAATTCAATGTAATCCCTATCGCGACAATATTTGTCGCAAGCCTTTGCATTGGAAGTGCCCCAATGCAGGCAGACGAACCCAATGATTCTGTGATACATCTCAATGAGGTAGAAGTAACGGGCATAAAAGACAGCCGCAACACAATCTTACCTTATGGTGTTGACGAAAAGTTCCTCCCGGTCAATATGACTCATGTTGATCACTCCCTTCTTGAGAAGCGTGGCATTGTTGACATTGTCGGAGCCACACGTTTCATCCCATCAGTTAAGACCCGCACCACCTATGGAGGATTTCAAGAATTCTATATACGTGGATTTTCAAATCAATTGGTAGCAACCGATGGGGTTGCCGACCAAAGATCATTTGTGACCTCGATGCCCATGCACGATCTTTCAAACGTGGAAAACATAGAGCTTATGAGAGGACCTGCTTCTGCACTATATGGTCATTCAATAGTGGGAGGTGTCATCAACATAACTCGCCGTCAACCCACAGCTGAACGCCATCTCCAAGCACGAGTAGGACTGTCTTCGTGGCATGGTCGTGATGCACTATTTGGAATGTCGGGGAAACTTGTTAGCCCTTTTAATTACTATGCGTCTATCTACACTTCATCCACAGACGGTTGGCGTAATAATATGGAACGTCGTTTCTCAGCATATGCCACAATTTCAGGTTGGTTTACAGAAAAAGACTTCCTTCAAGCTACATATTATTTTGCCAATGACCGATATGGCACAGATACCGGTCTACCCGCATTAATGCCGTATGACATTTACTCCACCGATGGCAAACTTTATCTGTCACAATTTCAGCAATTGCCGGGACTTAATCGTAAGGCTCGTTACAACAATGAGTCAGATTTCCTGAACAACCGCACACAAGATATACAATTACGCTACGAACACGTGTTCAGTAATGCAATAAAACTGCGTGATGTCGCTATGTTCAGATATGACAACATTGACTATCAAAGCACTGAATCAATGAGCTATCTGACCAGCAACGAACCCATATACAAACATTATTACGAGAGAGATGGCAAAAAGACCTACATTAATCTCGATACCCTTACCAACTCCTCTCCCCTCGCCTTCAACCATAAGGCATATCATTATTCCAATCAACTTGAATTGACGGGAGACTTTTTCACCGGTTCTGTAAAGCATACTTATTTCGGTGGTTACTCAGTCAATTATTTGCATAGACCATCATTTGGAAGATCCACCTTTTCAGGCCCAGGCGTTGACTCGCAAATTCCGGTCTATTATCCCTATTCATGTGGGGCAATGTTTACCAAAATGGGTAGAGTATCAATTACTGATAGACTTTCTCAGGCCATCTATCTATCTGATGTAGTTGATGTGTGCAAGGCCCTCAAGTTCATGCTCTCAGGCCGCTACGACTATTATAAGTATCGTTCAGCCATTGTGCAACTCAAAGATGGAGACCTTCATTATACCCATCCGAAAGGGAGTGATTACAACTCTATAGTAAACCATGCATTATCCTATCGGGCCGGGATAGTTTACCTTCCTGTAGCTAATCTCTCCATTTATGCTTCCGTCGGGTCATTCTTCAAACCTAACAATACTATTTATGATGACAACACAATATATATTGACGGTAACGGCAAACGCTATTACCCTACCGATGGAGGCGAGGTATTCTCTCCGGAAAAGGGTTATCAGTTTGAAGGGGGCATAAAATATGAATGGAAAGGATTGACAGCCAACGCTTCATATTACTATATAAGAAAGAAAAATGTCGTAACCTCATTAGGTACTCTTGAAGAGGATGGTGTGATTAAGACTGTAAGAGGTCAAGTCGGCAGGATGCATTCCGATGGATTTGACATAGATTTAAGTTATTCATGGCGCGATTTCTTGTTCACAGCAGGATATGCCTACACTAACGCCAAAGTGGGTAAAATAGCACCAAACGATTATATGCAGGCCAATAAAGACCGAGGAAACCGATATACTTATATTCCGGAAAATCAATTTTCATTTACCGGTGACTATGACCTGTCGGACGGTATATTGAAAGGATTTGGAGTATCTATCTCCATGATATATCAAGACGCGGTCTATACCAATCTAACGAATGGAATCAAGCTGGATTCATTCTTCCTTACCGATGCCGCACTGCGTTATAAGATGGCATGTGGGGTTGAATATAAAGTTGCTGTCAACAATCTCTTTAATCGTCATTATAATGTGTCATGTCTGGGCAACCAAATGATTCCGGGGCAGGATATAAATTGGAAAATCAGTGTAGGCTACTCTTTCTGACATAAATCATGAATAGAATATTCAGACTGATATATAGATTTCACAAATGGCTAGGCATACCACTTGCATTTCTATTTACAATGTGGTATGTATCGGGAATTGTGATGCTCTATCATCCGTTTCCACGTCTCACCCCCACTGGCATGCCAGTGGGGGTAGATAAGGTCAAGCAATTATCAAAATTATGGGTGGAAATGCCCGACTCTTTCAGCAACTGCCGCATTTCCTTTTCAGGATATCATGCAATGATAAAAGTTGACGGAGAGGTTATAGGGAAATATACCCCTACCCTAACCGCCATTAAGGATATTATGACAACTTTCGAAACCAAAATTGCCAAGATTGATACTCTTGAAGATATAGACAAATGGATTCCGTTTAACCAGTTAATGAGTCATCTACCTATTTACCGTGTAATAGGTGAAGATAAATCATACACTTATGTATCCTCTAAAACAGGAGAACTGTTGCAACGTGCCACTCTAAGTGAAAGAAGCTGGGCATGGATAGGTGCGTTGCCTCATTATGTCTATATAACCCCTTTAAGAAGAAATAGTAACACATGGCGAACAACCTTGATATGGATTTCAGGTATATGCACCATCTCAGTAATAATGGGATTATTAATTTCTGCAAGGTTTTTATTACGCAGACACAAACTACATATCTTCAGCAACAAGCTATGGCAGCGGCACTATTTCTGGGGACTCTTTTTCGGCATAAGCATGTTTGCATTTATCTTTAGTGGCATGATGTCACTTGCAAAGATACCTGACTGGATAATGAAATCAAAACCACTCCCCGACTCTAAGACATTCATAGCAAAAAATGACGTAAATATTTCAGAACTACCACATAGATTCGGAGAAATCACCATTCTCTCTAACCCACTGCCATTAGTTAAGGTAGCAACCGGGAAAGACTGCAAAATACTCCCTATAAACTCTACTACTACGTTAGATTTTTCTCCGGAAAATATTGGTAAGCAAATTGCTAAAGCCACTGGTGAGTCAATAATCAGGATAAAACCCATTAAGAGCAGCATATTCTATCCCTCAAATGGGATTCCAGGATATTATGCTGAGACTGAAAATTTTACAGTTTATTGGAATAATGAAGGCTTTTATAGAATTATGGATTTAAAAGCTAAGGCACAAGCAATCTGTTACAGCTTTCTGCACACGATGAATATTCCAATCATAAATAAAGTGAAATGGATTCATGACTTATTCATGTTAATACTATTATTTGGTGGACTTATAATTGTAGGTACCGGTACACTACTTTCTATAAAAAGTGTCTCCTACAAAAATAAAAACTGACATAAGTCATAAAATTCCTTTATAGCTCCACATAATTTAAATTAGGAAGAATATGAAAGCAAAAATAACTGTTGTGGGTATTGGTCCCGGCAGCATAGGCGACATGACCTCAAGAGCTATTGCGGTACTTCATAAGGCTGATGTCATTGTCGGTTATAAATATTATATACCCTTTATTTCGTCCATTGTCAAGAAGGATGCCACGATTGTGCAAACTGGTATGAGACAAGAACAGACACGAATAGAAAAGGCATTCGAGATAGCCGAAAACGGAAGTGATGTCTGTGTTATAAGTTCAGGCGACTCTGGAATCTATGGTATGGCTCCACTCGTATATGAGATGCTCCGGAAACGTAAGGCAGATATCGAAATTGAGGTTGTGCCGGGAATAAGTGCCTTTCAGAAAGCTGCTTCGTTACTTGGTGCTCCCATAGGTCATGATTTCTGCGTTATATCATTGAGCGATCTTATGACCCCTTGGACGGTGATTGAAAAAAGAATCAAGGCGGCTGCCGAGGCTGACTTCGTTACCGCTGTATATAATCCCAAAAGCACAGATCGCTATTGGGAACTTTATCGGCTGAAAGAAATCTTTATGGAAAAGCGGAGTCATGACACTCCGGTTGGTTATGTAAGGCAAGCGGGCCGAGACGATGAAACAATGAATATCACGACCCTGAAAGGCTTTAATCCGGAAGATGTTGATATGTTTACTGTAGTTTTGATTGGCAATTCACAATCATATGAGTGTGACAATAATGTCATTACCCCACGAGGCTATTATCCTACCCTGGTTGATAATGCCACCCCTCCAGGTCAATCCATAATGATTGATAGCTTCCGCACCATAGAGCGTGAAATGTCTAATCCCAATATACCACTCGATCTAAAGTGGCTAATGCTCCATGCCATCCACACTACTGCCGATTTCGACATGGAGAATATAGTTAAAGCTGATTATAAAGCTGTGGAAAGGATCTTTAATTCACTGACACACGGTGGAGTGAGGACTATCATAACAGATGTGACTATGGCTGCTTCAGGCATCCGGAAAGGGGCTCTCCAAAGATTGGGAATTGAAGTAAAATGCCTCCTTAATGATCCCGCCACCATTGAACTGGCTGAAGAGAAAGGTATCACTCGAACTCAAGCCGGGATTCGGCGCGCAGTAGCACAATATCCTGATGCACTCTACGTGTTTGGAAACGCACCTACGGCTCTCATAGAATTATGTTCGCTGGTTCGTCAGAAAAAAGCCTATCCATGTGGCATAATAGCCGCTCCTGTCGGTTTTGTACATGTCTGCGAAAGCAAACATATGGTCAAACCGTTTGCTCAAATTCCCAAAATTATAATTGAAGGAAGGAAAGGAGGCAGTAATTTAGCTGCAACCCTTGTAAATTCAATTCTCTGTTGGCCTGATGCACAACTTTTAAAACCCGGAAGAGATGTATAATATTAAATTTTCAATAATCGGTGTTTCAGATAGCCGGAATCAGCATTTCTCACCGGAGGTAATTTCAGTCCTAAAGAGCAACAAGATTTTCTCCGGAGGAAAGCGTCACCATGAAATTGTGGCATCACTTCTTCCACAAGATTCGATTTGGATTGATGTGGCTTTACCACTAAAAAATGTTTTTGAAGTCTATATCTTATATACAGATATAGTTATATTCGCATCCGGTGATCCGCTCTTCTACGGCTTCGCCACCACTCTTTGCAGAGAATTTCCAAAAGCTGAAATAACTGTCTACCCATCTTTCAACTCTTTGCAAATGTTGGCTCACCGACTGCTGTTGCCTTATGCGGAGATGATCAATATTTCCCTGACCGGTCGCCCTTGGAAAAATCTTGATGTGGCATTATTGGAAAACCGTAGTCTCATAGGAATTCTTACCGACAAAAAGAAATGTCCTTCTGAGATTGCCCGAAGACTTCTTCACTATGGATATGACAATTATAATATATACGTAGGCGAATGTCTTGGAAATGATAGGGAAAAAGTCATTAAACTATCATTGCAAGAAGCTGCTGACAAAACTTTTGAAACACCCAACTGCCTAATCTTACAGATGTCCAGACTACGTGAAAGGTTCTTCGGCATCCCGGAACAAATGTTCAGTCATCTTGAAGGAAGAAGAAATATGATCACCAAAATGCCTGTGCGCCTCCTTTCACTGGCGATGTTGAGCCTTTACGACAAATCTGTAATGTGGGACATAGGATTCTGCACCGGATCCGTAGCTATTGAAGCCAAAATTCACTTTCCAACTCTTGAAATTGTCGCCTTTGAACGAAGGGAAGAATCAAGGGAGTTGCTTGAGACTAATTGCCGCAAATTCGGAGTGCCCGGAATCAATGGAGTGATCGCCGATTTTTTAGATTGTGATCTGAGCTGCTATCCTGCTCCGGATGCTGTGTTTATCGGCGGTCACGGCGGAAACTTACCGATAATGCTGACACGTATATTCACGGTCCTGAATAAGAATGGGATCATTGTATTCAATTCTGTCAGCGATGAGAGTTGCAGCACATTTATCCAGACAGTCAACCTGGCTGGACATAAAATTACAGACATACATAGTCTGAAAGTGGATTCACACAACACTATAACAATAATAAAAGCAGTATGAAAATTATAATTTACCTAAATGAAACCGGCCTGCAATTGGCTCAACACATTCAGACAGAATTGAAAGATTTTTCTCTAAAAAGTTACGATGATTTTCAACCGGAAGATTTTTCTAACTGTAAGGCAATAATATTCATTGGAGCCTTAGGAATCTGCGTAAGACTTATAGGAGCATGTGCGGCAGATAAATACAGAGATCCGGCTGTAGTATGTATTGATAGCACTGGGAAAAATGTCATTTCCGTACTTTCCGGTCATGTTGGAGGAGCTAATCAGCTATGCAAAGAGGTTGCCCACATTCTGGGTGCATACCCCGTAATTACAACCCATAGTGACAATATGCAAATATGGTCGCTTGACACCATAGCCCAACGCTTTGGTTGGACTGCCGACGTTAAACGTGATGACATGAACAAGGCAATAGCGATACTAACCCACGGGCAGCAAACCGGATTATTGCTTGATATCAGAGACAAAGGAACCGATTATCTTGAATCATCTTTACCTGACAATGTAACAGTCATTAAAAATAAAACACATCTAAACAACTTCAAGCTTATTATTGCTGTCACTCCCTATATTTATAAGACTACATGCCACATACTTTACTTTCGTCCTCCTGTGCTTAATCTCGGGATTGGCTGTCGGCACGACTGCAATCCTAAAGGAATTAGCAACTATATAAAGCATCTCCTAGTGGAAAAAGGAATAAGCCCGGAATCCATAAAATCAGTTTCTACAATTGATCTAAAAAAAGATGAAAAGCTGATCAAAGAATTGGCAGCCTGGGAAAACATACATAACTGCAACATATATTCAGCAGAAGAACTGAAAGACATTGATGTGCCAAATCCATCGGAAAAAGTCTTTTCTGTAACAGGGGTAACCGGAGTTGCGGAATGCTGTGCCCTCAAGGCTTCCGGTGGAGGAAAACTGGTGATGGAAAAACAGAAAGGAAAACTGTCAGACAATTCTGACTTCACTTTCGCAATAGCGTTTGATAAAGGGGCGCTACGTGGAGGCCATATAGAAATCGTTGGAGCAGGGCCAGGTGACCCCGAACTTATATCTGTCAGAGGAAAACATTTCCTTCAGCAGGCTGATCTCATTTTATATGCCGGAAGTCTTGTGCCCAAAGAATTGACTCACTATGCCAAACCAAACTGTATGGTAAAAAGTTCGGCATCAATGAATCTTGAGGAGCAGTTTGCCTTGATGAAAGAATTCTATGACCGTGACAAGCTCATAGTGCGACTTCACACCGGAGATCCCTGCATCTATGGAGCCATTCAGGAACAGATGGCTTTTTTTGACAAACATGGCATGACCTATCACATAACTCCCGGAATCTCATCCTTCCAAGCCGCAGCCGCAGCTCTTAAATCACAGTTTACAATTCCTGAAAAAGTACAGACCATCATCCTCACCAGAGGCGAGGGAAAGACTCTGATGCCGGAAAAAGAACAGTTGCATAAACTTGCCTCCTCTCAAAGCACCATGTGTATATTTCTAAGTGCAGGAATTGTAGATGATGTGCAACGTGAGTTACTTATGGCTTATCCTTCTGAGACTCCTATAGCAGCATGTTATAAACTGACCTGGAAAGAGGAAAGAATATACCGGGGTGTGCTTAAAGACCTTGCACGTATTGTCCATGAAAATAACCTTACCTTGACCACGTTGCTCGTGGTTGGAGAAGCAATTGACAACCGTAAAGGTCTTTCACGCCTATATAGTGATAACTTTAAACATCTGTTTAGAAAATGATATTGGTTTTCGGGGGCACTACAGAAGGCAGAATAGCTATAAACACACTTGATGATGGCGAAGGTAAATATTTATACTCCACTGCTTCTGATCATCAGAAAGTAGAATGTGGACATGGAGTTCACATTAGTGGAACCATGACCCGGGAAGATATGATCAAAATCTGTTATGAGCATAAAGTCAGGCTGATCATAGATGCTGCACATCCTTTTGCAATCAATCTTCATAACACAATTCATGAGGTGGCTAATGAGTTGAAACTACCAGTCATAAGATTTGAACGTCATTATCCCTTGAGAGAGACCGATAAGATAATATGGTGTAACGATTATCATGATGCAGTCCGGAAATTGGAAAATGAAAAAATAGGAAAATTATTGGCATTAACAGGGGTGAACACCATCCCCAAGCTTACCTATTTCTGGCAACATCATACCACATGGTTCCGGGTGCTTGACCGTCATGACTCTATTGAAAAAGCAATCAGTTTCGGCTTTCCCACAAGCCATCTGATTATTTATAAAGAAGCCGACACAGGCACCCTGATTAATGAATTGAAACCCGATGCGATAATAACAAAAGAAAGCGGAATCACCGGAGGGTTTGAAGAGAAAGTCAAGGCAGCTATTCAAAGAGATATAAAAGTATTCGCAATTTGCCGTCCAAAGGTTCCGCCAACGTTTATAACCGTTGACGGCAGACATGGGCTTCGTAGGGAAATAGAGCGACTTCTGCCGGAGTTTTATCCGCTTCACACGGGTTTCACCACAGGGTCTTGCGCAACCGCAGCTGCAAAAGCTGCCATGATAGGGTTGCTATCCAGTGAGAAACTCCATGAAGTCACTTTCAGAATTCCAGAAGGAGAAACAATGAAAATGGACATAGAATCTGTTGAAATTGGACATAAATCTGCAACTGCCACTGTGATCAAAGACAGCGGAGATGATCCGGATATCACCAATGGGTGTCAGGTGACAGCAACGGTTGCCCTTACCTCTCATGACGGAATCAAATTCATCGGAGGTGCAGGCATCGGCACAGTGACACTGCCAGGAATTGGATTGGCGATCGGAGAACCTGCAATAAATCCTGTTCCCCGCGATATGATCAAGTATGAACTAACCCAACTTTATTCAGGAGGAGTAGATGTGACGATTGCCATTGAAGGAGGCGATACGTTGGCAATGAAGACTTTTAATCCAAAGATTGGAGTAATGGGTGGAGTCTCGATAATTGGCACAAGCGGTATAGTGAATCCTTTCTCACATGAAGCATTTATCAACTCAATCCATCGGGAATTTGAAGTGGCATTGGCAATGGGATGCCGAAAGGTAGTAATCAATTCCGGAGGGAGAAGCGAACGTTATATGAAAGCACTCTATCCAGATCTCCCTCCCCAGGCTTTCATAAGCTATGGAAATGCAGTGGGCGACACTATGAAGATAGCTGAAAAATTGAGTGTGCCCACACTCACAATTGGATTGATGATTGGAAAAGCAGTAAAACTTGCAGAGGGACATTTTGACACTCATAGCCATAAGATAACTCTAAATCATGTTTTCTTGCAGGCAGTGGCTTCCCTTAATCAATGTTCTCTGGCAGCAAACCATGTAATTACCAAAATCAATATGGCACGAGAACTATGGAGAGAATTATCAGAAGAAGACGCAGATAAGTTTTTTCAGGCATTGCTGAAACTCTGTCATCAGCATTGTGCCACTATCTATCATGGTCAACTTGAGTCAGTTCTTATTGACAACGAAGGTGTAGTACGTTATAAAATCCATAATTCATGATTCATAATATATGAAATCCGCATTTTTAATAGCCGCCCCCTCATCAGGTAATGGCAAGACCACTTTTTCTCTTGGCCTCATGCGTGCCCTAACCCAACAAAGCAACCTTGTCCAGCCATTCAAATGTGGTCCTGATTATATCGACACGCAATTTCAGTCAATAGCAGTCGGAAGGGAAGCAATCAATCTGGATTTATTCATGGCCTCTGACACCCATGTCAAAGAATTATTTAATCATTATTCTGCCTCTGCCGATGTCAGCATTGTGGAAGGGGCTATGGGAATGTTCGACGGGTTTAATGGAATGGAGGGGAGCAGCGCCCATATTGCCATGACAATTGATATTCCAATGATTTTATTAATCAATGCCGCTTCTACTGCTTATTCTGTGGCAGCAACTATTTTTGGCTTCACGCGTTTCAATCCTAAAGTGAATGTTGCCGGAGTTGTGTTTAACAATATTGGATCAGAAAACCATTTTTCCTTCATGCGAAAGGCATGTGAAAATGTTGGGGTGGAATGTTTTGGCTACCTGAAAAAGAAGCCAGCACTACAGATGCCTTCCCGGCATCTCGGCTTGACCTTATCCTCAAAGGAGGAGATGAACAGATTTATTGATCTGGCAGCCTATGAAGTAAGCCAGCATATAAATATTGAAAAATTATTAACTGCAACAAAGAATTTAAAAATAAAAGAGTGTGAAATGACCGTTCCGTTTCCAACCGGGCTTCACGTGGCAGTGGCATATGATGCGGCCTTCAATTTCCTTTACCCTGCCAACCTTAAAGTTTTTAAGAATATCAGTTTCTTTTCTCCACTACATGACAAGCAATTACCACCAGCAGATATCTTATACTTTCCCGGTGGGTATCCTGAACTTTTTGCTTCTGAACTTGAGACAAATAGGGAAATGCGCGAAAATGTGAGAGCATTTGCGGAAAGTGGTGGGAAAATACTTGGGGAGTGCGGAGGTTTGATATACCTTTGCAATGAAATTGACGGTCACAAGATGTGTGGAGTATTTACCATGAAAGCAACCATGTCCAACAGTTCACTGACCTTAGGGTATCGAGTGGTGCGACTTCCAAACATAAAACTCTACGGCCATGAATTCCACTATTCACATATCTCTACTCAGGAGGTTGCAGTAAACATAGCCTCTCAATCTAATGCAAAAGGCACGAAAGTTGATACACCTCTATATAGATATAAAAACACCATTGCCGGTTACACCCATCTTTATTGGGCGGAATCAGACATTTTAAAACTATGGAATAAATGAACAGAATATATACACGCTCCGGCGACAAAGGATTTACATCCGTACATGGTGGCATACGTGTAGCGAAAACTGACATCAGAATTGAGGCCAACGGATGTCTGGATGAGTTGAATGTCGCAATCGGATCAGTGCGGACTTTACTATCGGCCTTCCACCAATGGCAAAAGATTCTCCGGGAAATTCAAATCAATCTTATGACAATCATGAGCATTGTTTCCACTCAAAGCCACATGAGAGCCTTAAATCCCAATTCACTTGCTCCTGATCTTGTGAAGCAACTTGAAGATACTATTGATTCCATAAATTCAGAATGCACTTCTCCTGCTAGTTTTATCCTTCCAGGAGGAACTCCAATAGCATCTCAATTACATCAGGCACGGGTCATAACCCGCAAGTCAGAAAGAAGGCTATGGGCCCTTCATGAAATTGATACGGTCCCAGAATTGGTCTTGACCTACATAAACCGCCTTTCTGATCTGTTCTTTGTCATGGCAAGACATAATCTCCAGCATTCCGGTTGTCAAGAGGAAATATGGAAGGAATTCGGATATAAACGAAACCGACCGTAAAAACTAACTTTTTACTTCTTTTCTGCGTTACAATAACATAGGCGGCAATGTCGCGGCCTTGTCAACGTTCTTTATACTATGAATCATATAAGAAATTGCCGGAGAACTTTATTCCTTTCAAAATGCCGCCACACTGCAATGGCTATGGCCACTGCCTTTATGTTATGCTTCTCAAGCTGCTCAACCTCTTCCCTTAATATGCAGGCCCTCATGGGAGGAGCTACCAAAGCATTACAGGCAGCCACTATCTCTGACTCCCAAATACAGGGATATGTACATGAGTATGTGGCTTACTCCGACAAGCAGAACAAAGTGGCTCCAGCCGACAGCCCATACACCAAGCGACTTAATAACCTCACAAGAGGCCTGACATCAGTTGACGGAGTGCCACTAAATTTCAAGGTATATCTTACAAACGATGTCAATGCGTTTGCATGTGCCGACGGCAGTGTGCGCGTTTACTCCGGACTGATGGATCGCATGACGGATGATGAAGTGCTGGGAGTAATCGGCCATGAGATAGGCCACGTGGCACACAAGGATACTAAAAACGCCTTTAAACATGCACTCCTGACCTCTGCCATTCTTGATGGCGTGGCATCAACAGGAAGCACTGCGGCTGCCCTTACACAAGGACAACTCGGACAGCTCGGAGAGTCGCTGATCAACTCAAAATACTCCCAGAAGCAAGAAAGCAATGCCGATGACTATGGATATGACTTCCTGAAAGCAAACGGCAAGAATCCCTGGTCAATGGCTATGGCATTTTCAAAACTTGAAGAGCTTGAAGGATCCGCCCGGTCTAACGGTATGTCACAAATGTTTTCCTCCCATCCTTCCACACCATCACGAATCAAACACATAGCCGATCGCTGTCGAAAAGATAAAATAGCACCTCCGGCCGGCTGCAATATAAAATAACCGAAAAAAATAATCTCCGACTGTAACAAAATCATCACTTGTGAGTCTTTACTATAAAGAGACAAAAAAACGCCTCCAGAAGTGAACAGACCACTGCAATGGATGAACTCCGGTTTAAAAGCTGCATAATGCCGCTGCATACTACCCTATATGCCTACGCGCTTACAATCTTGAGAGATGAAAGCGATGCGGCCGATTGTATGCAGGAAGCACTTACAAAGCTTTGGGAAAACCGTAACCGTCTCTCGGAGATAGATAATGTAAAGGCATATGCTATAGTCACGGTAAGAAACATTGCAGTGTCAATGGCCGCAAAAACAAGACCAAAGAGCTTTTCATTAGATGATACTCCCCCAAATGTGGCCGACACCACCCCTACCCCGGCAGAATCAATGGAAAACCGGGAAGATGTCACCATAATAGCCACTTTGCTCAAACAGCTTCCGGAAAACCAAAGGAAAGTGGTGGTGATGAGTGGAGTAGCCGGATTATCAAATAATGAGATCCGCGAGGCAACCGGATTGTCTGATCACAATGTCAGAGTGCTTCTCTCAAGAGGCAGGAAAAAATTAAAAAGTCTCTTCTCAAAAAGATAAGGATGGTAAATAATATGAATGCAAACAACCACATGCCGGAAATAAACGACATCCGGGGAATCCTTGACAGGTATTTCGATGCCACAATCTCCACACATGAAATGGAAATCCTAAACAGTGTGGCAAAGGAAGTGGCCTCAGGAAACCTCGTGTGTCGGGACAAGGAGATGCTTAATGATCTGCTGTTGATTGATTCGCTTAATCATTTTGCAGACACCGCTCTTCTGTCGCATGCGAACAATGTCCCTCCCGGGCTTGAAGACCGGCTCAATGCCCACATATCTTCATTAGCTGCCGAATCAAAGAAGAAGAAACGGAAATCATTCATTATGCGTATCCTCTCTTACTCGGCGGCGGCAGCCATAGCCGGTGTAATCGGAATCACGGGGATAACCTTCTTCAATGGACAACAGGCTTCCACATCTCAGCAAATCCTTATTGCTGACCTGTCTTCCAGACCGGAACCACAATTGACTCCGGAACCACAATTGACTCCGGCAGCACAGTCGGAAACAGAGACGATTGCCCAAACATCCACATCGCCTGCAAAAAAGCCTTCTCTCAAACCTAAGCATGCATCCAAACCTAAGCATGCTCCTATGGAACCCGAGCTTCATAAGAGCGAACTTATTGCGGAAGCAAACGAAGCCCTGGAGTCAATTCCACCCTTTGCCAAAGATGCTTATGCCGTCAGTGAAGAAGTCTTCAAGGTTATGCCCACCGGAATGACAGCTTACCTGGAGACTTCCAGACTTCTGATTCAACCGCTTTCCACTCTCAGTCAGTCAATTAATAATATCTATGAATCAATTGAAATAGTATCTGAAGCTCTGTCAGGCATTCCTATGGCTGTTGAGTCAGTAAACCATTCCCTCGACCTGCTGTCAAATCCTTTGAATCCGATATAATAATGTCTAACACCATTCACATCATATTATGAAAAAATATATAAGACTCATATTCTTTACCCTTGCGGTTATACTCTCAACTTCGGCATTTGCAGCCAACCCGAAAAAATATTTCGATGAACTTTCCATTGACCCCGGGTTTGATTACACCTATGTGTCACCCTACATGCTGAAGGCCATGGGAGGCACCCACATCGATAGTGGCGGCCTGAGTATCTCTTCTTCCGATATATCCTCTATTGAGACCATCTCAACATATAACAATGGTACAAGTCCGGAACTCTGGGATCTCATCAGGAAGGTTATGAAAGAAAATTCAATGGAGACCCTTTCCACCAAGAAACAGGGTTACTATAAATATGACGTGCTCGGGAAACTGTCCGACAACGGTAAGGTGCTTACTCACCTGCTTGTCATAACTCAAAACGGAGGAGCCAATGTGACAGTGGTCTACATCGTCGGTAAAATACAAATGGCAGAAATCGGCTCCCAGTTCAATTAATCAATCAAATCCATTCGAAAATATCTTCAGAGAGAGGGCAACTTCTCTCTTTTTTTATTCTATACACTATTTTAATTCCTTATTCAATTATTTTTTGTATCTTCGCACCAAAATGAAAACTTCATCCGAGTGCTTAGGGGTCAGTAGCAAAGCAGAAAACCCTAAGGCATTTCAATTTGTTATAATCTTGTAAACCGTTTTATTATGAAAAAGAAATTTTCGTCGCTCATCATATTCGGGAGCATGCTTCTGGCGGCCTGCTCTCATCAGCAACCCACTCTTGATGTCTCTCTCTCTGATAAATTCGAAGGACAGACAGTGGAAATCATGAACTTTCTTGACTCCACATCTCTTGCCACAGCAGTGGTGGCAGACGGGAAGGCACAGATCATACGTCCTGACTCCACCCCGGTGTTTGCTTCGGTGCTAATTGACGGCAGGACACGGGCATTCTATGTCGTGGAACCTGGCACAGCTGTGGTCAACGACTCTACAAATTCCGCTATTGGCACGCCCCTCAATAATAAATTCTCCCAGCTCCTCGCCCAACTCGACTCTGTGGAAAGCCTTGACGACATGACTCTGTATATGGACTTCGTAGAGAAAAGCTACAACGAAAACAAGAACAACCCTATCGGGTCATATTTCGGCATAGAATGGATCAAATATGCTCCTCTAAATCAGGTTGATAGTCTTCTCGCAGTTGCTCCGGAAGCGTTGAAAAATTCATCAAAGGCACAGTATTATCGCAATTTTGCTGTGTTACGTGCCGCCACTGCCCCCGGGCAGCCTTTTATTGACTTCGAGGGTGAGACTGCCGATGGCACCCCCACTGCCTTCTCATCTTTCGTCAAGCCGGGTAAGTACACCCTCGTGGATTTCTGGGCAAGCTGGTGTCCGTATTGCATAAAGGAACTTCCCGAAATGGCTACCCTTTATGACCGTTGGAAAGACAAGGGTCTTGAGATTGTGGGAGTGGCAGTCAGAGACACCCCTGAGGATTCCAAGGCTGCAGTCAGCAAACACGGAATCACATGGCCCGTAATCTATAACACCCAGCGCAAACCTTATGACATCTACGGTTTTTCCGGCATTCCACACCACATGCTGATTGACCCTGACGGAAAAATAGTGTCGCGCGACGAATCACTGGCGCAGATTGAGACACGCCTGCAGGAAGCCGCGAAAAGTGCTGCTGATAAATCCAATAAATAAACATATCTATGAAAGACACTAAAGAATCATTGAAACCATATGGCGAGCGTTCCCTCAACTTCATTATTGAGCATGCAGTGAAAAAAAACTGGGAACGCATGGCCTTCTCCGACATCGGAGGCAACAACTATAAGTTTTCCGAAGTGGCGGAGCTCGTCGAGAAACTGCATATTCTCTTTGAGGCTGCCGACGTGAAACCGGGCGACAAAGTGGCACTCTGTGGGAAAAACTCCTCTGCATGGGCAATAACCTTCATTGCGTGCCTCACCTACGGGGCGGTGGCCGTGCCGATATTGCACGAGTTCAAACCTGACAGCATACACAACCTCGTCAACCATAGCGATGCCAAACTGCTCTTTGCAGACAAGACAATCCTTGATAAACTTGACCATAATCTGCTTCCGAATCTTGTAGGGGCATTCTACATGATGGAAGACGGCATTGCATTCTCCCGAAGTAAAAAGCTCACCGACGCACGCCAGGATCTCAACGAACTGTTCGGAAAGAGATATCCGGAGAGTTTTATCCCGGACTGCATCATTTATTTCCGCGACTCTCCCTCTGATCTCGCCCTCATCAATTACACCTCAGGCTCAACAGGCGCGCCCAAAGGGGTTATGCTGCCCTTCCTGAGCATATGGAGCAACATTCGCTACAGCATCGATCATCTGAGTTTCCTGAAACCGGGCGACGGAATGGTCAACATGCTTCCCTTAGGTCATCTATACGGAATGGTGTTTGAGACCCTTCATCCTTTCGTGAAGGGCTGCCACTGCAATTTCCTTACAAAAGCGCCTTCGCCACGAGTCCTTATCAAGGCCTTCGCCGATATCCGGCCCAAACTAATTGTAACTGTGCCTTTGGTCATCGAGAAGATCATAAAGGCAAATGTCTTTCCGAAGCTTCAGGAGCCCAAGATGAAAATTCTGCTGAAGATTCCCATCATCAACAATCGCATATACGCCAAAATCAGGGAGAAGCTTATGGAAACTTTCGGTGGAAATCTCCAAGAAATAATCATAGGGGGTGCGCCACTTAATGCGGAGGTAGAGACATTCCTCTACCGCATCAAGTTCCCTATCACCGTAGGCTATGGCATGACGGAATGTGGCCCGCTTATCACCTATGAACCGCCGGCCGAGTCACGGCCACACACTGTTGGCCGCATAGTCGACCGCATGCAGGTAAAAGTTGATTCGCCTGACCCGGCACATATACCCGGCAACATATGGGTGAAAGGCGACAACGTGATGGCCGGATATTATAAGAATGAGAAAGCCACGAAAGAAATATTCCCCGACAACGACGGCTGGATGAACACCGGCGACATGGGGCTTATTTCTCCTGACGGCATGATTTCCATCAGTGGCCGCTCCAAGACCATGATTCTCGGCCCTTCAGGGCAAAACATATATCCTGAAGAGATTGAACAGAAAATCGACAATCTGCCGTTTGTGGCTGAATCGCTTGTAGTTGATGATGACGGCAAACTGGTGGCATTGATTTTCCCTGATTTTGAGGCTGCCAAGGCCAAGAATATCGACAGGGAGGGTATCGACAGAATTATGGCTGAAAACATAGCGTCAGTCAATAAGGAACTCGAATCCTTCAGTCGCCTCAACAAATTCGAGATTATGGAAAAAGAGTTTGAGAAGACTCCGAAACACAGCATAAAACGTTTCCTCTATCAGAAATAACCAAATAATCATATGGGTCGTCAGCATCTGGCGACCTATATTTATCCGTTACCTTATTCCACCAACCATAACCCATGGACTACCAGCAGATCATTGATAAAATCTATCACGAGGTAAAGCCTCTGTTCGGTCACGGCAAAGTGGCCGATTATATTCCTGCACTCGCCAATGTCAATCCGAAGCAATATGGAATAGCCATTGCCACATCAGATGGCAGAGTGTTTGGCGTGGGCGACTACAAGACTAAATTCTCCATCCAAAGTATATCTAAAGTGTTCACCCTGACTATGGTGATGCATCATTATGATGAAGATTTATGGGAAAGTGTGGGGCGTGAGCCGTCAGGCTCTCCTTTCAATTCTCTCGTGCAGCTTGAACACGAACACGGCATCCCAAGAAATCCGTTCATAAATGCCGGGGCTCTGGTCATTACCGACAGATTGATGAACCTCTATCCACGCCCAAAAGAAAGCATCCTGAATTTCATAAGGGAAATGGCAAATTCAGCCGACATATATTATGACCACACTGTGGCACGCTCCGAATTGGAATGTTCCGACAGGAATATGGCGCTCGGATACTTTATGAAAAGCTTCGGCAACATCAATAATGACATGGATTCCCTTATTGATGTATATTGCAACCAATGCAGCGTCACCATGACTTGCGAAGAGCTGGCAAAATCATTCATGTATCTGGTCAATCATGGGGAAAATCCTTTCACCGGCCAACGCATCCTCTCAGTCAGCAAGGCAAAGCGCCTCAATGCATTGATGCTCACCTGCGGTTTCTATGACGAGTCGGGCGACTTTGCATTCCGTGTCGGCTTGCCCGGCAAGAGCGGTGTCGGAGGTGGTGTGGTGGCATTAATTCCGGGAAAACTGAGTATAGCGGTATGGAGTCCGGAACTCGATAAGCATGGCAATTCCTATATGGGCATAACCACACTCGAACGTTTCACCACAGATATTGGCAAATCAATATTTTAATAAGTAAAAGAGGAATGGGAGCCATTCCTCTTTTACTTAGTTGATTTCTTATAGAAACGACACAGATCCCTGATTCCACAGTTGCCGCAGTCAGGCTTACGTGCCTTGCATACATAACGCCCATGAAGTATTAGCCAATGATGGGCTTTCGCAACTATCTCACTTGGAAGATGCCTCATAAGGGTCTTTTCCGTGGCGAGGGGGGTCTTTGAATTATTGGTGAGCCCAATGCGGTTACTAACCCTGAACACATGTGTATCAACTGCCATAGCAGCTTTATTCCACACCACAGAGAGCATCACATTGGCTGTCTTGCGTCCTACTCCGGGAAGTTTCATAAGATTGTCTATGTCAGAGGGCATCTCACCGTCAAATTCCTCAACCAACACGCGGGCGGCATTAATCAGATGACGTGTCTTATTATTAGGAAAAGAAACACTCTTTATGTATGGAAAGACCTCCTCTGCCGTAGCAACTGCAAGAGACCGGGGATCCGGGAAAGCTTCAAATAGAGGAGGCGTAACGATATTCACCCGTTTGTCGGTGCATTGTGCTGACAGAATCACGGCAAGCAGCAGATGGAACGGGGAATCATATTTTAGCTCAGTCTCCGGAGAAGGCATATTCTCCGAAAACCAAGCTATTATCCCTTCATATCGTTCTTTTACAGTCATTGCCGGGAAAGGCTTATCTTGCCGATTCAAATTCAGCGAGGAAACGCACGTCGTTCTCACTGAACATACGCAGGTCTTTTACCCTGTATTTCAAGTTTGTTATGCGCTCGATGCCCATGCCGAAAGCATATCCGGAGTAAACCTCAGGATCTATTCCACAAGCCTTGAGCACATTCGGGTCTACCATGCCGCAACCCAGAATCTCAACCCAGCCGGTGCCTTTACAGAACGCACATCCTTTACCGCCGCATATGTGGCAACTGATGTCCATCTCGGCAGATGGCTCGGTAAAGGGGAAATAAGACGGACGAAGACGAATCTTGGTCTCCGGTCCAAACATCTGCTGGGCAAAATTGAGAAGCACTTGCTTTAGGTCAGCAAATGATACATTCTTATCGATATAAAGACCTTCCACCTGATGGAAGAAGCAATGGGCTCGTGCCGAGATAGCCTCGTTGCGATACACTCGCCCGGGACACACGATGCGGATAGGCGGCTGGGTCTTCTCCATCGTGCGTGTCTGCACTGAAGAGGTATGAGTGCGAAGAAGCACATCCACCGGAGTGCGCGAGATGAAGAAAGTGTCCTGCATGTCACGTGCCGGATGATCAGGTGGGAAATTGAGTGATGAGAATACGTGCCAGTCATCTTCAATTTCCGGGCCTTCGGCAATAGTGAAACCCATGCCGGCAAATATACGGATTATGTCGTTCTTGACAATTGAAAGCGGATGGCGTGAACCAACCGGGAAAGGAGTGGCTGTTCGCGTAAGGTCAATTGATGAATTTTCTTTGTCCGCCCCTGCCGAGAGCTGCTCCTTAAGAGAGTTAATCCTGTCGGTAACAAACCCTTTAAGTTCGTTAAGCTTCTGACCCAATTCTCTTTTCTGCTCAGCAGGCACATTGCGGAAGTCAGCCATCAGGGCCGACACCTCCCCTTTCTTGCTGAGATATTTTATACGGAGTTCCTCTACGGCTTCTGACGTGGCAGCTGAGGCACCCGTAATCTCCTCTTTGATTCTGTTGATTTTTTCTATCATCGTTTTCTCGAATTACTACAAACACACCCACCAATTCATCCTAATTATGGCATCCAACCGATGGTAAGCGTTCAATAATTCGCGAAATTACAAAAAAAATTCCAAATTTCCCCATTCAATCCCCATATTCTGCAATAATTCTCCCAAAA
>CAZQSD010000042.1:0-21032 GCA_964595885.1 uncultured Sangeribacter sp.
ATCAGATAAATATATTATGGAAAATACACAGCAATCCGAAAACGCTCTTTTCAACAAGGCAAAAAACGCACTTATGGAAGACATGGAAGCACGCGGCATAGGTGCAATCATATGGGACAACGCAACTGCCGGATTCCCCTATCAGCCTGAAATTCTCCACCGCTCCAAAAAGGATCCGGAGAAAACCCGTGTGGCTGAGATTATGGGCCTCTATCGCTATAATGGCGTGTTATATCTTATTGAGGAAGGACGGGCTCCAATAAAATTCGACGATTTCTGGGATCCTGACACAGAAGCCGCCCCGACAGTAGTGACTCTTACCGAAGACATAGCAATAAAAGATCTCGGAGATCCCGAGGCAGTAAAAGGATACACTACCCAGGGATCTCTCGAAGAATGGACTGCTATCGCCGATTGCTATTTCCAGGCCCTGAACCAGGACTGAGACAATAGCCTATCGGTCTTTATACATTGATTCGTAATATTTCTCGTATTCTCCGCTGGTGATTCGGTCCATCCATTCCTGATGGTCGAGATACCAGCGGACAGTTTTTTCTATCCCCTCCTCAAACTGAAGGGAAGGCTCCCAACCAAGTTCACGTTGGAGTTTACGGCTGTCGATGGCATAGCGCATATCATGGCCCAGACGGTCGGTCACATAGGTGATCAATTCATCGCTGTAGCCTTCCGGATTGCCAAGCAGACGGTCTACGGTCTTTATGATTACCTTTATGATGTCAATATTTTTCCATTCGTTGAAGCCGCCGATATTATACGTCTCAGCCACTTTGCCATCATGGAAAATAGTGTCGATGGCACGTGCATGATCCTCCACATACAGCCAGTCACGCACATTCTCTCCCTTGCCATAGACGGGAAGGGGTTTGCGCTTGCGGATATTGTTGATGAACAGGGGAATCAGTTTCTCCGGAAACTGATACGGACCATAATTGTTGGAACAGTTGGTGACTATGGTCGGCATTCCGTAAGTGTCATGATACGCACGCACGAAATGGTCGCTCGATGCCTTAGATGCCGAATAGGGAGAGTGGGGATTATATTTGGTGGTCTCAAGAAAAAACTCTGTGCCGTAGGCATGATGATGCTCAGAGGAGGCAGCGGTGGTAAACGGCGACTCTATCCCTTCCGGATTGGTCAGTTCCAATGCGCCATACACCTCATCTGTGGAGATATGGTAGAACCGCTTCCCCTCATATTTCTCGGGAAGTGACTCCCAATACTCTTTGGCAGCCTGAAGCAATGCCAAAGTGCCCATCACGTTAGTGCGGGCAAAAGTAAACGGATCCTTTATCGAACGGTCAACATGGCTTTCGGCTGCCAGATGGATAACACCATCAATGGAATATTCCTTTATGACACGGCGCATCTCGTCGAGATCAGCGATGTCTGCCTTTACGAAAGTATAGTTGGGCTTATCCTCAACGTCTTTCAGGTTTTCAAGGTTGCCGGCATACGTAAGCTTGTCAAGGTTGACAATACGATAGTCCGGATACTTATTTACAAACAGCCTCACAACATGGCTGCCTATGAAACCGGCGCCGCCGGTTATCAATATGTTACGTTTAAACAACATATCTACCTAATATTTTTATTTTTCAGCTTGCAGGGCATTAAGACAGACACGGAGAGAATCAGTCCAGTAGGGCACCGTGCGGCCGAAGGTGATTTTATATTTGGTTTTATCAAGCACGGAGTAGGAAGGACGAACCACCGGAGAGGGGAACTCATCAGAATGGCAGGGTTGGATGTCGCAACCTGTCTGTCCGGAATAGTCGGCAATCATCTTTGTGAAATCATACCATGAGCAGACACCTTCGTTAGAGAAATGATAGATGCCCTCGTTCCCTTCATATTTCCTATTTTCAAGTATGTCGAAGATAGCATGAGCAAGATCCAGGGCATAGGTAGGGGTGCCGACCTGATCAAACACCACTTTCAATTGAGGCTTCGTGGCGGTGAGATTAAGCATGGTTTTCAAAAAGTTCCTGCCAAATTCAGAATAGAGCCACGCGGTGCGGAAGATAAGGGCTTTACATCCGCTCTCAGAAATGGCCTGCTCACCATGCAGTTTGGTCAATCCATAGACACCTGTAGGATTCACAGGTTCTTCCTCTGTGCGCGGAGTGTTGCCAAGTGAGCCGCCAAACACATAGTCAGTCGACACATGGATCAATACCCCGTCATTTTCCTTGATGGCTTCTGCAAGATTCTTCACTGCATCCGCATTCAGTTTCTCGGCAAAATCCGCGTCACTCTCGGCCTTATCCACGTTTGTATAGGCTGCACAATTGACTATCGCCTTAATGTCGTTGTCTCTTACCATGCCTCTCACGGCATCTGCGTCTGTGATGTCAAGTTCCGCCACATCGGTAAATATATAATTATCTTTGGAAGCCGCTGCGACTTTACGCATCTCATTGCCAAGCTGTCCGTTGGCTCCGGTCACAAGTATGTTCATCTCTTGAATGTTGCCTACTATATTAAAATAACTGTGTTTTTGAATCTATAGGGTAAAGGGGGATTCGAAATCTTTCAAAAGAGGATGATGGAGATCCTTATCGCTTAAAATAGCCTTTGCCGCCTCTATCTGCCAATCAATGCCGAGAGATTCATCAAGAATGGATATCCCCCCTTCCGATTCCGGGTGATAGTAATTGTCACATTTGTACTGCAACACGGCAACCGGGCTCAACACCGCAAATCCGTGTGCAAATCCATGAGGAATAAACAACGCACGATGATTCTCCTCTGACAGATCCACAGCAACATGCTTGCCGTAAGTCGGCGAACCCACACGAAGGTCGACCGCCACGTCAAGCACCTTTCCATAAGTACACCTCACTAATTTTGCCTGGGAGAAGGGAGGCTTCTGAAAATGGAGTCCTCTCATTACTCCGTAACACGACTTGGATTCGTTGTCTTGCACGAAGCCAACTTCATAGCCTAACACATCATCAAGCTGCCGCTTTGAATAGCTCTCGAAGAAATAGCCACGCGTATCCTTAAACAACCGAGGCTCAATAGTATATACACCCTCAATCTCCGTTTTTATTATCTCCATGTCTCCGTTATTTTTACCTACAGACAAATCAGTCAAGATTGCGGTCGCCTGTACGCTCCACTTCCTCAATCACCTTCATGAGATACTGTCCATATTGGTTCTTAAGCATCGGCTTTGCAAGCTCGGTCATCTTCTCTTTTGAAATCCAGCCCTGTCGGTAAGCGATTCCCTCAAGACACGCAATCTTCAGACCCTGACGCTTTTCAAGGACTTCCACGTAAATTGATGCCTCTGCAAGCGAGTCATGGGTGCCGGTGTCAAGCCATGCAAATCCTCTTGGAAGAGTCTTGACCTTCAGCTGGCCGTCATTAAGGAATGTCTGGTTTACAGTGGTTATTTCAAGTTCACCTCTTGCCGAAGGTTTGATGGTGGCTGCCACGTCAACCACTTTGTTAGGATAAAAATACAGTCCGACAACCGCGTAATTGCTCTTAGGATGTGCCGGTTTCTCCTCTATGGAGAGGCAGTTGCCGGCCTTATCGAACTCTGCCACGCCATATCGCTCCGGGTCATTCACGCGATAGCCGAACACGGTGGCCTTTCCATCTTTCTCGGCAGTGCGGACCGCCTCTTTAAGCATCTTGGAGAAATCGGAGCCATGAAAAATATTGTCGCCAAGCACAAGGCATACGCAATCCTCTCCGATAAATTCCTTTCCGATTATAAACGCCTGTGCCAATCCGTCAGGAGAGGGCTGTTCAGCATAGGAGAGGTTCACTCCAAAATCGGAGCCATCGCCAAGAAGCCGCCGGAATCCGGGCAGATCCTGGGGAGTGGAGATGACAAGTATGTCTCTGATACCCGCCAACATAAGCGTGGAAATAGGGTAATAGACCATCGGTTTGTCAAAAATAGGCAGCAGTTGTTTGCTGATGCCCTTCGTGATAGGATACAGACGTGTGCCTGAGCCTCCTGCAAGAACAATTCCTTTCATTGGGATAACTAACTTTCTTTAAGCGCAAAGGTATAGCTAAATATCCAATTATGCAAATCTTTTCACCCCTTCAATGAATATCATAACTATTTTTATCTGAAAAAATTTGTAATTACCAAATGAATTGACTAATTTTGCACCGTCTTATTAGACCCCTGCTTTCAAAAGGCATAGAGTCTGGGACATTTGGATTGTCTTATGGTGTAATGGTAGCACTGCAGTTTTTGGTTCTGCCTGTCCAAGTTCGAATCTTGGTAAGACAACTAACAATATCTAAAAGTCACATAGTCCGCTAAATTCCCACTGTGCAGTTGCCACAGTGGCTTTAGCGGACTTTTTATTTTCAATGCAGAAGCAACCAAACATTTAATTGGCTGAGGGGTTTTATATTTGTATGAACATTAACAGTTGAAAATAATATGGTGACAAAAATAATACCGGCCTCCCCCGACCACGCCCCCTTTATAGGTAAAGCCATAACTATGGCGATAGGGGAGGAGCTTACAGCCCATCTGGCAGGAGACGAACACACGCCGGAAGATGTCGTGGAACTTTTCTCCACACTGGCACGACGCACCGACTCGCAATACAGCTATCTGAATTCTATGGTGGCAATCAACGATGATAATTCTGTGGCAGGTGTGGTGGTGGCATATGACGGCGCAAACCTGCGCGAGCTTAGAAAAGCATTTTTTGAAGAGGCTGAAAAAGCTATCGGCTTAAAAATAACCGGCAACCCACAAGATGAAACCGGTCCTGAGGAATTTTATCTTGACACTCTCGCAGTATTTCCCGAATATCGCGGCAAGGGAATTGCAACCCACCTGATCAAAGCTGCCGGACAGCGCGCTGAAAAAGCCGGAAAGCCATTGGGATTGCTGGTCAGCAAAACAAATCCGAATGCCCGCAGACTGTATGACTCACTCGGCTTCACCATTGTCGGGCAACGTCCTTTCGCCGGTGAAGTCATGAATCATCTCGTCCTTAAATAGTCCCCCCCTCCGGATTTACTGTAGAATATGATTTTTTATTTTGATTTTATAAATTTTATGCGTATCTTTGGGCATTGAAAAAATTTTTTCAATGCCCATCTTTTATAGCTGGGTCAATATTTCCTTTTTATTAACCTTTATCCACAATCAACATGAAGCACCTTTTGACCACAGCGCTATTGTGTGGTGTTTCTGTTCTGGCAGCACAGGCCCAGAACATTGTCATCATCGACAAGGATGGCATCCCACACAAATTTAACGCAGATTATGTGCAAGACATCACCTTTGAAAAAGTTCAGAGCGGCTCCAATTATGAAATCACTTTCGATGAGGTCTTTGTGACCACTTATGGAAACCAGAACATTAGCGTGACCTTAAACAGTGGTGACAACCAACTGATCCTCGACTTATGGGAACCCGCCGCCATGTTCCTTCAGGAAGGCACCTATGTGGCTGACACATCAAATGATGATTTCACTTTTGACCCTACCTATTCAAGAGTATCACTTGACGGGGTAGAGGAAAAACTTACCGGCGGCACTGTAACAGTAGCCCGCTCAGGTGAGGTCTATTCTTTTTCAGGAGAGGTGACTTTTGGAAACGGCTCGCTCAAGTTCACATGTGAGGACACATTAAACACTTTCGGCCCCACAATTAACTTCAACTTCTCTGACTGCGTGTATGTGGATGTCAACGATCCGGCTCCCAACGGATTCTATTACAGATTCAATGACTCCAACTGGAAAGTGGAGATGAGGATCGACCTCTTCTCAGAAGGCAACACACCCGCACCCGGTGTCTATAATTTTGGCGAAAGCACGGAAAATGGCACTGCCTCAAGCTACATCAACCTTTACTCACCTTATAATGAAGCCACCAGCTTCACTGAAGGCACCGTGACGGTTTCGGAAGAAGGCAACAACACTGTTGTGGAGATTGAAGGCAAAATCGAACAGGGCCTGACCATAACGGCAAAATACACCGGCAAACTTCCTGAAAGACCATAACCGAATTCCTCTTTTCTTAACTTTATAAAGAATCAGTATTATGAAAAAATATATAATTGCCGCCATGATGGCGGTGGCGTCTGTGTTTGCAGCGTCTGCCGAAAACGGCGACGGATACTCACTACTCATCAACACCGGCGATGGCAATGTGGTGGAGTATGAATTCCAATATTACCCGGTGGCCACTTTTGATGGCGATGAAATGGTAATCACTGACGAATGGAGCGCTGAAAGCATGCGCTACAATATAGCCGATATCGTCAACATGACCATTAAGAAACCTGCCACCGGAGTGGCTGAAGTCAGCAACAACCATCTCAAGGTGGCTGTCACAAAAGACAACATCCGGGTGACAGGGCTTGCCGAAGGAGCTTCTATAGCCATTTACAATATGGCAGGCTCTATGGTGGCTTCCGCCACCGCCGGCAAAGACGGCTCTGTAAACATCGCTGTCAACGGACTCGGCACCGGTGTATTTGTGGCTACAATGCCAGGCAACAGCTTTAAATTCATACGCTAATCAAAAACCAGAAACTCATGAAAACAAAAATATTGTCTGCCCTTGCCATTGGCGTTCTCGGCCTTTCAGCAGCGGCACAGAACTATAAGGTGGTTGTGACCACCACTGACGGAGAGAAACATGAATATCCCACCTCCGGCATTGAGAGCATAAACTTTGAGGATGTGCCTTATTACGCAGAAGCCAACTATCTCATTGGCGCTGAATATGGCATAAAGGATGACATGGGAATCTATAACTTTACAATTGCCACAGAAGCCCCCGACGAATGGGGCGATCCTGCTGATGTAGGCGGCGTGCAGCTCTCGCTCGAACTGACCTCGAATCTCAGTGAGGACTACCTTGACGCCCAGCTTCCCACGGGCTACTACCGTGCAGGCAGCGGGGCCGAGAAATGGCAGATCAACATCCAGACCTCAGGCATGTGGATGCGTGTTGACGAAGGTGAAGACGGCGTGATTCAGTGTGCTTTCATCAATGGCACTGTCGATGTGCGCAGAAAGGCCGACAACTACGACATAAGGGTCGAAATCCTCCTTATGGATGGAAGCGAGGTGGCATTATCTTATAATGGACCGATCACTTTCAGACCGGGCATGTCAACAAGCCAGGAATTTCCTGAAGATCAAGACATCACCTTCACAGGCGCCCAGGAGAGATATTTTGCCAACTGGTTCTATCCTCTTGCTGATGACGCAGTGCTTGAACTTTACACCGGCAGCTTTACAAGTGATGGAGCCCAGACTGAGGGCTACTGGCTAAACCTCCCTATCTATATGCCTAAGGCTGAAGATGCGAAGAATCCGCAACAGTATGTGGCAGACGGTGTCTATAATGTTGAGACACGCGACGTCACCCCATACTACACCAAACTTCCTTACACCTTCGAAAAGGGAGGCATACTGGACTTCTGGGGTGTGCCATATCCTACAGGCACTTACCTCACTTATCTTGAGAAAAACGGACGCATCATGCGTGCCTTTATCACAGACGGCACCGTGACTGTATCCAACAAGGGCACTAAAATCGAACTTGATCTCGTGGCTGAGAACGGAATCAAGATTCAGGGTGTATATGATGGTAAGATAGTGCTTGACGACCGCTGCAACAATGACAATGCTCTCCCGATTGAAGGCACAATAGATAAAGACATAGAGTTTGATTTCATCGACAACACCGTAGGCCTAAGCTATCCTATTGGCGATTATATCAAGGCAGGGGTATATCAGTATGTAGTCATGATCACTGACCCGGCTGATGAGCCTCACGGTGATTTCGTAATGCTTGAGCTCTCGTCAGACAACGCCGATCTTCTTCCTGACGGCACATACACTATCAACAATGAGATCGCACCATTCTGCGGACTCAAAGGTTTCCTTGACTATGGTGGCACTCCGGAATTCTCATGGTATGGCAATCTGGATGATGTTGACGAGTTTGGCGTCCAGAATATTGTGGCCCCAATTATGGGCGGCACGGTGACAATCAGCACAACAGACGAAAACACACGCAAACTGGTGTTTGATCTTCTTGATGAAGACGGACATAAGCTGACCGGCACATATGAGGGATTCTTCTTTAATTACAGTCCTGAGTATGCTCCGGCCGCCAAAGCTCCGCTTAAAACCTCTCCGAAGGCCGCTCCCGCTGTTCCGGAGAAAGCTCCTCTGCAGCCCGTGCGCATAAAATAAAGCCGATCCGGTAGAGAAGTCTCAGAATTTTTTGATTCTGACTGATATAAAACCTCTGGCCACATGGCCAGAGGTTTTATGCTTTCTTTCACTTTCTTTTCAAAGTGATGTCTAAGGCCTTTAGCTGGTTCAAGACCTCTACTGCGGCAGTTGCCACCTCTTCAGAATTAATGTCTTTTGTCTCCTCAACATATTTGAGCGCCTTGGAATAATCATTTCGAAACTTTGTATTGATGGCCTTCCATTCCACCCCGGCAAACTTGGCGGCAAGCCCCTCATCATAATTCAGCTTGCCAATCACCATCATAACGGCTATGACAGGATAGCCCGCATAGCCCTGCCAATATGTGGCCGGATCAGTAGAGGTAAATATCTTGCCACCGTCGCGCCAGGTCACCGTATAGGTTTTTACACCATCCGACGATTCTACAACTGCCTTGCCTGCATCCTTATCACTCCCATCCTCAATCTTAACGCGATCATCCACTACCGCTGTCCATGCTTCAGGAACTTTCTCAATCGGTGTCTCTTTCATAACCTTATATAAAATTAACGTATTCAACTATTACCTGATAAACATTTGCCTCTAATCATGAATCTTGTGCACATTTATGGCTAAATGAGTATCAATGTTAGAACGCGATTAATCAATCGCAGGTTGATTATAGTGGTGTCAGATAATAGCAATGTCGATTTCTATTCAGCAATCCCGCCGCGTGAAATCTTGGATAGTGTTGTACCGAATATTGAATAATAATGACAGACTGATATATTTTACATATACAACATAAAACTATAGAACTCAACAATTTATAAAATAATTGTATATTTTTAATAATTTTGTCGTATTAAAAATAGTGTTTTTTACGTTAAAGAATATTATTTTTGTAGTGTAAATGTGCAACGGCCATTCTTGTGGCTACCGCAATGCAGCAATTTACGTTGCGCCCATAAATCTGACAGATAAATTTCTGAAATAATTAATTTTACATCATGATTTCATTTATAATTGCATTAGTGGCTCTCGTATTGGGCTACTTCATCTATGGAGGTCTTGTGGAACGCGTGTTCAAGACCGATCCTAATCGTCCGACTCCGGCTTCAACAATGGCAGACGGAATTGACTATGTGGCGATGCCAACCTGGAAAGTCTACCTTATCCAGTTTCTTAACATCGCCGGTGTGGGCCCGATATTCGGAGCCATAATGGGTGTCATGTATGGTCCCGCCGCTTTTCTGTGGATCGTGCTCGGCACAATCTTTGCAGGTGCGGTCCACGACTTCATGTCGGGCATGATCTCACTTCGTCTCGGAGGTAAATCCCTACCGGAAATTGTCGGAAGTGAGCTTGGAAAGAAAATAAAGATGGTGATGAGCGTCTTCACGTGCATCTTGCTCGTGATGGTGATTGCTGTGTTCGTCAGGACTCCTGCCAATCTGCTGGCCACACTGACTCCCGAACACCTTAACGCGACTTTTTGGGCAGTGTGTATCTTTCTCTATTACATTCTTGCCACACTCCTTCCCGTTGACAAACTCATAGGCAACCTCTATCCTTTGTTTGGGTTTGCCCTTCTATTTATGGCAGCCGGGATCATGGGCTATATGATTTTCAATGGCGTGGCAATTCCTGACGGTTTCTCAGAAGGATTGTTCAATCGGCATCCGGCAGGAGAAGCCGCACCAATCTTCCCGATGATGTGTATCTCAATAGCATGTGGCGCCATCTCCGGTTTCCATGCCACTCAGAGCCCCATGATGGCCCGATGCCTCAAAAATGAGAAACACGGACGCATGGTGTTCTATGGAGCGATGGTCTCTGAGGGCATCGTGGCTTTGATCTGGGCCGCCGCAGCCATTGCTTTCACCGGAGGATATGGCAAACTCGCCGATTACATGGCCTCGCATGGTCAAGACGCCGGCCTTCTTGTGCATGAGGTTTGCGTGAAATGGCTCGGCACCTTCGGAGGCATTCTTGCAATTCTTGGCGTGATTGCCGCCCCAATCACTACGGGCGACACGGCAATGCGAAGTCTGCGACTGATAATAGCCGATGCTATCGGACTGGGTCAAAAGAAATTCATGAAGCGTCTGCTTGTGACTCTTCCTATCGTAGGGATCAGCTATCTTCTCCTCAATGTTAATTTTGACATCCTCTGGAGATATTTCGCCTGGTGCAACCAGACCCTGTCGATCTTCACTCTCTGGGCCTGCAGTGTCTATCTCACCCGCAACAATCGCAACAGCATGGCCTATCTCCTTACGATGATTCCGGCAATGTTTATGACCGCGCTATGCGTCACCTTCATTTGCTATGCACCCATGGGCTCATACGTGGAAGGGGTTGGATTGCCACTTCATTACAGTGAGGGGGTTGGTCTGCTGGCCATGACTCTCTGCACATTCCTCTTTATGAAGTGGAAAAGGGGAGTATCCATTGATACTCCATTGGCCGCCTAATCACCCCCAAAAAAGACAACCGCGTTTCTGCCAAGCTTGGCAGAAACGCGGTTGTCTTTTTTGGGCATCTCTCTTTTATCTTTTCATTATACGGCGAAGAATAGGGGAGATGACCGGCACATTCTCAAACGCAGCCACAATTCCGGTATAAACCACCAACAGGATGAAACGGACACAATAGGCTACGCTAAGCGGCATAACCAACTCCGAACCCATGCCCAGGAGATAAAGCACACCCGCTATCACCACATACATAAATATCCTCTTTTTCTGATAGGGAAGAGGGTAATATTTCTGTCCCGCGAAGTAGCTCATCACCATCACAATGAAATAACTTATCAAGGCAGCCCATGCCGACCCCATATAGCCGTTGGGAATACCGATCATCGACACAAGCCATATGTTAAGCCCGAGCATCAGCACGAAACATATCAGTGAGAAGTACATACCCCATTGGGTCTTGTCGGTCAGTTTATACCACAAGGAGAGATTGAAAAATACCCCGAAACACAGCTCCGCAAGCATCATTATGGGCACCACGTCAAGTCCGGCCCAATAGGACGAGGATATGAAATGCTTCAGCAAGGGAAGATAATACATAACGCCGAGGAAGATAAGCAACCCGAAGATGATGAAGTATTTCATCGCGTCGCAATAGGCACTGCTCCTGTCCTCACCCTTACCTTTAGCCTGGGCAAAAATAAAAGGTTCATAAGCATAGCGAAACGCCTGGGTAAACATCACCATCACTATCGCAATCTTCATGTTGGCCCCATAGATGCCCACCATGCTCCGCGCCTCAATCTCATGACCCGGAAAGAGCCATGGAATGATGAGCTGTCCCATGTTCTGACTCAGTATGCCAGCCACTCCTAATATAAGCAGGGGCCAACTATAGGAAAGCATCCTTTTGAGCAACGTCCACTCAAATTTATATCCCCTTCTCCCAATCTGCGGCAACAGGCACAGCAACACTATAAACGTGGACATAATATTTGCCACAAATATCCATCCTATTCCAAAACTCTTGCCACCAAGCGGTTCATAAAACCAGTCAATAGCTCCCGGCAGATGCTGCTGCAGAGCCGGACATCCGAGCAGAAAGAAAAGATTCAATCCTATGTTGACAGCTACATTGAGCAACTTTATTCCTGCAAACCTCCATGCCTTGTTCTTATAGCGCAGATATGCGAAAGGCAAGTTGGTAAAGGCATCCACCGCCACCGTTATACCCATCAGTATAATAAAGAGATTATACCCCTGCAGCTTCATTGCCGATGCCACAGGATGGATAAAGGCACATAGAAGAATAATGAACAGGGTGGAGGTGAACCCTACTGAGATAAGGGAAGTGGTATAGACTGTTTCCGGATCTTTCTCCTTATTGGCAAAGCGGAAAAAACCGGTCTCCATGCCATAGTTGAGAATGACAAGGGCAACCGCCGTTGCTCCATAAAGATAAGTCACAATGCCATATTCCTCCGTGGGAAACAGATATACATACAGGGGCACTAAACACCAGTTTAGAAAACGCCCCACGATACTGCTCAATCCATAGACGGCAGTATCCTTTGCCAAAGATTTTATACTTGCCATAACCTAATCCTCAAATAAGTTTCCGGGAGCACTGAATCTTTTCCTGTCAAGGTGCTTGTAAGCCAGATCTGTCACCTCTCGCCCGCGAGGGGTGCGTTTCATGAATCCTTCCTTGATGAGGAATGGTTCGTATACCTCCTCTATAGTGCCGGGGTCTTCGCCGAGTGCGGTGGCTATGGTTGTGAGTCCTACCGGTCCGCCTTTGAACTTGTCGATTATCGTGAGCAGTATGCGGTTGTCAATTTCATCAAGTCCGTAGCGGTCAATATTGAGAGCCTCAAGGGCATGCTTGGCTATGGCGATGTCAATAAACCCATTGCTCTTCACCATTGCAAAGTCGCGCACGCGGCGAAGAAGCGCATTGGAAATACGCGGCGTGCCGCGACTGCGCAGAGCTATCTCCATCGCTGCCTCGTCTGAGATGCCTGTCCGGAGCAACCCTGCCGATCTTCTCACAATCCCTTTCAACACATTGTGGTCATAATATTCAAGATGACAGTTAATGCCGAAACGGGCGCGAAGGGGAGAAGTAAGCAATCCGCTGCGTGTGGTGGCGCCAATCAGCGTAAATGGCTGAAGGGATAGCTGCACACTTTTGGCTCCGGGCCCTTTGTCAAGAAGGATATCGATGCGATAGTCTTCCATTGCCGAGTAAAGGTATTCTTCCACAATCGGATGCAGACGATGAATCTCATCGATAAAGAGCACATCGTTTTCCTCCAGGCTCATCAATATGCCGGCAAGGTCGCCCGGTTTGTCAAGCACAGGGCCCGACGTGACCTTAAATCCCACCCCCAGCTCATTGGCAACGATGTTTGACAGTGTGGTCTTGCCAAGTCCCGGAGGCCCGTGAAGCAATGTGTGGTCGAGGGATTCTCCACGCATCTTCGCGGCCTGCACGAAAATGCGCAGGTTGGTGATTATCTTGTCCTGGCCGGCGAAGTCGTCAAAAGCCAACGGTCGCAGCGCCTTTTCTATATCTTTCTCCGTATTGTCACGTGTCTGGCTTGCACGTATGTCGAAATCTTCTTCCATGATGCAAATTTAGATAAAAATCCTGAGATTCTTATCTAATTCTGCATCATAATGTCTTTCCTACCCACTCCTCTGAGCCGAGGCAGCGAAACAAGTCAATGGAATCAGGCCCTGATTACACCACCGGCCTCTGCCTACACTCAAAAGAAAGATGAAAAAATTGTCAGAAGATTCAATAAGATAGGTGAACCGAGTTCAAATTATGCCGTTATTCAATTATAATTATACTCGGAATCATCCACTATAAAATCTTAACTCTATTTTACAGATACATGCTACCTACAAAACCCAAATCCAATCAAGTGGCCGGACGCGTAATTGCATTTGTCACCGTGTTCTGCCTTCTGGCTTCGTTGGCTGTAGTCCGCAACGGATCGCTGTTTGGCCTTGAGGCCTCAGGCCTCTTTTCATCCGGCAAAGCTGTCTCGGAAGAAGAGAATAATAATGTCACGGCTATCATCAATTCCGGTTCACAGGAAATCATCAACACAACAGACATAGGCAAAGACATATCCGGTTATGCAGGGCCGGTGCCGGTAGAAATTTATGTTACCGGCGGACGTATTGATTCCGTAGTGGCCCTCCCCAACTCCGAGAGTCCGAAGTTTTTCAAACATCTCGAGGCATCGGGACTAACCCACGCATGGGATGGCAAAACACTCAAGGAAGCCGAAACAATGAATGTTGACGCTGCGAGCGGAGCCACCTATTCCTCTGATGCCTACATAGCCAATGTGCGTGCCGGAGCATCCTATGCCGAAGGCGCGAAGGCTTCCGCACACGCCCCTATATCCATATCTGCAATCGCCGCTCTGATTGTAATCGTGGCAGGAGCTGTGCTTCCGGTTTTCATAAAGAAACCAGCCTACCGGCTTGTGCAGCAATTGTGCAACGTGGCAGTACTCGGTTTCTGGGCAGGCACATTCATCGACTATGCCATGATGCTCAATTTTTTCTCAAGTGCCCCCCACTTCACACTGGGTTTCTTAGTGACCCTTGTTCTTCTCATTGTCGGGCTAATCTATCCCCTTTTCAACAAGCCCAATTTCTATTGCACATGGATATGCCCATTCGGCTCCTTGCAGGAACTGGCGGGCAAAGTTTGCAAAAAGAAATGGAAGATGTCTCCCAAACTCGTCAAAGGTCTTGATAATTTCCGTCAATTGCTGTGGGTGGTGCTACTGACTCTGCTATACGCCGGATGGGCCACAAGCTGGATTGACTATGAAATTTTCACGGCATTTATTGTGGAATCGGCATCGTGGATAATCATGGCTGTGGGTGGTCTGTTTGTCTTGCTTTCCCTGTTTATCACAAGACCATTCTGTCGCTTTGTTTGCCCGACCGGTTCTCTGCTGAAACAAGCTTAATCAACCCTGTATTCAAACTATAGTAAAAAATTCTTTCCTATATTACTTCAAACCATAAAATAAGGAATCATATCATGAAAAGTTATCATTGGATAATGTTAGTTCTGGCCATAGCACTTTTAGCCGTCTCAGTGCGCTTGGGCGCAGTGTCTTCATCCTCATCTTCCGAAGAGGGGGAACCCAGCAAAGCTGATGCAATCATTGACTGCATCATGACCCGTGCCAGTGTGCGAAGTTACACCGACCGTCAGGTAGACGACAGCACAGTAAACAAAATCCTGCGTGCAGGCATGGCTGCCCCGACAGCTGCCAATCAGCAGCCCTGGCATTTTGTAGTGATCACAGAACAGAGCCTCAAGGATTCAATCACGTCAGCATTTGAATATACCAAGATGGTGGAAGGGTGCAGTTTCACTGTTGTGGTCTGTGGAGATATGGATAATCTTTTCCAGGGCGACATACCCGACGGAGGTTTCTGGGTGGAGGATTGTTCTGCCGCTTCTGAAAACATGCTTCTGGCAGCCCACGCCCTCGGTGTCGGCGGAGTGTGGTGTGGCATCTATCCACTTAAAGACCGTGAGCAACGCCTGCGCGACATTCTGAATTTACCAACCAATCTTACGCCTCTCAATGTCATGGCTTTCGGCTATCCTGCCCAGCCGGTCACTCCCAAAGACAAATGGATGCCTGCAAAAATCCATTATAACGCCTACTGATCTTTAAAGGATCGGGAGTAGCTAAACATTTGTGGGGGATAGACAGTTATTTAATTAGAAGGTTAAAAAGATCCTTATTATATTATATTTATGAAAATTGTAGTATTAGATGGTTACGGTATGAATCCCGGTGACCTCTCATGGGATGGGCTTAAAAAATTAGGTGAGGTAACAGTCTATGACCGCACCGCTCCCTCAGATGTTGTGGAGCGTTCTTTGGGTGCAGACATACTTCTTACAAACAAAACCATCATAGACCGACAGACTA
The DNA here is from genome assembly GCA_964595885.1 of uncultured Sangeribacter sp. GTDB lineage: Bacteria > Bacteroidota > Bacteroidia > Bacteroidales > Muribaculaceae > Lepagella. The sequence continues at coordinate 15,672 of CAZQSD010000042.1, forward strand.
TTGAGAAGCTCCCCGAGCTTAAATATATTGGAGTGCTTGCTACGGGTTATAATGTAGTCGACACTGAGGCTGCACGAGAAAAGGGTGTGGTGGTCACCAATATCCCTTCCTACAGCACCGCTTCGGTGGCTCAGATGGTATTTTCACTTCTGCTTGCAATAACCAACGGTGTGGAGCATTACACAACCGATAATCGTGCCGGACGATGGAGCCGCAATGCCGACTTCTGTTATTGGGACACACCGCTGACTGAACTCGCCGGAAAGACTTTCGGAATCGTCGGATTCGGTCATATCGGAAGTAAGGTTGCCGGAATCGCCCTTGCATTTGGCATGAAAGTCTTGACATTGTCATCAAAAGGGGCCGATGCACTTCCTGACGGGGTGAAGAAAGCGGAAAGTCTTGACCAGTTGCTGAAGGAAAGCGATGTGTTGTCACTCCATTGTCCTCTGACCGACTCGACGAAGCATCTCATCAACGCCTCCACATTGGCAAAGATGAAACCGTCGGCTATATTGATCAATACCGGCCGGGGACCGCTGGTTGATGAGGTTGCTCTTGCCGATGCGCTGAACAAAGGCGAATTGCGGGGTGCGGGTGTGGATGTGCTGTCATGCGAACCTCCGACAATTGACAACCCCCTCCTATACGCACGAAATTGCTATACCACCCCACATCTGGGCTGGGCAACCTTCGAAGCACGTCAACGACTGATGGATATAGCTGTGGCGAATGTCGCCAATTTCATTGAGGGCACTCCTACCAATGTAGTCAATTAATGCTGATTTTTGCTACAAGGGTAAGGCAACATGAATTAAATCTTTATAATATGTCAAAATCAATTTTAAGAAGTGTCTTAGCAACACTTTCAATCATCTTAGGAACAATGTTTATGAAAGCACAGACATCATACATCTTTCTCGCACCAGGTGTTGAGGAGGTTGAGGCAACAGCAACCGTAGATGCACTCCGCAGAGCCGATATTCCGGTTGCAACAGTAGCGGTAGCTGATAATCTTCAGATCAAAGGGGCCACCGGACAAATACTTGTGGCTGATTCACTGATTTCAGATGTAAACACGGAGGATGCTGACTGGTTGATCATACCTGGTGGCGACCCGGGCGCACAAAACCTGTTTGCCAACAGCGAAGTGAAGGATAAGATAATGGCCCATTATAATAAAAACGGCCGTATCGCTTCAATCTGCGCAGGTCCGGCCGTAGTGCTTGCTCCACTTGGGGTGCTTAAGGGAAAGAAAGCAACCTGTTATCCGGGACTTGGAGATGCTATTAATTCTAACGGTGGAGAGTATGTGCAACAGACTGTTGTAGTAGAACCAAACCTGATAACTTCTGAAGGTCCCGGCACGACTTTGCCTTTTGCAATAGAAATCATACGCGCCACAAAAGGCGATAAAGCCGCCGAGACCGTTGCTTCAGGCATGCTTGTAAATAATTAATATTTCATACAGAAATGAACTTCAGGGCTGTTGGATTTGCTAAACCCAAATTCAACAGCCCTGATTGTATTGAGCGGGCTAAATCAATGCAGACATTCTTTGCCGGAATTGGTCGAAATTCCGATATATGTCATAGGTTTATCAAATTTTATCGTTATCTTTACAGCCAGAATATTTTATCCTTATAACTACTCTACCATGGGCAAACCAAAATTAGTGATATCATCAGGCGCAGGAATAAGCGCCGAAAGCGGCATCTCCACATTCCGTGATGCAGGGGGACTATGGGAAAATTATCCTGTGATGGAAGTGGCATCTGCCGACGGATTCAGACGCAATCCCGAACTCGTGCATAAATTCTATAATGCCCGTCGCCATGACCTGGTGACAAAATTCCCGAACGATGCCCACAAGGCACTCGCTGAGCTGGAGAAAGATTATGATGTCTATGTCATCACCCAAAATGTTGACGACCTTCACGAGAGGGCAGGCTCCTCAAAAGTGCTTCACCTTCACGGAGAGCTTATGAAGATACGCTCCGTGTCCGACCCAGATTATGTTGAGACCCTTGACATTGATCATCTCGACACCACTCCTGCAACACGTGGGAAACGAGGCGACCTCATGCGCCCACACATTGTGTTTTTCCAGGAGCCGGTGCCCAACATCGAAAAGGCAATGGAGCTTACAGCAGAAGCAGACATTTTCGTGGTGATCGGCACATCGCTCGTAGTGTATCCCGCAGCCGGCCTCATACAATGCGTGCGCCCCGGGGTGCCCATTTACTATATAGATCCTAACCCGGCCGCTTCTGTCGGTTTGATGCCCGGAGTGACCGTAATAAAGGCAACGGCCACTGTTGGAATGAGAAAATTGACAGAAATTTTAGGGGCCAAACACTGATTTTTCATTTTTTTCGCGGCAAAATGGCTCATTAGATGTTATACAACATCTTTTATGTTGTCCAACATAAATATTTGTGCCTTTTTCCAAAAAGTTTTTTATACTTTTGCGAATTGAAACGAAAGGCCTGAGCAAAGGCCAAAGTCGAACAGACAGAATTTACCAACTAACAACATAATAACTAAAGTAACAAACATGGCAAAAGTTAAAGGTGCAATCACCGTCAACATCGAAAGATGCAAGGGATGCAATCTGTGTGTGGCAGCCTGCCCCACAGACACTCTGGCTCTTCAGCCCAACGAGGTAAATGATCGTGGCTATCATTACGCCTACATGAAGAACCCCGACAACTGCACAGGCTGCTGCTCATGCGCATGGGTTTGTCCCGACGCATGCATCGAGGTATACCGTGTAAAAGTCGACTAACCAATCCCTACACTTTTTTTCTAAACCATCAGTTCCGGCTCCTCATGGCAACCGGACGAAAAACACGAAGTCAAAATTCTTATATATGAAAGAAGAGGTAAGATTAATGAAGGGTAACGAAGCCGTTGCCCATGCAGCCATCCGCTATGGTTGTGACGGCTACTTCGGTTATCCTATCACCCCCCAGTCGGAAGTGCTGGAAACTCTCGAAGCCCTTATGCCCTGGGAAACAACCGGCATGGTAGTGCTTCAGGCTGAATCAGAAGTGGCTGCCATCAATATGGTCTACGGCGGAGCCGCCACAGGCAAGGCAGTGATGACATCCTCGTCATCTCCCGGTGTGAGCCTTAAGCAGGAGGGCATCTCCTATCTGGCAGGCGCTATGCTTCCGGCCCTCGTGCTCAACGTGATGCGCGGCGGTCCGGGCCTCGGCACAATCCAGCCCTCACAGGCCGACTATTTCCAGGCAACAAAAGGCGGTGGCCACGGCGACTATCATCTGATCGTGCTCGCACCGTCCACAGTGCAGGAAATGGTTGATTTCGTAGGACTCGGCTTCGACCTTGCCTTCAAATACCGCACTCCATCAATGATTCTGGCCGACGGCATCGTTGGCCAGATGATGGAAAAAGTTGTGCTTCCCGAACAGCGCCCGCGCCGCACTGACGAAGAGGTCAAAAAACAGTGCCCCTGGGCTGCGAATGGAAGAACAGGCCTGCGCAAACGCAACGTAATCACTTCTCTTGAGCTTGAATCAGCACGCATGGAGGAAATCAACCACCAGCTCCAGGCCACTTATCGCGAGATAGAGAAAAACGAAACCCGCTGGGAAGAAATCGACGTGGAAGGCGCCGACTACCTGATCGTGGCTTTCGGCTCAATCGCACGTATCTGCGACAAGGCCAAGGAACTCGCCGCTGAAAAAGGCATCAAGGTAGGCATCATCCGTCCGATCACTCTCTGGCCCTTCCCGACTGAAGCAGTCAACAAGGCTGCCGAAGGAAAGAAAGGCATCCTCTGCGTAGAGCTCAACGCCGGCCAGATGATTGAAGACGTGCGCCTCGCTGTGCATGACCGTATCCCCGTAGAGCATTTCGGTCGCCTCGGCGGTATCATCCCCAGCCCGCAGGAAGTGGTTGACGCTCTTGAGAACAAGCTAATGAAGAACTGACAAACTTACGACATCAATGGATATCCAAGATATAATCAAAGAGGAGAACAAGGTCTATTCAAAGCCTGAACTTCTTGACGAGGTGCACATGCACTATTGCCCCGGCTGCAGCCACGGTGTGGTTCACAAGCTCATTGCCGAGGTTATTAGCGAGATGGGTCTCACTGACCGCACTGTCGGTGTTTCCCCTGTAGGCTGCGCTGTGTTTGCCTACAATTACATAGACGTTGACTGGGTGGAGGCTGCCCACGGACGTGCGCCCGCCGTTGCAACCGCAATCGAGCGCCTCTGGCCTGAGAACGTAGTGTTCACTTATCAGGGCGACGGCGACATGTCGGCTATCGGTACTGCCGAGTCTATCCACGCTGCCAACCGTGGCGAAAACATAGTTATGATTTTCGTTAACAATGCTATCTATGGCATGACAGGTGGTCAGATGGCTCCGACCACTCTCATCGGCCAGAAGACAGCCACCACTCCCTATGGACGCCGCGTAGACCTCAACGGTCACCCACTTGAGATCACCAATCTTCTTGCAATCCTTGACGGCACATGCTACGTCACTCGCCAGTCTGTGCACACTCCGGCTTCTGTAAGAAAGACCAAAGCTGCCCTCAAGAAAGCTTTCGAGAACGCCATCGCTAAAAAGGGCACTTCTGTGGTTGAGATCGTCTCTACCTGCAACTCCGGTTGGAAGATGTCTCCTGTGAAAGCCAACGAATGGATGGTGGAGAATATGTTTGTTAAATATCCTCTGGGCGATCTGAAGAACGTCTGAGTAAACGCAAAAACCTACCTCAAAAATTTTTGAAATGAAAGAAGAAATCATTATAGCCGGATTCGGCGGCCAGGGTGTCCTCTCTATGGGTAAGATTCTTGCTTACTCCGGTCTGATGGACGACAAGGAGGTGACTTGGATGCCTTCCTACGGCCCGGAACAGCGTGGTGGCACTGCCAACGTAACTGTGATCCTCTCCGATGAGAAAATATCTTCACCTGTGCTTGACACCTACGACATCGTCATCGCCCTCAACCAGCAGAGCCTTGACAAATTTGCCCCGAAGGTAAAGAAGGGTGGAATTCTCATCTATGACACTAACGGCATCCACAATCGTCCTACCCGTGACGATATTGAGATTTATCCTATCGATGCCATGGAGGCTACTCTTGAAATCGGCAACCCGAAAGCCTACAACATGGTTGTGATGGGCGCCCTTCTCGAGGCTATGCCTTACAAGCTCCCTATGGAGAATGTAATCAAGGGTCTTAAGAAATCTCTTCCCGAGCGTCATCATGGCCTCATCCCTCTTAACGAGCAGGCCATTGAAAAGGGCAGAACCGTCCTCAAGAAATAACACCGCGACCCCTCTCTTTTTTAATATCCTTATAATAAAGAATCACC
>CAZQSD010000043.1:0-20907 GCA_964595885.1 uncultured Sangeribacter sp.
ATATTTAGATGAAGTAGTTTTGTGAAACTACTTCATCTATTATGAAGAAGAGTTGTGAACCTAAAAAGTTGCATCCCAAAATTGTGTTGAGTAATTTTGCACTGCGTCTTCTCTATTTACAGCGAATAGTGGGAGCAGCAGTTTATTAACAATAATAATCAAATTTTATGAAAAAGACGAATTTAATGATATCGTTCGTACTGATGGGAATGATATTATCGAATCATTTGCCTGCTACAGCAGAAGGGATCACTATCCACTCAAATCTTTTCCATGTAAATACTAACGGAAATGAAAACCCAACTGAAGTTATTCAGTCAGAACGTGTAGAGAACATGCCTCTTATTGAGATGGCCAAGAGAGATATTATTCATCTATCAAAAACACCCAAGTCTACTGAATGTATTTTTTCAGATGATGCAATTATCACAACAGCACCTTCTGGTGAAACTACACATTATTACCGTAACACAACTGGATATTACATGTATTGGGGAGGCTATATAGTATTCGGGAAACCTGCCACAGAGCCTGTTGATATAGTGTATGGTGATGACGGATTTGCCTACATACACAATCCTTTTGGAGGTTTCACTACAAATTCCTACTTAAAGTGTGAGATTCAGGATAATAAACTGGTAGCTACATTGCCTCAGGCAATCTATGAAGAAGATGGTGAAACACCTGATGGAGACTTCATTCACATTGATTGCTATGCCAACCTACTTTATAATATAGGCGATCAAGAAAACCCTGAATATGTAACTACTGATGCAGACGTAGTACAAACTATTTCATGGACAATAGATGATAAGGGTAATCTCATAATGGACATGGAATATGATGACACCTTAGATGAAGAAGGGTACCCACAATTACCGGATGTAATATTCGGTATGGTAGATGCAGATGGCATATGGAGAGTCGCTGGTGATTGCGTTCAGCAATATGAGAAAGTTGATCTTAATCCGGTAGTGATTCCTGATGGGCTGGAGACAAATGATTGGGCATTGATATTCAATGGGGCAGGTCATTTTGTAAATGTAGGCTTTGATGGTGATAACGTATATCTCAACAATCTTGATTCTACATTTCCTGATGCCTATGTAAAAGGAAAGGTTGAAGGTGACAAAGTGATATTTGAATCAGGACAGTACCTAGGCACCATAGAAGGCCAAGCATATATGTTCTTTATGGGAGGCACATATGATGCTGATATGGATATCTATTATCTTGCAGATAATATTACATTTGACTACGATACAGACAAAAAAATAATGACAGCCTCAGAAGGTAAATGCATGTTTATAAACGCTTCTCTTGATGTAGTGTATTACCTTAGTATGTTTGTTGAGCCTGTCATAAAGCTTCGCAATCCAAACCCTGATCCAATACCTAGTCACCCGATACCCGATTTTTACTTAGATTATTTCCAAGAATATGACTACACATTCATTAAATTCAATCTTCCAGCCATCACACACGAGGGTGACTTACTTGACACCAATAACATGTATTATGAGGTTTATATTGATGAGGAGCTAATGACATTCGATATGAATGATTACGTAATGTTTGACGAGGATATGACTCAGATTCCCTATAACTTTACAGACTATAATGACATCTTCATTAAGGGTAGTGCTCATTCAATCTACTTCTATTTTGGAGGTTATGATACTGTTGGACTAAGACAATATCATGTGTTTGACGGTAAAACTTATGCTTCTCCTCTTACAATCTGGAATGTGCTTGAAGACAGTTATTATATCGATGACACCCCTGTAAGTATTGAGGCATTTGTGTCTGACGATGACATTATAAGTATTGAATACTACACTCTTCAGGGCGTTAAACTAAGTCAACCTGCAACCGGCATTAACATATGCAGAACCATAAGGAAAGATGGCAGTAACAAAGTAGCAAAAATTCTTGTAAAGTAAGGTATTTTACTTGTAAAATCATACTACTGAATTATGCCTTGCAACGAAGTATCTTACACACAAAGAAATTAACAGATACTAAGACAAGAACAGAATATTTGCTACCATTATAAATTCAATGCGGTCATCTCCATGACCGCATTGAATTTATAATGGTAGCAAATATAAAAATACATATACATAAATCTATTTTCTTAGGAATAACTATGACCATTCTTTTCTGTAAAAGGTAGACAGGATGCAACATTTTTTATAGGATAAGGGATTTTAACCTCTTATTTTTTTATTCTTATATTAATATCATATCTATATTTATATTTTATAACCTATTAATTATCAATATATATTATTTAATATCACCTATACTCGCACATATTTTTTATTAATATCACTTGCAATGATTCAATCTTATGGTTAATTTTGCAACATCAAAGATAAAACATCGGTCAGCTGTCCAGGGTCACACAGCACCTTAAACAGCCCCCTACAGCATACGGTGGAAAATCTTAAGATAAGAATTAATGTGATTAGGTTAGTTATGTTGACACAACACAATGATTGAGATATAGACTAATAATTTTGTTTATGTTAGGTTTGTAGAGAAAAATTTGATTCGCAGAGACAAGGTTCTTGTGAAAGAATCTTGTTTTTTTATGTGGTTATTCACACAATTTCCATAAAGGTTTGTTATAGATATATAACGTGCCACACAACTTCTGTGGTTTCTCTCCTCAATGACTATCCCCATCAATCCCCACATGAAAATAACATACTCTAACGATATGAATTCCACATCCGACAACACAATTTCCAATCACCCCAAGAGACACCGATTTAAAGAATGGTGTGGCGGTTTTATGCCCGACACTGTCATAATAATTATGGTTGCCACTATTGTAGGGTTGCTTTGCGGCGCAGCCGCCTTTGGTTTCAAATGGCTTCTGTCACTTATCAGCGGCATATTCATGCCCCACATAGCCACCGATTCCATCAACTGGTGGTTGATTGCGGTTCCGGTTGCGGGCATCCTCCTTACGGGTATCCTGACACGCTATATTTTTCATGATAATCCCTCACATGGCACTGCCCAGATCATAAACGCACTCAATAATGACAACTATAGTCTAAAACCCGATCTTATATATGCGCCGGTGCTTGCCAGCTCTGTCACATTAGGAATGGGAGGCACATCAGGCTCTGAAGGGCCTATAGCTTACACAGGGGCAGCCATAGGCAGCAATTTAGGCAGATGGCTCGGCTTTACTGACGACTCATTGAAAACTCTGATGGGATGTGGAATGTGTGGCGGCATAGCCGGTATCTTCATAGCTCCCATCGGCGGAGTGCTGTTCGGCCTGGAAGTCATACGCATAAAGCTTACCACAAAAGAAGTGTTGGCTGTTTTTGCAGCTTGCATAGCTGCCTTTCTCATGGCATCCTTTCTCAACGGGTATTCCCCTGATATGTATTTCAAAAGTCTCATTCCTTCGGCATCAGTAAATTTACTTACGGCAGCCTTGTTAGGAGTAGCGTGTGGCATATACTCGTTATATTATTCCGGCGTGATGGGGAAGATGGATATTTTCTTCCGGAAAATAAAGAATCCCTGGATATGCAATTTGGCTGGCGGCCTTATCATAGGCTTATGCCTTCTATTGTTCCCCTCAATGTACTGTGTGGGTTATCCGGTGATCGGTGATGTGATCAACGCCCATCCCGAAGCAATCCTCAAAGGAAGCATGCTGCAAAACTTGGTAGCCCCTGAATTCATTCTGATAGTTGCTTGTGGCGGCATTCTGCTTTTAAAATGCTGGGGTGTCTCAGCCACCAACAGCAGCGGTGGTGTAGGTGGTGACTTTGCTCCCACATTGTTTGCAGGATGTATGGCCGGGTATCTCTTCGCGGCAGCATGCAACACCTGGTGCGGCACCGATTTGCCGATCAGTCTTTTTGCCTTCCTGGGCATGGCAGGTGTTATGTCGGGGGCAATTGAGGCACCACTGATGTCCATCTTCATAGTGTTGGAAATGTCTCACGGTTACAATTATGCCATGCCTGTAGTGATGGTCAGCGTGATTTCATTCATTACAGTACAGATAGGGAAAAATATGACCCACACCTATGGGCGCATGATACGCCACATAAACTGGTTTCACCATCATAAGGCCAAGAATTAAAAGGATCCACAGAAAAGGGCAGCAGCTCGAAAGCCCCTGCCCTTTTTCATAAAATAAGCAAATTTGTGTTTTATTATTTTATGGATAGCCTAAGTTTATTTTGTGAGACACAGTTTATTTTGCAAGACGTGCTTTCTCACGTGCGATATAGGCATCGATACTCACACCTGCACCTAACTGGAAATCCGGATAAGCATTCTTGATTTGAGTGTAGCATTCGAGAGCCTTATCATATTTCTTCTGCTCGTCATACACATTCGCTTCCTTTAGAAGGACACGCGGAACGATCTGAGGATTGCTGTTGGCCTTTCTTACAGCTTTCTGGAAATAATCAATCGCCTCATCATATTTCTTAAGATTGACATAGCAATCGCCTACAAGAACAAGGGTATTGGCCTCAAGCACATCATCATCTGATGAGAAACGCTTCAGATATTCAGCAGCCTCTTCATACTTGCCCTCATTATAAAGAGCTTCGCCTGCACTGAGCGCAGCAAGTTTGCCGGCTTTATCCTGCTTGTATTTGTTTGCCACCTCTTTATATTTCACGGCAGCTATTGAGTCATTGCCCATCGCTTCGGTCTCAACCTTGTTATATGCTTCGTAAGCATCTTTCAAGTGGGGATTGCGGTAGATGAACAGATAGCTCAATACGAAGGCTGCCACTACCAAGATGGCGCCTACGCCCCAAAATATAATCTTCTTGTTATTTGCGATTTTGTCGCTCGCGGCTGTCAGCTGCGAGTTCATTTTATCAATCGCGTTCTCATCCGGTTGCTGTTGGTTCTGGGATGCCATTGCTTTTATTTAATTGTTTCAGTCGTTTATGATGACTATGTTGTTTTTTTCAAGACGCGAAATTAAGCATTTTTTCGCTCACTCGCAATTTTTTTCTCTTTTTTTTATTTTACACCCATATTTTATACTAATTTCGCGTTAATTTTAAAACATCAAACATATATTATGGCTTCAAAACAAGCTCTCTCTATCGATCAACGGATTTCCATGCGCCTCTCGGCACAGCAGCTGCGTTTCGTAAGGCTGCTGGAATATAATGCCCCTGAGCTTGAAGATGCGGTGGAAAGAGAACTTGAAGACAATCCGGCCCTTACAGTGGATGATCCGGTTGCCCCCGAAGTCAAGGAGGCATCTCCCTACCAAAATGCCTACAATCGTTCACGTGACGACTATTCCGACTATGATTTCTCCCCTGCCGACACAGGAGAATCACTATATGATTACTTATCACGCCAGCTCTCTGAGAAACCATTACCGGAAACCATCTGCCGCACGGCACTCTATATAATAGCCAGCCTTGACACCAACGGCTATTTACGCCGCCCATTGCCCAACCTTGTTAACGATATGGACTTCCACGAAGGGGTTCACGTCTCACTTGCAGATGCAGAGAAAGCCCTGGAGGCTGTGACCGATCTGGAGCCATATGGAGTCGGTGCTCGTGACTTGCAGGAATGTCTCAGACTCCAACTAATCCATATGCCATCCTCACAACAACGCGATGATGCCCTGCGAATCATCAACGAACAGTTTGAGGAGTTTTCCATGAAACATACCCACCGGATAATATCAGGACTTAGAATCAATGAAAAGAGAATTAAAGAAGCCATAAACCTTATCCTGACTCTCAATCCAAAACCGGGTGCATCTCTCAACACGGAGCATGATGCCTCCAACATCATCATTCCTGATCTTATCGTAAGCAATGAGGATGGCATCTTCACCGTCTCCACCGCCAATAATATTCCGGAACTCGCTATTGACCGAACCTTTACAGACGCAATGTCGGATATCGAAAGCAAAGAGGAAGACAAAGGAAAAAACTCAAAGGATAAAAACACCGGTGAGACAGAGTTTGTGGTAAGCAGGTATCATGATGCGCGCGACTTCATGTCTATATTAAAGCAACGCCAGGAAACACTCCTTTCGGTAATGTCTGCAATTCTCAAGATACAAAAAGATTATTTCGAAACTCAAGATGTCTACAGGCTAAAACCGATGATCCTTAAAGACATTGCGGCAATAACGGGACTTGACCTTTCAGTGATATCACGTGCCACTACCAATAAATATGTGTCAACTCCCTGGGGCATCTTCCCACTCCGGTTTTTTTTCAGCGACACCATTGGCGAAGAAGAAGACAAAGACGATGACACCGCCGACCCGCTCACCAACCGCAAGATAGAAGCAGAGATAAAGGCTCTCGTTGAACAGGAAGACAAAGCACACCCGCTTAGCGATGAAAAGATAAAACAGCTTATGGAGGAAAGAGGATATGATGTGTCGCGCAGGACAGTGGCGAAATACCGCGACCGGGTAGGGATCCCTATCGCCCGTCTGCGTAAAGATTTGTGAAGTTTCGGTCGTATTCACTACTGTCTACAAGTTTTTTTGCCCACTTTTGCCCGGGGTCGGGGATTTTTTATTACTTTTGCAATTCAAATCCCGGTCTCGGCGGATGGGTCAGTTCAGATTCTGCCTTTCACCGGCCAACATTCAAGCATCCTTTTTAAGTAATAATGAAACCAATTATCTACATTATCTCTTTAGTTTTCCTTTTTTCCCATCTGACAGCACAAGCGGTGACTGAAAAAGAGATGGACCAAGCACGCACAATCGCTGCCAAAGCCTACCTGCGATATGCCAATGACGGCTCCGGATACCTCGACCAGCTAAAAGTCTCTACAATGGCAGAGCTGGAAAAAAACCTTAAGCCCAAGGAGAAAGAGAATCTGAAAGCCTTTAAATCAATTCCGGTCCCTTCCGATTATTCAACATGGGACAAGCAGAAACTTGTGGAATACTGGGGAGTAAAAGCCTTTTCTACACCGGGTCTTGTGGAGAAAGGACGCATTGGGCGTAACCGCGCCAAGAAAAATATCAGCGCAATGACAGTCACCCCGCCTTCGAAAGAAACGCCAAAGCCTCAATCGGATACAAAACCTGCTGAAGCGTCAACCCCCGCACCTCAAGCTACCACCCCCGCCACCACTGCAAATTCTGCTCCTGCAAACACATCCACTCCTGATAATGAACATGCAGATGCAGAATCTGCTCCTGCCGATTCCACAGCCATAAAAGCCCTTGCACAGGCGGAAGCAGCCGCTGATGCCCTATCTTCCATTGAGGAAGAAACTCAGATTAAAAAAGCTGATAACCACACCTGGATTTACATTGTGATTCTTTGTGTGCTGGTAGCTGTGGTGTGTGCATTGGTTGTTTTCGCCTCTAATGTAATGAAGAAAAATGAAAGCGCAGCGATGAGAAAAGGACGTGACAATTCCTTCCCTTCCGACAGCAATGTAGACTCTAAGCGTGAGGAGTTGGCCGCTGCCCTAAATTCAAAAAATGATGAGATAAAGGTGCTTTCAAAAAAATTAGAGAATTTGAATGACCAGAATGCGGCCCTCAAGCTCAATCTTGAAAAACTCACCACAGAAGCCGCCTCCCTCAGAAGTAGGCTTACGGATGCCAACAGGAAAATAGCAGACATGCAAACAGCCGCTAATGCTGCGGCTGCCAATTTAGTGGCATCAGCGCAACCGAATCCCCAACAACAGGTGAAACCAAAACCGGACATAGCGTCTAATCCACCAATTCAGGGCATTCCACGGCAGCCTCAGGCCAATCCCGCCAGCAACTTGCGCACCATCTATCTTGGCAGAGCCAATGCCAAAGGAATTTTCGTAAGAGCTGATAGGACACTTAATCCGGGTAATTCCATCTATCGTCTTGACACCACCGACGGCTACTCCGGCTCATTTCGTGTGGCAGCAGATCCGACAGTGTGGGACATGGCTCTTCTCACTCCCCGTGAGACTCTCTCCAATGCATGTGCCATTGCTGATATTGACAACACAGCCGGGATGACCAAAATAATCAATGACTCCGCCGGAACGGCCATCTTTGAAGGCGGATGCTGGAAAGTGATACGCAAAGCAAAGGTGCATTACGAATAAAAATAACCTGAAAAAATTTATTTTTCTTCCTATTTGTTTTGCAGATAATATAAAAAGCATTAACTTTGCACCCGGAAACAAGACAGACCTCCTGTCTGTCTTGAGAGAGGCCCTGATGGCGGAATTGGTAGACGCGTTGGTCTCAAACACCAATGGAGCGATCCGTGCCGGTTCGAGCCCGGCTTAGGGCACTGGTAAGAAGCCTGCAATCATGATTGCAGGCTTCTTGCTTTTTATTTTCATGAGGCAACTCTCGGATAGATCCCCTCCTTCTATCCTCCAAATAGAGACTGTCAGCGAATAAGATTATTTGTTAAAACCGCGATATTTTATGTTAACAGTGTTAAATTTATTATTTTTTTTAATTTAAGAAGCTTTTTTTTGCAGGAAATGACTTGTATTCAAAAAAATGTTATTAACTTTGCAGCGTTTTTGATAGCAAAAAAAATTGTTTTATTATTTTAAATTCAAAAAGAAATGAAAAAAGTAATTCTTTCACTTGCTGTACTTTTCAGCGTAGCAATGGTAAGCTGTGGTGGTGGTAACAAGGCTGCTGAGGCTGTTGACACAACTCCTGAAGTAGCTGTTGAGGCTGTTGAAGCTGTTGTTCCTGACACAGTTGCTCCCGATTCAGTAGTTGCTGAGACTGTTGCTGCTGTTGCTGCTGAAGTTGCTGAGGCTGCAAAATAAGACAGACAAGTAAATAAGACAAAAAGCAAAATTGACCGATGATCTCTCCCTGAGAACATCGGTCAAACTTTTTATAACCCTTCAATAACTCATAAATCATGATTGACTCTGTTCCTCAGGAACTGCTGCATTGGGCCGATGACGTTGACTATGCTGTCACGATCTGTGATGCCGACTGCAAGATTCTATATATGAACACCCGCTCCCGCGCCACTTTTACCCGACATGGCGACATAATAGGCAGAAACCTGATGGAGTATCATCCTCCAAAGGCTAAGGAAAAAATAAAAGAAATGCTGACCAACGGCACCTCCAACGCATATTCAATAACAAAGAATGGCCAACACAAACTCATATTCCAGTCTCCCTGGAAGCTTAACGGGGAAATTGCCGGCCTGGTTGAGACATCGATGGTGCTCCCTCCAGACATGCCTCATTACGACAGAGGATAATAAACCTATCGCCGGATTTGTGCGTTTTCTTTTTTAATAGTAACTTTGCAATCTGATGGGCCCAATGTCCATTCTTATCTAAAATTATGAACAAGAACCAAAAGATAATCATGTATGGCGGGATCGGCGCACTTATCTGCCTTGTGGCACTCGTAATCGTGCTGATCATAACAAATGCAAAACGCACGGAACAAGTAAACGAAGCCCGTGAGGAAACCGAAAACCTCCGCCTCGCCAACGACCGTCTGCTGCTCACCAACGAGTTCAACCAACTGAACGCCGATTTCAATCAATATGAGGATCAGCAGATCTACCTCAAGAACGATTCCCTCGTGCAAAAGTATAATGAGGCTCGTCTTAAAGTGGAAGGATTGCTTTCAGAACTCAATCAGGAAAAACAAAGCAATGCTGCGAACAGAAAGAGGATCAAGCAGCTTGAGAGTGAGATAGCCACACTCAAAGGAATCGTCAAACATTATCTTGAGGAAATAAAGCGTTTGGGTGAAGAAAACGAAGGGCTGCGTCAGGAAATCCAGCAGGTAAATCAGAGGAATCAACAGCTCACTTCGCAAGTGACCCAGGCCACCTCTAAGAATGAGGAGCTTACCCAGACCGTAAAACTCGCAAAGAAACTCAACATCACCGGCCTTTCTTTACATGCATATAACAAGAAAGGCAAAGCTGAGAAAAACATCACCAAAGCACGTCAGCTTGGCGTAAGTTTCATCGTCAGTCCTAACAACACAGCTTCTCCGGGAATGAAAGATTTCTACGTCCGTATCCTCACTCCGGAAGGCTCACTGCTTGGCGGAGGCGGTTCTTTCCAGATTGACGGAAGCACAGTGGCAGCCACCGCTCATCGTCAGATGGAATATGCCAACGAAGAACTCAGCGTAAGTGTCTATTGGGATGTCAACACTACTCTCACTCCCGGCGACTACACAGTAGAGGTATTTGCCGACGGCTACCGTCTCGCCTCACGTCACTTTACAATGAAGAAATAACTTTCTTTTCCTAAGCAAAGCTATCTATTGAGCAAAAAGAAATCGCGGAAGTTGTAATGATTACAACTTCCGCGATTTCTTTTTGCTCAACTATCACTTAACAATTAGCTTTCTGGTATGGTGGCCACTGCGGAGCAGGTAGATGCCACTTGCCACGTCCACACTGCCCTCCTTACCTACAAAGGTTATCTTTGTGCCATCTGCGCCATATATCTCAACCCCCGCAGGCGCATAGTCAATCACTATCTTTCCCTCTGCAGCGTAGGCACGTAACTGATCGTTCAATGAGGAGGTAGTGGTTTCCTCAACACCGGTGGCTACATTCAGATTGCCTATGACCACATAACAGTTGGCAGGTACGGTAACAGTCTTTGAGGAGGCACTGAATGACGGCTCACTGTTATACGACTTCGAAAGCACCTTATATGACGCATTGTCATCACTGCTGAAGTTGACAGTAACAGTCAATTCCTGATCTACATTAGGATTCACCACAGTATATAGCTCCTTGCTGCCATACTTCGACACAAGAGTTCTGCCGTTGAGCCAGTTATTAGTGCCGCAGCTATTCTCAAAAACAGCATCTTTAGAAAACAGGTCAGTATTACTGTTGCGAATGTCAATCATCTCGCTATAGGAGTTGTAGAGCCCTCTGCGATCAGGAGAGTCATATAGGTTCCACCTTACAATCTTCGGATCAGTATTGTTGCCGCCCTCATCGTTCTTGGTGCTGTCATAATTCCCAAGCTCGGAGAACTGCCATATCATATGGGCTCCCGGAGCCAAGAGCATCTGGGCGGCTGCTGAGCCAAGGCGTGCCATAGAAGGCCCCACCTTATTCTTGATCTCGGCCACGCCCCACATGTTCTGCTTATAGGCGAGACGCTGTTCATCATGACTCTCCAGATAAGACACGGTAGAACCCCATGTGCGATTGCTGTCTTTAGGAGCATACATCCTGTTAAGATTGGAGTCGGAGGAATAACCCATTGCAAACTGACAGCCTGCCTCATTTACATTTGCCCAGTTAAGCTGACCTGTCTCAGCCATTGCGTTCTCCTCCTGGGCAGTTGCAAGATTCTCATTTATAAAATAGGCATCGGGATTGACTGACTCCACAACTTTCTGAAGCTCCCTCATCCTTTCGATTCGTGAAGCATTATATTGGTTAGTGCCACTGTCGCCACTACTTGGGTAGGAATCATTGTTGCCCAGTCCCTTCACAAGGTCGAAGCGGAATCCATCAAACTTATATTCCTCCATCCAATAGCGGAGCACGTCTGCCCATTGTTCCTGCACCATCGGGAAATCCTGATGCCAGTCGTTGAGCACACTATAGGCATGAGGAGCGTCAAGGTTGTAAAACGGGTTCTGCCCCGGCTGATACATCTGATACCAAGGATGAAGGCCGTCACTCTGATTGAAAACCATATCAAGAATCACTGCCATGCCGTTTTCATGACAAAGGTCAATAAACTCTTTATAGTCATCCGGCGTGCCGTAAGCCTTATCTACCGCAAAGTAGAAATTAGGATTGTAACCCCATGAGATATTACCATTAAACTCCATTATAGGAAGCACCTCTACGGCATTCACACCCAACGCCTTGAGGTATGGAATCTTCTCAATTGCCATACGCACCGTTCCATTGCCGTCGGCCCGGCCTTCCGTGCCGGTAAAATCGCGGAAAAGCAACTCATAAATGATAAGGTCTGCCGGAGCCACACCTTTAAAGTTTTTCACCTTCCAGTCATAATTGTTGATTGAACCTTGATAGATTGCCAGAGGGACATTTTGCACCTTATCGACAGGATATGCAGGCAAACCGGGGAAGACATCTGTGGAAAGATACTTATCATTATATGGATCAAGCACCAGACGTGCATATGGGTCGCCGACACGCATACTGCCATCTATCAGGAAATAATAGCCATACATCGTGTCATTATCAAGGCCGTTTACAGTCACCCAGAAGTAACGCATACCGTTTACGTCGGTATAATTCATCACGTAGTCGTTACTTACCTCATAGTCACTCCAGGCTCCCACAAGGATCACACTGCTCTTCTCCGGGGCACCAAGACAGAACGTAACACTCCCGTCAGCATTCTTCACAGGACCCATTTTCGGTGTGCCACCGGGATAAGCCACCTCCTTTGACTCTTCAGCATAACAATAGTTCTCACTTACGCTTACCTCTTCCTCTCCTGCTTTTGCAGAAGCGACCACCCGATAATTTCCAGGCTGGGCGAAAGTATAATCCACAGTCAGAAGCTTACTGTCGGCCACGTAACCTACCTTCTCATCGTTGACGCTTAAGGTTATGTCGGCATTCTTAGTGGTGCTGACGGTAAATGTGACTTTAGCAGTAGAAGGAGTGATAAGGTTGCCGGTCAATCCTGATTGAACAGCTATCTGGAGGCCGGAGTCAACCACATCTAAAAAGATGTCGGTATTCCCATTGCCCTTGCCCTCTTTAGAGCAATCGGCACTGCGGAACACAAACGCCAGCTTAGTTACAGTCTCCGAAGGATTGGTGATGCCGTAATACGTACGGATATCGCCAATATAGAGCTGCCACAGATTCTCGCTGACATAAGTCAGCTGATACTTCTCTGCATTGTTGCCCCAGTTAGGTGCATATTTCCATTCCGTGCCTCCATTGATAAGCACACCGGTATGGGCATACACCTTGTCTTCAGGCCCAAGTCCCATCAGTCCTTTGTTGCCCTGATCAGCATGGAAGAAAATCTTCACATCCTGTGAATCCTCCTGCAATGGGGTCGGTTCAGACGTGACCTGCGCAGACACTCCAAATGCAGACGCCACTATCATCAGCAGCGCAAACATGTAAGTTTTAATCATCGCTTTTATATTAGTTAAACAAAAATCCTAACCTTAACAATTATTCCTCATCGGGCACATAAGTCTCTTCTCTCATGTGGGCATATTCTTCCCAGTCGGCATCCTCCTCCGCCTCTATCACGATGGGGACAGTGGGAAGCGGCTCCAAAGCTTTATTGAACACGATGGAAAATATCTTCAGGTTTTTCGTATAAAACACCCAATCCCGTTTTCCATCGCCGGTATAGATGCCGGTCATCACTGCCACCTGATCCTTTTTAAATGCTGCCAGAAGCGCGTCAGTCACCTCTTCCATCAAAGCCGCATCGTCATCATCAGGCATGCCGTCAGGCAGAGCATCATAGCTCCAGGTCACGTCAATACGATACTTGTATTTACCGCTCTCACGAAAATCATCTATCTTGTCACGGCCGGTGACAATCACGGTTTTCCCATTGTCACCTTCTGCCGGATAAGACCACCATTTATCTGTGTGTTTCATAACGATTCCATTCGCTTAATGAATTGTCACAAGAGTTGCTCCAAAACCATATTCACGGAATGAGGCATCCTGAAGCTCTGCTTTCGGATATTCTTTGCGAAGCAACTCCATCACGGCCTTGCGCAACACTCCTTCACCCTTACCGTGTATGAAAACCAATTTTTGTCCGATTCGTGAACTATTGGCTTTCATGTGTTTTCTCACGGTAGCCAGCTGGAGCTCAAGCATGTCTTTAGACTCCATTCCTGCCAGCGTATCAGTCAGCTCTCCTATGTGCAGATCCACTTCAATCAAAGGCAACACCTTATGAGGATTTGCAGCAGGATCTTGCGTTTTCTTCTTTTTTCCTGAGTCAACCCTAAATTTTTTTGAAAGCTCTCCTGCCACATCCTTACCTACATTAGGTGAAGACATTGACTCTTTCAGCTCCGCTGCGTTAACCTCCAGGGGCTTCGTGGCCACGCCATCAGCGACGAGTGGAACCTCAAGCACCGCATTGTCAAAATATAATCCCGCACGGAAACAATGGAACTTATGGAATTTGGTAAGATCGAGTTTCCTTGACACACTGACCGGCGCCTGAAGAGTGAACAGCTTATCCTTCTTATAAGCCACACACTGAAATGCTATTCTTTCATATTGCGGCAAGATTTCATGGGTAAGTGATGCAAGATCAATCAACTCATTCGGGGCCACCGCTCCTGTATATACCAATGTCCATCCTCTTTCTTCAGCACTGCGGCGCAGGAAGGTGAAATCAAGGAAATAGTTGGAGTCATTGACCAGGACGGCAGCAAATTTTGACTTGTCAAGCTGCTTGACATCGCTTGGTTCAAAGGCCAGCACTATGTTCATCTTGTCGCCATGCGACGTTTCCTCCACGGGCAATTCCGGTTCCGGTGTCTTCTCCATAACTGCCGGCGGCTCTTCCCTGACGGGTTTAGCCATCTTCTTTCCGTCATCAAACGCCTTTTGGTCAAACATCTTTACGGCCCCTTTTACCGTTGCCTCATGTCCGGCGGGAAGCACCACCACAAGCTCTTTCATCAACACGGGCGTCTCAAAACCGTTATCATCCACATAGGCCAGCTGGCCCTGTATTTTTGTTATCTTGCCTCCTCCGACGCTATTGAGGAAGCGAACTGTATCTCCTATTTTCATTCTTCATTCAGTTTTTGCTGAAACTCTTTGTCCACACTCTCCTCCTTAGCCTCATAAGCATCAACTATGCGCTGCACAAGAGGATGACGCACTATGTCTTTCTTGCCATATTCGATTATGCCGATACCTTCCACGCCGCGCAATATCCTCAGCGATTGAAGCAATCCGCTCTGAACCGTGCGCGGAAGGTCAATCTGAGTGGCGTCACCCGTAATTATCATCCGGCTGTTGACTCCGAGTCGGGTAAGGAACATCTTCATCTGATGCTTGGTGGTGTTCTGTGCCTCATCCAGGATAATTACAGCATCATTAAGTGTGCGTCCCCTCATGAAAGCGAGCGGAGCTATCTGTATCGTGTCGGCCTCCATATACTCTTTTAGCTTCAACTGAGGAAGCATATCCTCAAGAGCATCATAGAGCGGGCGCAGATAAGGGTCAATCTTGTCTTTCATGTCGCCCGGAAGAAAACCAAGCTTCTCCCCGGCTTCCACAGCAGGACGCGAGAGGATAATACGCTTGCATGCCTTGTTTTTCAAAGCTGCCACTGCAAGGGCAATAGCTATATAGGTCTTTCCTGTTCCCGCAGGTCCCAGCGCAAACGTCAGATCATTCTTGGCAAAACTCTTCACCATCTTTACCTGATTGGCATTCCTCGGCGAAATGGGGCGTCCTGACTGACCGAATATAATCACGCCCTCTGTATTGACCGGCTTGGGAGGCTCTCCCTTGATTATGTCTATAATGACATCCTCCGTCAATTTGTTATAGGTGGCGGCATAATTCTCCACCTCCTTAACTTTCTTTTCAAACTCAGCTGTCTCACTTTCCTCACCTATCACCTTAATCACATTCCCGCGAGCCGCCATACGCAACTTCGGGAAAAGGTTACGAATCAAATTTATATTATTGTTGTTGACCCCATAAAACGTCTGTGGGTCAACCCTGTCTATTATTACTATTCTTTCGTTCATAAAACGTATTAGTCATTAATCTCCCTATTCTCCGATCTTCTGTTATCCCACACTTCCTTCCAATGAAATCTGAAGGAGTTTCTGGGCCTCCACAGCAAATTCCATCGGCAACTTGTTCATGACTTCCTTCGCATAGCCATTGACAATCAAGGCTACCGCCTCCTCAGTAGGTATCCCGCGCTGACGGCAGTAGAAAAGCTGAGCCTCATTGATTTTGGAGGTGGTCGCCTCATGCTCCACGGTTGACGATGAATTGCGCACGTCAATATACGGGAAAGTATGCGCACCACATTCGCTCCCCATCAGCAGAGAATCACACTGCGTGTAATTACGGCAGTTTTCAGCATCCTTGACGACCCTTACAAGTCCACGATAAGAGTTCTGGCTTTTTCCGGCAGAGATGCCCTTACTTACTATGGTGCTCCTTGAATTTTTTCCTATATGGATCATCTTGGTGCCTGTGTCGGCCTGCTGGTAGTTATTAGTGACAGCCACAGAGTAAAACTCCCCTACACTCTCGTCGCCCTTCAGAATGCATGACGGATATTTCCATGTTATTGCGGAGCCGGTCTCGACCTGTGTCCAGGAAATCTTGGACCTGTGTCCACGACAGAGGCCGCGTTTGGTAACAAAGTTATAGATACCGCCTTTCCCATCCTTATCACCGGCATACCAGTTTTGCACGGTGCTGTATTTCACCTCACTCCTCTCCTCACAGATAATCTCCACAATGGCGGCATGTAGCTGGTTCTCATCGCGCATAGGAGCAGTGCAACCTTCCAGATAGCTGACATAAGCATCATCGTCAGCCACAATCAATGTGCGCTCAAACTGGCCTGTGCCTGAGGCATTGATGCGGAAATAGGTGCTGAGTTCCATCGGGCATCTGACTCCCTTAGGGATATAGACAAAAGAGCCGTCGGAAAAGACAGCTGAATTAAGCGCGGCATAAAAATTATCACGGTAGCTTACAACTGTGCCGAGATATTTTCTCACCAAATCCGGATAATCTTTCACCGCTTCAGAAAATGAACAGAAAATCACACCCAGCTCAGCCAATTTTTCCCTGTGAGTGGTCTTCACACTGACTGAATCCATCACTGCATCAACAGCCACTCCCGCCAGTTGCTTCTGCTCCTCCAGAGAGATGCCAAGCTTATTGAAGGTCTTTACCAATTCAGGGTCAACCTCATCCATGCTCTGCTTCAGCTCCTTCTTCTTAGGAGCCGCATAATATGAGATTGCCTGAAAATCAATCTCCGGAATGCTGAGATGTGCCCAATGGGGGGCCGGGAGAGTAAGCCAGTAGCGATATGCCTTCAGCCGGAAGTCAAGAAGCCATTCCGGCTCCCCTTTTACTTTTGATATGTAGCGTATGACATCTTCACTAAGTCCCGGCGGAACTATGTCGGTGTCAATATCTGATGTAAAACCATATTTATATTCCGACTCGGTGGCCTTCTTCAACAGGCCATCGTTTTCTTTCTCTTTATTCATAGTTTTGCTGTCTTTCTTCATATTCTATAAAACAAACACAGTCCGCCACAAGTTATGGCGACCATGTTCATTTTTCTTACAAAAATACTCAAAAACTCCCGTTCCCGCAAATAATCCTGACAAGGGAAGATCACCATCCGCCACTTGCGCCGCCGCCACCTGTGGAACCGCCGCCGAAGCCACCCCCAAAACTGCTGCCTCCGCCACCGCCGCTCCGGCCCATAGAGCCGAATATGGCACCTGGCACAATCGCAGCGGCCGAACCGTCATCCTTCTTGGGAATGCGGTAATGGGTGCGGTTCTGATGATGACAGAACTGGCACTCATAGATCTTCTCACCAACTCCCTCGCTGCGGGTTGTGGCAGGACGCACCGTGTGATCGCGCACAAGACACATAGCCACCGTGTGACAACTCGGGCACTCCGTATATTTCATCTGATTCACCCTAAAGGGATAGCGTTCTACTGTGCCACACTCCGGGCATTTCCACACATCATAGTCAACCGTGTTAAGGCGTTCCTCAAAATCCTGTGAAGGGGTGAGGAAAGCATTGTCTTCCGCCTCACTGAGCTTATGCATCCCGGTGCCACAGTTCGGACACTTCATCGGCTTGTTGCGCTCGCGCTTACGCAACCATTCCGCCAGAAGCGCAACCGGCAGCCCCAGACCGAGCGAGCAAAGGGCAAGCACCCAATAAGAGACACGATGCTTATGCCACAACATGGCAGCATGGTAGCGGTCTTCCTTACGCGACTTTCGCAAATCCATGAAAAACAATACTATGGCAAAGACAAGGAACAGAAGTGCCACATAGCCGATAAACTGCTTGAATGTGTCGCCGGAAATCCCTGCCTCATCCCTTTCCCACGCCTCTTTCTGAGAACTCTTCAATTCCTCGGCAGCTGTAGGATCGGATAACACATTAGCCACATCTGAGGCAGAGGCAAACACTGCACCATCAAGGTCGCCGTTCTTCATATTTGCCACAATTGAACGCTCCACAATCTTCTTGGCAGATATGTCGGGCAACACTCCCTCCACTCCATAACCTGTGGCAATACGGGCACGACGCTGCTCCGGAGCGATCAAAATCAACACCCCGTTGTCTTTGTCTGATTTTCCGATGCCCCATTGTTCAAACAGTTCGGTGGAAAAGTCTTCAATAGGAGTATCGCCGATAGAGGGCACCACAGCCACCACCACCTCAGTCCCGGTCTGCTGCCGCAAGTTCCACAGCACATCGTTGACCCGCGACTTCACAGCCTGACTGACCATATTGCCAGGATCGGCTACATAAACACGCCTGTCAGCCACATTGGGATTTACCAGCTCTTTCGGAGAATAATCTCTGGCAAACCCGACCACAACCGTCAGAAGCATCCCCAAAAGGACAGCTATCTTTATATTATTTTTCATAGACGATTATCATTTATAAGTTATCACTCACATTCATCAGACTGCCGGGAGGGAATGTCCGTTCAGTTTCCTGAAAAGATCCAGGGCATACACGTCGGTCATTCCCGACACATGGTCAAGCACACTCTGTATGCGTTCATAAAGACTGGGTGCCTTTATGTCATATTGTTGAGGCATCTTGGTAAGCAGCAACTTAGAAAAGTTTTTCTCCGGATAAAGCACTGCCTCCATCAACACGTCAAGCAGATAGGTAAGGATCCGATTGCCGGCAATCTCTACATCTATAACGTCGGGCGCATAATAAATCTTATTTTCCGCGACCTCGGAACATTGGCCATAGGCATTACTGAGACGTGGTTCCATCAGTTTAACCAATGGTCCGATAGGTTCCCCTGCCAGCAGCCGCTCCTCATTGGCAGCGAATACCCTCGCGCATTCTCCCACCATCGCCCCTATGGCATTGGAACGCAGATAGCCTACCTGCTCATTAGGATCATCAAGATGAGACATAGCACGCTTCATACGCGCCACAGCCGTTTCGTCAAAGAAAGCCAGGATAAGGTCTTTGACTTCATCTGTAGAGAGTATGCCGAGACGATGCGAATCTTCTATGTCCATAATCTGATAGCAGATGTCGTCGGCAGCCTCCATAAGGTACACAAACGGATGGCGGGCAAACACACCGTGACTGACTTCATTTATTCCCAACTCGGCTGCCACCTTCCGGTAATCTTCCTCTTCCGATTTGAAAAAGCCGAACTTACTCTTGTCGCCCGAATGCAAAGAGTTCCAGGGATATTTCACTATGGAGGCCAGACTGCTGTAGGTCATGGCATATCCGCCACGCCGTCCTCCCACAAACTGATGTGCCAGAAGCCGGAATGAATTGGCATTGCCATCGAAGTTGATAAAGTCTGCCCATTCCCTTTCCGACAGTTGATTTCTGAGAGACTGTCCCACGCCTTCGCTAAACCATGTGGAGATGGTTTTCTCCCCGGAGTGACCAAAAGGCGGATTGCCAAGATCATGACACAGACAGGCAGTCGCCACAATGTCAGGCATCTGCTCAAGAATTGCCATCTCCGGAGCATTCCCTTTCCGCTCTGCCATTCTCATCCAGGCCTCTCTTGCCATAGATCTTCCCACAGACGACACTTCTAGACTATGAGTCAAACGATTGTGCACAAATACGCTGCCCGGCAGAGGAAAAACTTGCGTCTTATTCTGCAGGCGCCTGAAAGGAGAAGAGAATATCAGCCGGTCGTAGTCCCGCTGAAAATCACTTCTTGTATGCTGACGCGGATCATGAAACTCTTCCATGCCGAGTCGTTTGTCGCTTATAAGTCTTTCCCAGTTCATTTCACCTTATGCTTTCTCCATAATCCATTTCAAGACCACAAAGTAAGCAAATTTCTCCTATTCACACAAATAAGCAATCGTAAAAAATAGGTTATTATATGAAATTCATACCGCGACTTTTAATTTCATTTCTTTGAGATGATATTTCCATATATGGAAATATTATTGTATCTTTGTGGTGGTTAATTCTATAGATGGATGTGATTTTGGAATTTCGAACATTGTATGCCGGAATAAAATATCGGCTGATCTCTTTCTTTGATAGAGACCAAAGGGCCTTAGTCATTACTATCCATGGCTTTATAAAGAAAGCTCAAAAGACACCTTCTAAAGAGATTGAGAAAGCCGAGGCAATTAGAAGAGAGTATTTCAATCAAAAAATTAAGAAAGCATGAAATTTTATACATTAGACGAAATAACCGACAAACATATCGGTGAGCGTGGCACTCCACAAAGAGAAGCGTTTGAAGCTGAAGTGGAAGCAGCATTAATTGGAGCCTCCATAAAAGAAGCACGCAAATCTCAGAACCTTACCCAACGAGAACTTGGGGAAAAGATTGGCGTGCAGACCGCCCAAATATCAAAAATAGAGAGTGGGAGGAATCTTACCATATCAACCATAGTAAGAGTGTTGAACGCTCTCGGATTAACAGCAGATTTTACCATCAGTGGGCTGCACCCAATAACCATTGGCAACAAAATTTAGTCCGATGACTTTCCTTCATTTATATTTTAGGGTAGTCCCACGGTAAGTCTTATGTCATTAAGTAAATGGCTTCAACATATTTTGGGACACACCATACCGCAATATGCCACAATATAATTTGAGATTGCCGAAATATAATTGCCTGATAAGGTTGCCGAGATACAGCTTTCTGGTGATGTTGCTGCTGATAGGGATTGCCGTTGGTTG
>CAZQSD010000044.1:0-14556 GCA_964595885.1 uncultured Sangeribacter sp.
GGGACACAAGGATTTTCAGTCCTTTGCTCTACCAACTGAGCTATGACACCATCTTGTTTGAATCAGTTACCTTTGTAACCATCTTTGCTTTCGACTTGGAGAGGTTGTCGTTCCTTGTCGTTTGCGAGTGCAAAGTTAGGAAGTTTTTTTCATTCCACCAAATTTTCTGACAATTTATTTTTAATTATTTTTATAACAATCACATATCTCCATGTGTATCAAAAATATACAACCATAGCAGTATTATTTTTTCCAGAAAATACCAGGAAAGATCAAACCATTTGTATTGTAATTCTACTTTCGTGTTGGAGGAGAAAGCGTTTTATGTCGAGTCCTTGGGGTGTGGTTCCTTTCTTTTTTATTGTACTGGTAAGTGTGTAGCCCCCGAGAGAACCATCGGATCTTACCACCCTGTGGCAGGGAATGAGGATGGGGAGTCTATTGGCAGAGCATGCTTGGGCCACTGCTCTCTGTCCTCCGGGACAGCCGCATCTGTCAGCTAACTCTGAATATGTCACAACTTCACCGTATGGAATCTCCGTTAATGCTTGCCAAACCTTCTCACGAAACGGTGTGCCCTCAATAAGCAACGGCAAGTCAAAATACCGTCTTTTACCGGCAAAGTATTCATCCAGCTGCGATGTAAGCTGCTGCATTACCATAGCATCTTTAGCTGCATAAGCCAAAATTTTCGTATCACTTGGTGCTGAGTCTTCCGGTGAGCCTTTTAACGCCTCCCCCCTATCACCTACCCCATCATTTATCCACCGACATCGCCACACCAAGCCGCCATTTACCTCAATATCCAATTCCCCACACGGAGTTTTATAAATAATTCGCATGATAACTATCTGTCTACTTTTTATGCAAAGTAATACATTTTTATTCTCTAATCCTAATTTATTTTAAAGTTTTGATGTAATTTTGCACAAGAAAATGGGAAGTATCGGCTTTCCATCCAAAAATTCATAAACAGATATGAAGATACTTATAATAGGTGCAGGAAAAATGGGATCATTTTTTTGCGATCTGCTGTCATTCCGACATGAGGTTGCAATCATCGATAGAGATCCGGAAAGACTAAGGTTCACATTTAACGTGGAGCGTTTCACTCGTCCGGAGGAGGTAAGGGACTTTGACCCTGATATGGTTCTCAATGCCGCCACTGTTAAATACACGCTTCCTGCTTTCGAAAGCATCCTGCCCTATATTCGTCCAAACACAATTCTCAGCGACATAGCCTCAGTAAAAACAGGACTGCCGGAATTTTATGAGAAAGCCGGGCATCCATTCGTCAGCACACACCCTATGTTCGGCCCCACGTTTGCCTCCTTATCTAATCTTCGCAATGAGAACGCGGTGATCATAAAAGAGGGTGATCACTTAGGTCGTGTCTTCTTCAAAGACCTTTACAACGAGCTAAAACTCCACATTGTAGAATACACCTTTGCAGAACATGACGAAACCATAGCCTATTCCCTATCCATTCCATTTGCATCTACCTTTGTCTTCGCCGGGATCATGAAGCATCAGGATGCCCCCGGCACAACTTTTAAGCGCCATTTCGACATTGCACGTGGCCTTTTGGGCGAAGATGACTATCTTCTCAGTGAGATTATGTTTAATCCGCATACTCCGGCGCAACTTGAGAATATCCGAAAGCAGCTTGCTGAATTGCAAACCATTGTGGAGAACCATGACAGTGAAGCCATGAAGGCATATCTCACTCGCCTGAGGAAGAACATATCCTAAAATAATATAAAATGAGACATTGACGTTATGTCAATAGATGCAATACCATTACACCATGAACTTTCTATTGAGAATAATACTTACAGTTATCTTATTTACCGGTGTCTCCGTTGGGGCATCGGCACAGCTTCGCTATGGTTTCCGTTTCGGTGGTGAGTTTGCCTCGGCACAACTGAAGAATGTCCCCGGCTACTCCTTAGATAACGGCAGCGGCTTCAGCGGGGGCCTCGTATTGGAATACCAGATGCCTAAGTGTGGATTCGCACCCGAAATAGCCGTTCTTTATACCCGTTATAACACCCGGCTCAAAGCTAATGGCCAATCTCCAACAAGTTTTGGCAGGAACTTCATTGAAGTGCCCTTGCATCTGAAATATAAGTTCTGGTTGAAGTCTACCAAAAAACTTATGGGACCCATGATCTACACTGGTCCATCCGCCATGTTCCGTCTTGGTCATGGTGGTGCACAACCGCTTACCTCTCAAAAAGCGCAAGCCGGTTGGGATGCCGGAATCGGATTTGATATTGTGAACTTTATCCAGATTACAGGTGGTTACCGCTTTGGATTGGGAAATGCAGTCAAAAAATTTTCAGATCTCCCTGAGGCAACTCTTCACACCAACGGCTGGCAAGTAGCCGCCACTATTCTGTTTGATTTCTGATTTAACCAGAGGCAGACACCCATCACTAACTGAGAGGCGTCTGTCTCTAATAATTGACTTCGGTAGCCTTATATGTGATTTACTTCACCGCTCCTACTATTTTTTCAGTACTTACGCTGCCATCGTCATATCTCGTCACCTTAATGCAAATGCCATCTGAAGGAGCGGCTAACTGCCGTCCTGAGAGGTCATACCATTCTGTTCTTAAAACTGTTTTATCTTCCTCCTTTAATATCCTCACTTCGGTTCCGCTGAGATCATAATAAACTACCTGTGAACCGAACAATTCCCCATCCTTGCTATACACATTCTGCACGCCTATGGTATCGAAATGCCACACAAAGTAATAGAATGAGTGAGCAACCCCAAAATATTTTATAAAGTTTCCATCATCATAAGCATAAGGAATCAAATAGGTTTCATCTGCAAGACCAGGATAATCATCGGAATACAATGGCCACGCTTCACCGTCAATGTAAATCATATAGCTCATATCTTCAACCGGAAGAAGATATCCGTCTTTATTCAAAGCTGGCAAATTAAACCCAAGCACACCGTAGCCCCATGACTCATCATATTCTATAAGATATGTTAGTTCAGGATTTGCGGGATATGGAGAAAGTTGCTGAGGAGGTAAGCACATTTCAACATTACTATAGGTGGCAAGCGGCAGATAAGACTGCATGCCCTTGTTAACTAATATTGTGCCCTCGTGTTTCCACTTCCCCTCCTGTAGTTGGAAAGCAATATTATCAGCCAGGACATTACGGCTCAATTCCATCTGGTAATCCTCATTCCAATAAGTTTCCTTAGCTGCCCCACTCAAATAGTTATAATGCTGACTGGCCGTATCCACCCCAAGATATTGTCCTGCAGGGAAATAGATCCCTTCACCCGTCTTCTCTCCAATGACCCAGCAATCCGGGAATTCATTTACCATACCTTTCACATATACATTCTTCTCATTTGCAGCATACTTGATAAAGTGTCCTGTTCCTCCCGACACGAATTGCCAGTCTTCCTCCTTCAGTCCATCCGGAAGAGCGATTGTTTCTGCACGGAAAGGCTCACATCGCTGAGTAATATCGCCATGTCCTGTCCAACTACCCTGATTGTCACACAATCCCAAAAGGAGAGTGGAGTCATCATTATTTTCCATGTAGAAACTCTCCCCATCCATATAATACACCAGTTCCTGCGATTCAGTCGGATAATACCAGCCGGGATTTTCATCTTCCGCACCCAAAAGTTCCATGCGATAGGCATAATAGTCATAGATCTCTCCTTCATAATCTACCTGATAAATCAGCTGCGGAAGATGAACCACTATCCTGTCGTCAGTCCTTTCTCCCTTAAGCCATGAATTTGTCACAAGGGGAAGCATATGGATGGCCTATATACACGTAGCCATCATCACCCTCAATCACCGTCACCGCCCCTGCAGAATCGGGATTTGCAAAAGCCATCCCACCCATCACAATGTAGGTCATTGCCTCGCGTGTGTATTCCTTAGCCAATCCGGCAGGTGGAACTACCAAAACAGATTCATTGCCTGCTGCCGGTGCCGGTGTCCCGTAATTACCTTTTCCTTCATCTATACCCGCCACTTTGAAGTATGCCTGTGGAGTTTCCTGAATTTCTCCATATGCGGGCATCAACGACGAACCGAAGACCATTGCCATAATAAAAAATAGCTTCTTCATGTGTAAATCATTTAAAGTTAAAAATTATTTGACGCAAAGTTCTGTCTTTTTCATCATCTCAACAAAAAATTCCTATCTACAATCTATCTACAACCTGAATATTTGGCTGTTATATCTTAAATTTTTAACTTTGTAACATGAAAACTTTCGTGCATTACCTACTTTTATTACTGTTCTCTTTTGTTTTCCTTATATCCTGCGAGAGCAAGCAGCAAAAAAACAATCTTACAAAATGGCCTGTGCTCTCCAAGGAGAGTGCACGTCTTACCCATATTCTTGAAACTACCTTTGCAGAGAATCCCGACACTTCCCTGTTCTCCGCTGCCCTTGACTCACTACGCCAGCTTGCCAATGATAATAACCCACAATTAAAATCAAGAAGCCTTTACTGGGAGGGACGCTATCTGGAACATAACGGTCAAACAGATTCGGCAAGAATTGCTCTCGAAAAGGCATTGCAGTATTGCGATACTTTAAAATACGCCTACGACTATAAAAGGATAAGGATCATTCTTGAGCGTCTCAATGCCACACCCCCTATTGAACGTTATGCAAGCCTAATTGAGGATGAGAAGTTTTTCCAAGAGTGCCATGACCTGACTATGCAGGCTAATGTGGCACAGCAATTAGGCAACCTATGCCTTTTCACTCTCCGTTTTCCGGAGGCTCTCCACTATCTCCTCAGGAGTGATTCTCTCCTTGCCAAGGCCTCTCTTGAGACCTACCGCATTAAAAACCGTCTTAATATAGCAATGGCCTATAACCATTGTGGAGAGGCACTGAAAGCGGACAGCACTCTGCGTCCATTATTGCAAAACCGCGTGATAACTTCTGATCCAATTGTACATAATACCGTACTGAATATTTTTTTGAGGCCTTTGAGAAACTGAATCCCAACTTTATTCCTAATCTTAAACAACGTTGTCCTGACCTGCCGGAATCATTGCTCCAGCTTGCATGCCTAATTGTGACAGGTGTGGACAACCGGCGCATAGCCGAAATCCTCAACATCCGGGCTGCCTCAGTAAATCAGGCACGCTGGAGATTACGTTCCAGACTCAATATCGCTAAAGAAGATAGTCTTGAAGAAGATTTAAGGAATATGATCTGAAAAACCATAGCCTAAAGGTCAGCTCACAGAAAAAAATAAAGACAATAAAGAGATTGAAATCAATATACTTGTGATTTTTTATTTAATTTTGCATCAAGAATAATAAATATAAATTTTTGTCTATATGAATACCGAATTATTCATAAAAAAGCTCACTGACATAGTGAAGGAATATATTGCAGAAGAAGAAGCCTACAGCGATGACGTCCAGCTGCAGATCAACACAGTCAATTATGACATGGAGATAGCTGATCCGGAAAATGATCTTCCAAACTGCGACTATTGGCCCATGATGGATCTTGTGCGCATGAGTTCAACCGAGCCGGGCAAATGGGAACCGGACACAGATGCCATCTCGGAAGTGGCGGCAGAATACGTCTTCACCGACTGACCTCTACCCTGTCTGCAAATGTGCTAACACATTCAGGGTGTAGACCGATTTTATCGGTCTACACCCTGAGCGTTATTCGTTTTAATAATTTATTTCTTTGAGATTTTATCTTTCACAAAGTCTTCAACTTTTTCCTTTACATTCTCAATCACTTCCTTGCCTTTCTCACTGTTGACAAAATCCTTTGCCTTGTCAACCACACCCTTGACTTGCTCATTATGCATGAGGTCATTGGCCTTGTTCATCAAATCTTCAAACATACCTTTAATTTTTATAAGTTAATACTGTAAGCTAAACACAAAAAAGACTTGATTCGTTCATTTCAACAACTTTTTTTCTTTATTTTTCTCTCGGATTGAATAAAAATGACTAAATTCGCAATTTGAAATTAGGATACTACAAAACATACTATCACAATGGCACCAACATTGGTAAAGACAGACTATAAATTTCCCGGTCAGACAGCCGAATATCATGGCAAGGTGCGCGATGTCTATACCATCGACAATGACCTGATGGTAATGATCGCCACAGACCGTATCTCAGCATTTGATGTTATACTTCCCGAAGGAATCCCATACAAGGGACAAGTGCTCAACCAGATTGCAGCCTATTTCCTGAATGCTTCAGCAGAGATTGTGCCCAACTGGCTGATGGCAGTTCCCGACCCAATGGTATCGGTTGGCGTTAAGGCCGAGTCATTCCCGGTGGAGATGATTATACGTGGCTACCTCACCGGTAGTGCATGGCGTGAATATAAAAACGGTTGCCGCGAACTGTGTGGAGTCAAGCTCCCGGACGGAATGCGTGAGAACGAACGTTTCCCGGAACCGATAATCACACCTACCACCAAAGCTGCCGAAGGGCATGATGAGAACATATCACGTGAGGAAATCATAGCCCAGGGGCTCGTAAGCGAAGAAGATTATAAAGTCGTGGAAGACTATACTCGCAAGCTGTTTGCTCTCGGCACAAAAATGGCTGAAGAGAAAGGCCTTATACTCGTAGACACCAAGTATGAATTTGGCAAGCGCGATGGGAAGGTAATACTTATTGATGAAATACATACTCCAGATTCATCACGCTATTTCTATGCCGACGGTTATCAGGAACGTTTTGAGAAAGGCGAGCCCCAGCGTCAGCTCAGTAAGGAATTTGTGCGCCAATGGCTTATTGACCATGACTTCATGGGGAAAGAGGGTCAAAAAGTGCCCGAGATGACTCCAGAATTTATCGAAAGCGTATCAGATCGTTATATCGAACTCTATGAACACATTACAGGTCAGAAATTTGTAAAGGCTGACGACACTGACCTTACAGACCGCATCCGCAATAATGTAGATGCCTGGCTGACTGCACAGAAATAATTAATTTCACCTACTTATAAGTGTGTCTGCACTGGCTACCTTAGGCAGTGCAGACTTTTTATTTCTTTTTAAAGCGTCCGAACAGATAGGCGGCTGCCTCCTTAAGCTCCGGAAACCTACCGACTATCATTATTCCTATATATACCACCGCCCCCCCAATAACCGACAGGAACAGACTCACTACCGGTATCGCATCAATACGTGACAAGCAAACACTTATAAATCCCATAACTACCCCCGCAACGGAAAACGGCAACAAATCACGCATCATACCTTCCACACCATAACCTATTGATCTTCCCGTAAGCCGCACGATGATGGCGTAAGTCAAGACAGAAGCAACCAACTGACCCCATACAAGAGCTTCAAGACTCCGAAAGAAGACTGTGGCCAGCACTGCCATAACTATAGCCACATCCTTTACAACCTCCACAAAAAACAACTTTTTTCCATAACCTGCCGAGAGTAAATAATTGCCATAAAGGGAAACCAGCACTACAAAAACACCCCTTATGCAAAGAATCTGGAAAAGGATTATGGCACTATCCCATTTATTTCCGAAAAGAGTATGAAACAATGGCTCCCCCACAGCAGCCAAACCAAGCATGGCAGGAAAAAGGATAAAGGCAGTAAAACGATTAATCTTTGTCACATATCTTTTGAAATCAACCGGCGAATCCTGCACTCTTGATAGCAACGGCACAAAAGAGGAAGTGAGCACCTGTGACAATGAGGCGGTTCCCATTTTACTCCACTTATCGGCCTGGCTATATACACCCAATGCACGTATAGAATAAAACGCACCAATTATAAAAGAATACACATGTAGGAAAAGAGTGTTGAGGGCTGAGGAAGAAAACACGCTAAACCCTATCCTCCATATCCTTGCAAACGACTCTCTCTTCATGCAAAGCATAGGCCACCAGTGCCCGGTAAGCCACAGCACTCCCGTCTTTACCCCGGCAATGATCACCGATTGCCACACAAGTGCCCACGCACCATAACCCTCTAAGGCTAACACAATACCCACGCCACCACCTGAAATCTGGGCAATAAGGTTAGACACAGCAAGCATCCTCACGTCCATTTTTTTCATTAAGCGGTTAGTCTGCACTATGGCCAGCGCATTAAGAACAAATGTGAGAAACATCACTTTTGAAAGAGGAATCAAACGCCTGTCATCCTGAAAGATGTCGGCAATCAAGGGAGCGGCAAACCACAAAACCCAATAGACACTGCAACTCACGATCAGGTTAAACCAAAACACAGTGGAATAATCCTCATCGGTAGGATCCTTTTGCTGTAATAATGCAGCCCCAAACCCACTGTCGGAAAATATAATCGCAAAAGATTGAAACACAACAAGCGCCCCCACAAGACCAAAATCCTCTTGTGAGAGCACATTTGCAAGCACCACTCCTACCACTCCATAGAGCACCTGTGAGGCCAACCTGTCAATCGTGTTCCACTTCAACGTCCTGGCAGTGCGCAGCTTTAATGGAGCTTCTTCTTCTTTAGCTGTCATATTCAGTCATCGGCCTCAACAACAGTCACATCTTCTAACTCCTCCAATTCATCTTCATCCTCGTCATCCGGATCTGACAATTCCGGCAACTCATCATCCTCGTCATCAAATGTTATAATGTCATTTGGTCTGTCTTCAGGCAACTGGTAAAGCTTCCCTCCTCCCAATTTCTTTATGCGCGGATTCCCCTTATAATAAATTTTGGTAGAACCTATCCCCTTTACCGACAGGCTTACCTCAGGATAACACCCTATCGAGCCACTGCCTACAATTGTGCACTGCACATCTTTCGCCAACAACCTGTCGGCAGAGATAACGCCTGTGCCGATCATCTTGAAATTTGCAGTCTGAGTCTTGCCGGACACATTCACACTTCCATTACCCGTATTCAGAGTTGCGACAAGCTTATTTGTTTTCACATTTTCCACCTCTACGGCTCCATTACCTATCTGCACAGCCTTAAACTCAGCACACGGCGCGGGATTTTCAATCGTCAATATGAAATCAGAAGAATTTTCCACCCCCACAAGGAAATCTGAATAAACATAGAGAGTAGGAAGGCCTGGATTACCCACATCCTCGGTCGACACCTGAATTCTCAATGTGCCGTCAGGACGAGGAGTGATTATAAATGCATCGGCAAACTCCTTTTCACCTCGATACTGCACCATTCCGGTTGAATCTGCCAAGCAGCGATAGACCACATTCACGTTGTCCATCACCTTGATTTTGTCAAACTGCCCGACTTCCATTTTGTAATTCTGCACATCCTGCGCCTGCATGGTGGCTACCAAAACAGTAAATAATAGCAGGCAGAGATATTTCTTCATAGCTATTGTTGTGTGTTGTATTCTATTGTTGTGTGTTGTATTATTGATTACATACAGAGCGTGGTTCGCCCCGTAAATAATAACGTCTAAGAAGCCGTTTTAGTAAACTCTCCAACAGTCAAAAAGTCTTTATTCAGAGAAATATCGTTCCTCTATTTCTCTGAAAATATGTTCTAATTCGTCAGCGGTCTCGGCCCTGAGCATCCTGATTCTTGTCTGACGGAAATCCGGCAGACCTTTAAATAAAGGAGTGGCAGCCAGATGGCGGCGTATGTGCAAGATGCCCCGATATTCGTCAATCCTGTCAATGCTCTCCCTGATCTGACGCCTCAACAAACTAAATTTCATCTCATCGGGAAGAGGAGTCCATTGGCCGGTGGCAAGATATTGCATGACATCATGAAAAATCCAGGTAGCCCCTATCGCGCCTCGGCCTATCATCACCCCATCAACACCATAATCATCAAAAGCTTTTGCGGCTGCCTCAGGAGTGGTTATGTCGCCATTGCCGATAACAGGGATTTCCATTCTCGGATCATTCTTAAGCTCACCAATAAGAGTCCAGTCAGCCTCGCCTGTATACATCTGTGACCGGGTGCGTCCATGCACCGTAAGCGCTGCTATGCCGCAATCCTGAAGCCTCGGCCCCAGATCAGTTATAATCTTATTCTCAAAGTCCCAACCAAGACGGGTCTTGACAGTAACAGGTAAATTTACTCCCTTCACAACTGCTTCCGTTATGGCAAGCATCTTCGGGATGTCCCTAAGCATACCGGCGCCGGCGCCTTTCCCGGCTACCTTCTTTACCGGACACCCGAAATTAATGTCAATAATGTCGGGCTGGGCCTCCTCCACCATCTTGGCAGCCTCCACCATCGCCTCCGGATCCCTACCATAAATCTGGATTGCAACCGGACGCTCACGATCATCAATTGTCAGCTTACGGGTAGTAGATGCAATATTTCTTACAAGAGCCTCAGCAGACACAAACTCGGTATACACCATTCTCGCCCCCTGCTCACGGCATATGAGCCGGAAAGAAGGATCCGTGACATCTTCCATTGGGGCAAGCATAACCGGACGGTGCCCCAAGTCAATATTTCCTATCGTCATAATTCTTCAATTCGTAAATTCCCATCCTCAATATCTACATACCCTAACCCCTACTTAACTTAAATCCCTACCCCCTACTTAACTTAAATCAATATGAGAGTACCGCTATATCCTTCTATAAGAAGCTCCGCCACTTCCCTCACTTGCTCCGGAGTGACCTCCATAATGTTGGCTGCCATAGTGGAGATGTCACTTACTCTATCATAGTATAATATACTCTTAGCCAACGACATGGCACGGTTCTCTATATGATCGGAGCTTACAAGGAGCTGGCCGCAGTACTGACGTTTCATTTTTTCAAATGTCAGAGTAGGTATAAGAGTATCGGCAAGAGAATTAAGCTCATTGTCAATCAGCCGCCGGCATTTGCTTACGGTTGACGGATCAGAACCGAAATATATCAACAGCAACCCGCTGTCGCTCATAAGGCTTACATTACTGTCTACGGTATAGACATACCCCCTCTTTTCCCTCAACTCCCTGTTAAGGCGCGAATTCATGCACGGCCCCCCGAGATAATTGTTCAGCAGGAAAAGAGCATACCGGCGAGGATCCCGTCTGCCAAATACCCTTGAACCGACAATGGTGTTTGCCTGATGATTTCCTCGGTCTTCCCTTTTATCAAATTGTTCCACCATCGGAGGCATCTCACGGTTATGAGTTGCCGGAGGAAAATGCAAGTCACTGAAATGACGCTCCACGAGACGCATCATCTTTTCGGGTGCAATTGACGACGCACAATACATCACCATGTTGGTGGGAGTATAAAACCTGTCAAGGAAACTGCGACAGTCTGCTCCGGAAAGATGGCGTATGCTTTCAGGAGTGCCGAGGATATTATGAGCTAATCCAGAGCCGGCATAGGCCAACTCTTCAAATTCATCATACACCGAATCAGAAGGGCTGTCAAGGTAACTGTTGATTTCTTCGGCTATCACTTCCCTTTCACGGTCAATTTCCTCTGCCGGGAATCGGCTTGATCTCACGAGATCAGCCAAAAGTTCTATAGCCCTCTCTTCATATCCGGAAGGAGCATTCGTATAGACCATAGTTTCCTCTTTGGATGTATAGGCATTGAGTTCGCCGCCAACTACCTCCATCCGGCTTGAGATCTGCCATCCACGCCGCTTGTCTGTGCCTTTGAAAATGGTGTGCTCCACAAAATGAGCCAGCCCAAAATGCGCGTCATCTTCATCCCGACTGCCTGCGTTGACCACAAAACCTATATAGCTCACCAAACCTTCACGGTGCCAATTGACCACCCTGAGACCGTTGCCAAGCGTGAAAACATTATATTTCCGGTTCATACTATTTTCATTTCCCGATTTTTCGGACAGCAAAATTACAAAAATTTCCTTAATTTTGCATCATCTTTCAGTCCGGCAGAGTTTTCGGACCTTTTTACACATTATGGACCGTTTCTTTCTCTACATAATTCTCACACTTACGGCAGGACTGTGCTCCTGTTCCGGCCCGGCATCAGACGTTGATTCAGGATTTATCGCTACGTCCGGAATAAAGAGTCTGAACTCCACCATAAAAGAAGCTCCTTCGTTCACAACAGTCAGAGAACGTGAAATCGACTCCCTGAAGACAGCCGCAGCCAGTCAACAAGGAGCTGCCCGATGGGAGATTCTCCTTGACATTTCCTCCCGCTACCGCCAGATAAACGCAGACTCGGCCATATATTATGCCCGGGAAGCTGAATTGACAATCCCTGATCATCTTTCAGACCATCTCAGGATAAAGGGAAAGCTTACATATGCCAATGCCCTCAGTACATCAGGTATGTTTTCACCTGCGATCCATATTCTTGACTCACTTGAGTCAGTTGCCATCTCGCTCGATTCAAAAATTGAATTATGGAAATCCCAACGTATCTTTTATTCTTACATGCTGGCATATGTAAACCATCAAGGCCCGAATGCCGACATGTTTCAAAGGAAGTATCTTGAGTGTGATGACAGTCTTCTGATGCATTTGCCTAAGTCAGACAAATTCTATAAGTTCATACATTCAGAACGTCTTGTAAAAGAAGGCCGCTGGGATGAGGCAGGACGCACTCTTCAGGCATTACTCGACATCACTCCAAAGGAAGACAATATATATGGCATGGCCGCTTTCCAACTTGCTGAAGTTTTCAAGCAAAAAGGTGATTTCAAAAAATATACCGAATATCTTGCCTTGTCTTCTGAGAGTGATATCCTGGCAGGTGTAAGGGAAGGAGTAGCCCTCCCCACTCTCGCCAACTGGCTCTATCTGCATGGAGACATCGACAACGCTTTTAATTTTATTAATTTTGCCCTAAAAGAGGCAAACGAAGGCAACGTCAGAATGCGGACTATCACCATTGTGCCTCTCATGCCAATGATTGATCAGGCTTACAGGAAAAAAATTAATGATTCCAGGAATCTTATCATCGGCTATCTCATTGTAGCTGTCATTCTGTTCATAATATCAGCAGGACTATCAGGCTGGCTTATCAGGACCATGCGCCGTAACAAAGCCAATGAAAAGAGGCTTGACCGCTCATCAAAGATTCTGGAAGCATATGTGGGTAACTTTATAGGAATGTGTTCCAATTACGCCATGCGGCTTGAGCAATTAACTAAGCTTGTAACCAGAAAACTTGCCGCCGGACAGACCGGAGAACTTCAAAGGCTCGTGAGTTCGGGTCATTTCTCAGAAGGAGATAATGAGGAATTTTATAGTCTGATTGACAAGGCAATACTTGACATCTTCCCTGACTTTGTAGAAAGTATAAATACACTCCTACAACCTGACAAGCAAATAATCCTCAAACCAGGAGAAAGTCTCACACCGGAACTCCGCATCTATGCATTTATCCGACTTGGTGTTGATCAGGGGGGACGCATAGCTCAGATACTACAATATTCCGTCAACACAGTCTATGCCTACCGCAACCGCATGCGCAACCGTGCAGTTAACCGTGAGAACTTTGACAATGATGTCAAGAATCTAGGCCATACCGACAGCTATCTCAATTTTCTCGTAGAAAACTGAAGGGAAATGATAAAAATATAGTATAAAAATACTAACTTTGCATTCTATAAATGTCTGTCTTGACATCTAATATTAGTTCGTATCTTCAATCTTTAATTAAAATATATCAAACAACCTAACTGTATGCTAAAATCTACATTTTTAATTTGTATGGGACTATGCAGCGCAGTATCAGTCTTCGGACAAAGTGCAGAATCCCCTCTGCCTCTTATTGCGGGCAACAACCAGTATGATGTACCCGATTTCGAACCCTGGGTGTCATCAGTGGTCTACACTTACACCAATTCAACAGAGGAAGGACAGCTCGTCTCATTGCTTGGAGAGTCAATAAGCAGTGTCAATGCACAATGTGGCGACTCATTCATCTATGCCGCTTCCAGCTTCACTCCGGATGAGCAGATATTTGCAGTGGCACCTTCCACTACAATCACCCTGACCGTCTATCCATCAGACTCCACTCTGGAATTTAATGTGACGATAAAAGACGGAGTGAATGTTGACGGAGG
The DNA here is from genome assembly GCA_964595885.1 of uncultured Sangeribacter sp. Classification (GTDB taxonomy): domain Bacteria; phylum Bacteroidota; class Bacteroidia; order Bacteroidales; family Muribaculaceae; genus Lepagella. The sequence continues at coordinate 13,984 of CAZQSD010000044.1, forward strand.
CATGACTCAGGAAGATGCAATTCCTATTTCTATTGGAGAGTTTTATGTGCCTTGGTATTTCAATGCAGAAACTTTCATCACCTCTCCCACCTATCTTTCACTTAGCGTAGATGAAGGAGGCGTCTATCAGTTCCGTCACCCTGGCACTTCCACTTTAGGCTTCCGCCAAGGCACTGAGGGTGGATTCACCATCTTACAGGCAAACGTTGACAACTCATATATTTCCACCTATAAACTTCCGGCAAATCAACCAGGCGAGTATATGATTGAGGTTATCCCTATGTCTTCATTCATAGGCGATCTCACACTCGTTACCCTTGGCGACGAAGGGACAATGCCTGAAACAGCAATTGAAGCACAAGGCACTAATAATCTTCCCCAAGAGGAAGGGATATGGTGGTGGAAATTCACTCCTGAAGAATCAGGCTACGCCCTTATAGAATCTGACGCCACGATTGGGGAATATGGCTATTCAAGAATCTATGACGACATCAGCTGTAGCTTTCCTCTCCAGAGTGCAAACGGCATTATAGGATTGCGCCAGAAAGTTCTGTCAGGACACACATACTATAT
>CAZQSD010000044.1:14656-20771 GCA_964595885.1 uncultured Sangeribacter sp.
TCTGTCAGGACACACATACTATATAGGTATCAACAAGGGTGCTACTCCCGTGGAAGATGCGTTTACCATAATTGTTGAACCGGCACAACCGGGCGACACAGAAGAGAATCCTATCATTCTTCCGGGAGAAGGTGACTACACTACCCCCAAATATAATGGCACCTATTACTATAGCATTCCGGTCCCAGAAGATCTGAAGGGCAACTATGTATACGTGCAAGCCTCAAGTCAGTTCTTGTCGGCTGAAACTTCTGCCATACTCACAAGCAGTTCTAATGCTGCCCACATGGTAAATGGCTACGCACGCGTCAAAGTTGATGACAATTCCATCTGTCTGCTCCAATGGAATCTTGACGAAGGAATCAACAACATATCTTTCCGTGTAGGTTATGCTGAAAAAGAAGTGGGTGATGATATTGAGTCTGCAATTGAGGCAAAAGAAGGAGTCAATACATTGGCAGTCGGTCCGGAGAAATACTATATATTCTATCCTTCCATGAGGGAATTTCTCGGCATAAAAGTTGCTGACCCGAATGTCAAGTTTGATGTATGCACTCGCAGCGGCATGTGGCTCATGCAGTTAGAGCAATATGAAGAAGATGGGTGGGTGAAAGTAAGAATAGCCGATGTCAGGGAAGAAGGACTATACATTATCTTCAATGACATTGCTGAAGCAACCGAATTTGAATTAAAGGAAATCCCATTCAAAGAGGGTGACGTATTTGAATTCCCTGAAGAGGCATATTTAGGAGAAAACTCACTCCCGGCATGCGACAGGCATTTCTATAAGTTTACACCGGAAACCACGGGCTGGCTTCTTATTGAAAAGCCGGAAACTTCCTACATGACTTTTTACTACATGGTCTATCCCTCCAATGGAATGGAACCTTACTATACTAATAGTTTCAATGGTATTACTTTTGACGGTGGCGTAAAATATGAGGTCAAGGCAGACGAGTCATACATTTTAGAGTTCTCCTATGTCTCTGAGCCTACCACCTTCACTCTTGCCACAGAACCCATGCTTCCTGGAGAAGGTCGTGAATCTGCGGTCGAGACAGAAGGAGGAGTCATCAACCTTCCTTCCGATGTGGAATATATGTGGTATAAATATGAGGTTCCTTCATGCGGTTATCTGAAAATAAGCTCCGACATAGTTTATGAAAGTGATTATGTAGGCGACACCTGGAAATCAAGTTCTCTTGAGGCTTACCTTGTTGGGTCTGAAGAGGTTAATTATCTTTATGATTACACCACTGATGAATATGCGGGCAGCCTCACCGTGCGTCCGGGTGAGACCTACCTAATTCTTGTGAAGAGTGTATCGGGACTCGACGGAAAAACCTTGACCATAGATATGGAAGATCCTGAGAAAATGATTGAAGGATCAAACATTATGCCTGAGATTAGCGCTTGGTATGGCTACAGATGGTATGTGGCTGACGTGCCGGGTGAAGGCGATATTAAACTCGCTTCAACCGACTGGAGTTTTGACATGGAACTTTACTTACCTAATGATTTCAACTCACCTGTAGCCGTATCGGAGACCACAGCCAACCAGACGAGTGAGCTTAAATATCACGTAACAGAAGCAGGTCCGATATATTTCCTTGTAACTTATGCTTATGCAGGCACTGACATCAACTACTCATTTAATGAGACATCAGGAATTACGAGCATCTTCAATGAGGCAGCACTATGTTTCGTAGAAAACGGTGAACTCGTGATAAGCGCCGCTGAAGACTTAGTTGAAATCTATAATCTGAATGGCAGCCTTGTAAAGAAAGCATGTGCCGACAACAGTCTGCGTCTTTCATTACCAAAGGGATGCTACGTGATTAAGATTGGTAAAGAAATATTTAAAGTCGTGATCTGATATGAGTAAGAAATCAATTTTAACCACCATAGCAATGTGTGTCGGCATGACAACGATGTCTGCCGGCATCACATCTTTGCCTTCCGATATGCCCACTATGCAATATTCATATTGCAATAATCCTCTTGACAACTCCAATCTGGGCGTCGGACTAAACACCACTTATCGCAGCTGTATTATTCTTCCAGCTGTAAAGACCAAGAGTTTCGCCGGAAACTACATAACAGAAGTCTCCATAGGCATTGGCACTCTTTCCGACACCCACGGTGAGCTCTGGTTATCATATGATCTCAACGATGAGCCTTTCTACTCTCAGCCAATAGAATTGGTTGAAGACAGGATGGCAATGAGCTACCAACTCGAAACGCCTCATCTAATTGAGACAGGGAAGGATCTTTACATAGGCTGGACATGTCATGCAGATTGGGATTATTCGCCAATAAAGGGAGAATCTGACCGCAGCGGCTCAATAGCTGACCCTAGAGGTGATATTGTCGGGTTTGAAGATGAAGAGGGACGTATAAACTGGAAACACCTGGCCGACACAAGATTCGGGAACCTACTGATGGCACTTACTATCCAAGGGGATAATCTTCCCACTTATGATATCGCTATTGAGAATGTGAAATTTGATCCCTATGTCAGTGCAGGCTCAACCATGACAGTCACGGGAAACGTACGCAATTATGGATCAAAGACCATTGATTCATATATGTTATCCTACCGCGTTGGATCAAATCCTCCGAAAACAGAGACTCCGCAATGCTGGGAAATGAACACAGGAAACATGTATGGTTTCTCTTTTACGGTAGATAGGTTTGTGGTTGGTCCCAATACACTTACCATTACTCTGTCAAATCCTGGAGGTCACAGCGACGTTAACCCGGACGACAACACATGGAGCGGTTCTTTCATTTGCTACAGTTCATCTCACGCAAATCGCAATGTGCTCCTCGAACAATTCTCTACTGCCTATTGTGCCCAATGCCCTGCTGGGCACGACCGCATCGAGGAAGCAGTTGCAGAGTTTGACAACATAATCTGGGTGACTCACCATTCCGGTTATTATGAAGATGATATGACCACAGACGATGATCGCGCCTTAACATGGTTCTACGGCAGTCCGCAAACATTTGCCCCGGCACTCATGTTTGACCGTACAAACCTATCATCGGGTTCATATTTGTCTGAAGGACCCGTAAGCAGTGTAGGTCAAAGTGAAGAAATCAGGGATATGATTCTGAAAGCCTCCTCCCAGCCCTCGCTTGCAAAAGTTGAAGCCACAAGCCAATATGATGAGAAATCACGAGAATTAGTAGTCAAAGTGACAGGAGGAAGCCTTGTGGATCTTTCCACTCGCAACACTACCGTCAACATATACCTTATAGAAGATAATATAACTGGATTTCAAACGCTTCCCGGAAGTGCTGTGAGTGACTATGTTCATAATAATGTCTTCCGTAAAGCGCTCACTGAAATCTGGGGAGATCCTGTCTATTGGGATAATAAGTCATTTAGAGGGGAATGGACTTACACCTTGCCTGACAACTTCATGGCTGAAAATATGCGGGTAGTGGTTTTCCTATCTAACTACAATGATATGGATTGTAATGACTGTATGGTGTTAGATTCATGTATAGTGCCATTAACTAATGATAGCAGTGTGGAAACTGTCGATTTCAATTCATGGAAAGTTCATGGAGGTGAAGGAATGATTACGCTTGACGGCGAAGTTAATCCAATATGTGTTATTGGAATAGACGGCGTTGAAAAAGCAATATTGACTTGTTCGGGTTCATATCCTTTTCCTGCCGGAATATATCTACTCACCGATGGTAAAACCACTGTTAAGACAGTAGTAAAATAAAGCACTCCTAATATAAAATAGCTAACCTAACTAATCCCTTTATGGTGGATTAGTTAGGTTAGCTATTTTATATTTAGTGTTTCAAAATTATCCATATCTCTTCATAAGAGAAGCGGGAAAGTTTTTCTTAGAGACTTATTCTGATTGTATTAACCTAATTCATTATTTCTAACAATTTTTTATGAAAAAACTATTGTTTACCTTAGCAGGCAGCCTGTTGACAGGTTTGTCGTTTGCCACTCCCCCAACCCGTCCGGTTTATGGCACAGGGAACGACATGCAGACACATCCCACAGGGATGCAAAGCCTACGCACACACTCCGAAACACCCGACCAACTCCTTAATTCAGTACGGAACAATCCGGCTCCATATCATTTGACGACAGTCTCGTATTTGACTATAATGCCAACAATATAGGCTATACTGACAGCTATCTCAATTTTCTCGTAGAGACTAATATACTTAAGAAAAATAGAAAAGTGCTCTATAGTTATTAACTCTTTGCTTCTGATAGTCTTACTAAATATGTCATAAGAGTATCTTCTGGCATAAGAGGCAATTTCTTTGATATACGATAACGCATAGTCTCAACCCCACGTATACTTCTACGAGTTAAAATTGCAATCTCTTTATTAGACATATTAAGCATTATGTATGCACACATCTTCATTTCACCTTTAGTTATCTCTGGATGTTGGTTTTTCAATATCTTAAAAAATGAAGGATGAATTTTTTCAAATTGAGAAGAAAAAATATCCCAGGTATCATTAACCATTGAAATTTCCTTGAGTAAATTTTGGATTTGCAGAATTTTATCATGGTCGCTATCAGCAGAATTATCAAGGGTATTTTTTACATCAGTAAGCACCTCATTAAGACACCCTAACTTAAGGATATGCGTGATTTGAGAGTCTGCTCTCTCTGACTTACTATCATCTTTTACAAGTCTTATAGTATTTTTTCTATGCAGAATTACAATCTTGATTATTAAAACAGTAATAATTATTAAGAGGGCAATTGTAATTATAATTATGATTTTGAGAGTAAATTTATTCTTCTTGATAATTTCTTCAGAAGAGTAATTCTGTTCAATTGTGTCAATAAGTTTGTTAGAAAAAGATTCCTGAATTATATTATTTATAGAATCATTCATAGTTGCACTCCGGAGATATGCTCTATAAGAATCTTCTATATTGTCACTGGCGAGCAACGCATAACTGAGCCGATTCAGGATATAAGCATAAGTTGAAGTTTTTTTTACCAACTCAACGATTTCAGGATGAGACTTCCACAAATCCAAGGCTTTCTCAGCCTCCCCCCGTTCTGTAAGAAGATACATATAATTACCAAGTATATTAGCATGATTAGGATGCCATCCCTGCTCTGACAGGACCTTTCGGTAATGTTCTTCAGCCATTGGATAATTACCCATTTCAAAATACATCAGAGCAAGATTTCCTTCTAAAGCAATCTTTTCAACAGGAGTGATTGGGTAATGAAGCACTGTGGCTCCCCATTTCAATGCAACTTCAAATTCTTTGTCATTCATTGCCAACAACATTTTAGAGAATAAAATAGCCTTCCGCATATCATCCAATGTCTTTGGCGACATATTAAGATCCTCAGAATGTTTTAATAAGTCTTCCGCTCTTTTTATATACGTTTGCAATGTATTGATATTTACAAGACTAGAATCTGATTTTGAGGTGGTGCAGTATTCTATAAGAAGAGTTAAGCAATTTATATCATGATATACCAACGACTCCGGCTTACTGAAATGCAGTAAACGTAGTGCTGTCTCTATCCCCTCAGCATACTGTGTGTTTTTAAAATAAGCATTAGCAAGGGTATATAGAGCAAGACAATACTTGTCAATTGAAAGAAGGGATTTATTCGATTGATATTTACTAATCAGAGTTTCCATATTTTTAACCGCTTTGTCATACTTACAGGATGACAATGCCAATTCAGCTGCCACTAACAATAATGAATCGCCAGCAGCTGGTGACTCATTAATTATTGAGTCAATATATAACAACCGTTCATCATTGGAGAGCGACAAATCGGCAGCTTTAAGACGATAGTGCATTTCTTGATTTGATCCATATATCGATATCCACAGACCCCAGTAAGATAATATAAGTAATATAAAACTAATTTTAATTTTCATATTACAAAATTAGTTAATCTTTACTTATATGGCAACATTATCGTCATAAAATTTATAATCCTTATTAATTAAAACTAGCGATATGATAAATTTATAGATAGGGTATTAAGCATTTAGCGATACTTTTCTTATAGGTTAGTACGCAAATATATAATTTACATAAAAAATAATAAACTATAACTACATCATTATCAACTGAAT
>CAZQSD010000045.1:0-20694 GCA_964595885.1 uncultured Sangeribacter sp.
CCGGCAGATGAAACGCCGAGATATACGGCGCCCCCGTATAGCAAAACTCCCTGTACACCTCATCCGAGAAGAGAAACAGATCATGCTTCTTCACCAGGTCCCTGATCTGAAGCATCTCCTTCATCGAATATAGATAGCCCGTAGGATTATTCGGATTGCATATCAGAATACCCTTCGTCCGCTCAGTGATAAGACGCTCAAACTCCTCCACCGGAGGCAACGCAAACCCCGTCTCTATCTTCGACGGTATAGTCACGATCTTAGCCCCCGCAGAGATTGCAAACGCCATATAGTTGGCATACGCCGGCTCCGGCACAATGATCTCATAGCCCGGATCCAGACACGCCATAAAGGCAAAGAGCACAGCCTCAGAGCCGCCGCACGTCACGATAACATCCTCCACATTCACATCAATGTTAAACCGGTGATAATACTCGCAGAGCTTCTGCCGTAGAGACAGCAATCCCTCCGACGGAGAATACTCCAACACAGTCCGGTCCACACCCCTCAAGGCCACAAAAGCCTCCTCGGGAGTAGGCAGGTCCGGCTGACCGATATTGAGACGATACACCTTAAGACCACGGGCCACAGCCGCATTAGCCAACGGCACCAATCTACGTATAGGAGAAGCGGGCATCAGATCACCCCGCAAAGACACTTCAGCCATAACAAAAAAATATTAAAATTAAAAAGCCCAAAGAGCCAAATCCCATTGTGCCCGGCCAACGAAAGTGCCGGGTTCCAATCCCCTCCCCATGTCATTTTGACATTCTGACATTTTGACCTTATGACACGTAATCACTCTGCCCTCTGACCAAAAGCTGCTACCGCAGCTTAATCATCCTCCCCACCTCCAGGGCATCCGTCATGGAAAGCATATTAAGATTACAAAGCTTAAGCACCGGTATCCCAAACTTAGCCGCCACAGAAGCAATAGTATCCCCATATCTCACCACATAAGTCGACCGCTCCGGCTGAGCAGCAGTCACCGAAGACGCCCCCCGGCTCCCCGAAGAATTACCAGCCCCGGCCATATCCCCCGCAAGATTAAACATATAGGCCAAGTCCACAGGCTGCCCGTTGATCCGGGTCTCAAAATGCAGATGCGGGCCCGTAGAATTTCCCGTATTCCCCCCAAGACCAATCGCATCCCCGGCAGACACCCGCATCCCCTGTGATACAAGAAATCCGCTCAGATGCCCATACCGGGTCTGAAGACCATTCCCATGTTGCAGACATATAAACAGCCCGTACCCGCGAGGATCATTAGCCACACGAGTCACAATGCCATCCACAGCCGCCCGTATCGTATCCCCCGGATTCACCGCAATATCCGTCCCGAGATGCATCCTCCCGAACTGCGGCCTGTAACCAAACCGCGAAGTAATCCGCCCCACACAAGGCGCCACCGTCCTCCCGATCGGCGGTATCGGCCCGGTATATATTCTCGTAGTATTCCTGTCATTCCCTTTTCGGATATCACCCCGCTCACCCCAATCATCCCAATCCGACACGTCCGGTATCGGCGCCTCATACACACCCCAGAGATAATCCAGAGTCCCCATCACACTCCCCCCCGAAGAAGCCTTCCCCCGCGAAGCAGGTTTGTCGTAGGTGAAGCCCCCCGAAGAAGCCCCACCCGACGCCCCCATATAAGCCGAAATCCCATCTAACAAAGCCCCGAAGTCAGATTGAGCGATAGCCGGCATCCAACAGCCGGCTATCCCCATCACAAATAATATCTTCCAAATACTCCTATTCATCTATCATTCTTCCAAAATGCCACAGAGTGGCTAAATCTCATTAACCGGGTACGTAGTGCCCGGACTCCCCACATCCGGAATCCAAGCCCCGGAGGGGCTTCACCCCTAAGAAGCCTCATCTGAGCAACGTAGGGACATGCCTCCGGCATGTCAGCCCCTCCGTCCCCGATGTCACTTTGACCCGATGCCCAGATGACACCTCATAACTCATCACTATGACTTCTGACCTAACCCGCCCCCTTCATCACTAATCACTATGACTTATTACCTAAGCGAAAGCGTTCCACAATCGGCCTACCAAACAATATCCAGGAGCAAGCCAATACCCCGCCCAAGAATATAAACGCCGCAAGTATCAATACCTTCCGAGGCTTCGAAGGTATCAGAGGCACCGTAGGCGGCTCCAGAGTAGCATACACCGGAGTCTGCTCCTGCACCTTAGCCTTGGCCAGCTCTAATTTCTGCGAAGTCTGATTGAAGATATTGAAAGCCAAAGTAGCCTCATTCTCCAAGCGGTCACGGGTAGTCCGGGCAGAATACATCACCAGACCCTGGTTAGTGTCAAGATAATCCGCAAACCGCTGCTGAGCCTTATAATACTTCTCCTTAGCCTCATCATTCAGTTTCTGAAGATAAGCCAGGTCCTGACGCGCCTTCTGAGTACGGTAATTGATGATATACTCCTGAAGCCTGCGCGACACGGTGTCAGCCACTGTAGCCGCTACCATCGGATCCTGCATCGTCACATTTATCGATATCACAAATGTCTTCTGATCCACATCCGTCAGTATCGCCCCCTCTAAAAATGAGATATATCCGTCCTGCTCCTTAGTGATGACAATCGGTCCATCCTCACCGTCAGATGTCACGGTCTCTTCCTCCTCATCATCCTTACCCAAAGAACGCATCCAATCTATCGCAGCCCTCGGTGCGCCCATTATCACTCCCCACCACGGCGACTTAGTGTCATTCTCAATAAATTCCTGAAGCGTAATCTTCTTGTCCGAGTCCTTCTTCACCACCGGTATATCAAGCAACGACAACTGAAAAGGCACGGAGTTGATTATGTCGGGATAAAGCATCGGTGACATGGCATCCCCCGTCTCGGCAGCAAAGTTGATACCCGCCATAGCCGCAAGACCGCCAAGCTGATTGCTGACCGAATTCTCGCCAAGTTCAGGAGCCAACTTCACCCCCGAAGAATACTCCCGGGGAATACTGAAAGCCACTACAAGACCAATCACGGCAGCAACGCCACACCATATCAGAATCCGCTTCCGCTCCTTCCAGAGTTGCACGGCAATCCCGATCAGGTCAATCTCCTTCTCCTGTCCCCCATCACCCCCGGAAAAGCCATTACAGCCCCCTTCTTCAATCTCCACCTCTTCCCGGATCAATACCCGGCTATCTTTCTCCTCCATATCTTTATTTTATCTATTCCAAAAAAAGTTTGGCGCAGTGTGAGAGCTTCAGCTCAAATTCCCCCTTATCGCCTGAACAAAGTAGCCACAGCAGCAGCCATAGTAGCCACAGAGCCAAGACCCGAGATAACAGGCAGTATCCGCTCCCATGCATTATAATTCTTCGGAGCCTTCGAAGGCACGATGATATGAGCACCCGGCTCCACCACCGTCTTCCTGCCGATCTTCTCCACCTGGCCGTTCATATACACGATAAAGCATTTTTTCTTCTTGGCGCTCTCACCATATCCACCCGCCTGGTTGATATAGTAAGACACCCTCTTACCCTCCTCATACACTATCGTATTCGGAAACATCACATCACCCGAAATCTTCACCGTGCTCTGCTCCTCCGGTATGAAAAGCTCATCACCCGGCTGAAGCACTAAGTCTTGCGTACCGCCCGGATTAGCCAACGCCGCCGGAAGGTTGATACCCACATTATATGTACGGTCAATATTCAGTTTCGCGCTCGAAATCGAGTCCTCACCCACCTGATTGAAGGCCGTCAGGCGTATAATGTTCTGTCTTTCGCGATATTCATTGTCGGTCATCTGTCGCTTAAGATAAGCACCCTTTACGTATGCCACATCCACAAGACCGCCGGCCTTCTCCACAAGCTCCGACATTCTCACCACGCGCTTGTCAAGCGTATATGTGCCCGGGAACACCACCTGACCCTGAATAGTCACAGGTTGCTGCGACGCATAGTTCGGAGCGCGTCTCACAGTCACCACATCGTAAGGCTGAAGCAAGAACTCGCTGCTTCTGTCGCGAGGCGCATCCAGTCCGCCCGTAATCGATACCGTGAAGATATCAGCGATTCTGTTAGTCTGAGCCACGTCCGTCGGATCATTGATACGGCGGGCGATATCCACTCTTACGGTAGAAGCACCCTCCAGAAGACCGCCGGCGCGAAGTATCAGGTCCTGCACAGTAGTGTTCGTCATATAAGAATAGTCACCCGGAGAGGCAACCATACCGCGGATTGTGAAGTCCCCCTTCTCCTCAAGCACCTGCAGGCTCGAGATCTCAATCACGTCATTCTTCTGAAGCACGATGTCCTCCGACACTCCCGCCATAACGCCGGCAAGGTCAAAGGGTATCAGCTCCAGCGACATGTCCGGACCCTGACGATATATCATCGCTCTCCCCTTATACGCATCATCCGTCAGCCCGTCAGCAAGAGTGATAAGTTCACGTACCGTGTTGGCCCGGTTGCCGATCGCATACAGGCCGGGACGGTTTACCGAACCCTTCAGCTCTACGCGGTTGGTATATCTGTCAAGCACGTTGCCTACAGTTACTACGTCGCCGTCTTGCAGACGATAGGAAGCAAATTCACCCTTCTCGATATTGTAGAGGTCGTTGTCCTCACCGTTCTGACGCGACAGGCGCACCATGCCCGAATAAGCATCGCCCGCAAAACCGCCCGCATACTCAAGCAGAGTAGCCACCGTCTCGCCGGGCTTTATCTCGTAATACATCGGTCTCTTCACGTTGCCCGATATATTCACTATCTGGTCGTATGGAGGCACGATTATTACGTCGCCCTCCTGCAGGCGGATGTTGCCCGTCTGCTTACCCTTGAAGAGGTAATCGTAGATATCCACGTTGGATATCCGCTTGCCGTTGCGCAATACGCTGATATTACGCATCGAACCGATCGTATTTATACCACCCGCATTATACAGCGCGTGAAATACCGTCGAGAAAGGCGACATGCGGAATGTTCCCGGAGTGTCTACCTCACCCATGATGTCAATCTGTATCGAGCGAAGATCACCCAAGTTTACGCTGATGTCCGTCTGCTCGCTCTCCAGTCCGGCATACTTGCGTGCGAAGAGACCCTTGATATAGCTGTTGGCCTCATCTATCGTCTTGCCGTTGAGATGCACAGGCCCGAGGCGCGAGATCATGATGCTGCCCTCCGGAGAGATTTTCTCGCGGATATGCTCCTCTGCCGCGCCCCACATGTCGATGATTACCTCATCGCCGGGACCGAGACGATAGTCGCGCGGAGTAGCCATGTTCTTGTTCGGGTCAAAAGTAAGACCGCGAGAGTTGAAGAGATCGTGGCCATACACCGTCCGTGCAGCCTCACCCGCATCCGGAGCGAAAACATCCACGACACGGCCCGACCGCTGGTAGGCAGTCTCCGGAGCCGCATTCCGGCCATCATCCGTAATCGCCGCCGTCTGGCTCTCCACCACCGTGCCCGTAGTAATCGAGCCCTCGCTCTGATACTTCGAACGAATGCGGACTATCTGACCCTGAGACACACCCTGAGCCATCAGTTCCTTACCGATCTCCTCGTTCGACTTACCCGCCGCCGACTGAGCACGAATATAACTTATCACCTCATCATCCGTCATGGCAAGAGCAGTAAGACAGCCCGCCACAAGCAGAGAAGCGATAACCAAAGTAAACTTAAAAGAATATTTCATCACAAGATGTTAAGTAATTACAAAAAAAAGCCCACTCCCTAAACACCCACAAAATTAACACAAATCCCCCATATCACCAAGCCCCACCAAAAAAAATCCACCCCCGAAAATTGCCACGGAGTGGCCAAATCTCATTAACCGGGCACAAAGTGCCCGGATAATCCCCCAAGAGCGCCCATGTCCCGGAGGGACTACACCCGGACGAAGCAAGTGTGTCGCAAGATGAAGCCCCACAGAGCAACGTACGGACATGCCTTCGGCATGTTTCAATCCCCCTCAGTCCCCGATGTCACTTTGACCTGATGACCAGATGCCCAGATAACACCTCATCACTCATAACTCATAACTCATAACTCTAACCTTAACCCCACAACCATTCCGAATTATAACATAAATCCCGGCTCCAAGCCCATCAATCCCCCTCTTAACAAACCGTCCCCACAAATCATAAACCTCCAAATCCAAATCCTCATAAACCCCCACTACCCCCACAGTAGATACAGCCTTAATCGAAGCAAATCGATTCCACGGCTCAAGGCTCTTTATCTTCTCCAAAGCCCCGTCAGCCACATAAAGCACAGCATTCTCATAAATCTGCGACGTAAACGGATTAGTATAAGCATCCACATAAAGAGCCACAGGATTTTCAGCAAGATAATATACCGACGTCAAAGCATTACAACCTAAGAATGCACCTCCTGCAATCTCCTTGATATTCTCAGGAATAGTAATCGAGCAAAGCCCGGTGCAATAAGCGAAAGCATATTCACCGATTGATATTACCGTTTCCGGCATCTCAATGGCAGTAAGCTTAGAGCATCCATACAGCGATCCCTCACCAATAGAAACAATATTCCCCGGTATCATAATAGACTCAAGACCACTACATCCGGCAAACATACGGTCTGCAATACCATCAAGAGATGTCGGAAGCGCAATCTCCCTTATCGAACGGCAGTCCGAAAAAGCATATTTCCCCACGTAAGTGAGAGAATTGGGAAGGTTTATCCTCTCAATATTATGACATCTGTCAAAAGCCTCCCTACCTATTGATTCAAGCGATGAAGGCAAAACCACCTCTGTCAGTCCCCAACAGCAATCAAATGCATAATCATCAATTGTGATAACCGACTCAGGAATATCTATCGCTGTCACACCCGAGCAATTCTGGAAAGCAGCATTACCGATACAGCTTACCCCCTCAGGTATCTTATACTCCCCCGTTTTACCGGCCGGATACTTGACAAGCGTTGTGGCCTCCTTATCAAAGAGCACACCACCAAACGTTGAAAAATTACTATTCTCTGCAGGTATAGCATACGCCGTTATCGAATTGCAATAATAAAAAGCCCTCTCGCCAATTGTCTCCAACGATGCCGGCAAAGAGACACTCTTCAAATCCGTACAATTCTCAAACGCACTTATACCGATAGCAGTTACAGTAGAAGGAATGTTGATAGATTGAAGAGAAGTGGAATGGAAAGAATAATCCCCAATACCCACTAAGGTATATTCCTCATCCATATATACGGGATGTTCCGGAAGCGTAACCGAGCCCGTTACCGAATTACCCGCAAGACCATATTCTTCACCAGCCTTAGTGATACAAGTCTTCTCCTCTTCGCTAAGGATAGTATACGTCAAAGTATTCCCCTCCCAATAATATTCAAAATCAGCCGCAAAAGCCGAAACCGAAATCACCAACCCAACCACCAAAAAGTATAATCTCCTCATATTCAAATCAAATTAAAATATTACTACCCACAAATATATACATAATAAAGATTTTTTGCAAAACAACATGTACTTATTTTTTCTCTCCAAGTAAATAAAGTCGTAAGTATCGAGATTTCCGCATCAATTTTATGATTCCAACACAAATTACAAGTACTATGATTGACAATATGGGACAAATGATAAAATTAAATGTGTAAAAATTCATTTCTGAAAAATCTATGTATTTCATCATAAAATGTTCCAAGAGAATTGCCTGAATCAGGTATATACCAAGAGTCAATGCTCCCCATCCCGCTATCATATCACCGAATTTGGAATGTGGAAAAATTCGACCTAAACTTATAAAAAGAGAAATCGTAGCAATCGCTCCGGAAATTCCCATAATAATTTTATAAATTTGAATACCCAAATGTTGCCATGTAGATACAGCATGAGAATCAAGAATTAACTTATGCCAACCGAACGGAGGCGTACCGGTAAATTTAGCATTATCTAAACTAAAACAAATACCATAAATAACAGCACTGTATACGAAAATCATCCAGCTTCTCCGATTTAAGATGTCACTATTGCGATAAAGCAATACCCCTGATAAAAAAGCAGGATACATTAGGCTTACCTGATAGTACGGAATAAATTGGCTGATAATAAGAGAAACTATGATTCCCGTCATTCTATTTTTGACTCTTGGCACAAAATAATAGAGAAGACTACAAATAAAGGCACTCTTTACAAACCAATAACATTTGATAAATTTCATAAAGGGCGAACTATATCCTAGTACATAAACCCATGATAAGCAAAATAAGATGCCGAACGTTATCGCAGGAAGAACTAATTGTCTGAATTTTTTCTTTGAATGCTCTATTAGTGTGACCTTTGAGCCAATATTAGCCCCGAAGTAACCGGAAATGGCCATAAATAGGGGCATATGAAACGAATATATCAGCTGAAATACCCAATTTTCTCTACTATCAAATTGATAATTCTGAAGATGCTGAATACAATGACCCCAAATTACTAAAAAAATGGCAAATAACTTCAAAACATCATATACTACAAGTCTTTTCTTTGAGGTAGTCTCCATGAACGTCTTTTAAATTAAAATTGAAAAGAATAATTAGAAATTATCATAACAATTTACACTCTTTATTCTGCTGAACGTAAGAATTTTTTGTAAAAGAACGATCTTAAATTATTAGGTATTAATGCCACCATCGATCTAATCAGAACATTTCTCAGAAACTCATACAGGGATATATAACTAATACGATACATTTCTTTTTGCAAATTCAGCATTGCTCTGTTGTACTTAATTCCGCCCCTCCGCTTGAAAACATCGTTAGAAGACCTGAAATATAGTAAGCTTTCTTGTAAATTATGAAATTTTTTACCATTCATAAGCATTCTACACCATAAATAATAGTCTTCAGGGAAAGGGCCATAACCGCCACTTTCCACTACAGCCGTTTTTCGATAAATGACAACTGGATGATTAATTGGACATCGAGATTTTCCGAATTTAAAAATTTCATTATGATCCTGTGGAACATTTTTTAATGTTACTACATTGTCCGTTTCATCTATAAATTCTTCTATATTAGCGGAACAACAATCAATGTCAGGATGCATTTCCATAAAAGAAACCTGCTTTTGAAACCTATCCTTTTTAGAAATGTCATCTGTGTCCATTCGTGCTATGAGATCATAACTACAATGTTTCAGACCCTCATTAAGTGCATTACCAAGTCCGCCATTTACAGGCAATGGTATTATCTTCATCTCAGGATGCATCTCTGCATACTCGTTCACGACCGCATCAAGTTCTGCAGTAATCGGACCATCCTCCACAAGGATAACCTCATCCGGCTTAAGACTCTGAGTATATATACTGTTCAGACTTTGTCTTAAATATTCCGGATTTTCCTTGTTATATAAGGACATTAATACTGAAAATTTCATAATTGTTGAAATTGCTCTATCTTATCTTATAAAAAAGTCCCTTTATAGAAGACAATAAACCGGGAGGCAATATCTTCATAACGTTCTTACATTCAAGAATTATCTTCTTTTTTAGACCAAGCGATTGATAGTATGTTTTAACAGCATCATTTAGTGTATGTGAGTTATCAGAGAGTTCTTCAAGTAATTTTTCTCTTACTGAGGTATTTATATGATAAATTTTACCATAACTTTGATATTTAAGAAAATCGTTTAGATTCTCTTCATTGGATACTATATCCGATAAAATAGAAGAATAAACCAAAAAACCCTCCTTACTGCAAATTGTTACAGCTGAAACACCTTTACTATTCTTTACATATCTGTCGCCCCAAAAATCACCTAATCTTATGTCTGTATATTCAAGTGTGCTTCTTAACTTACAATCGGAACATGAGTCATTAAGTATAGAATCTGAAAAAAATAGTGTATAAAAGGGGTCTCTCGTTTTAGAAGATATCACTTCTATCGGATAAGGTTTCCCCTCCACTACTACTACTACGTAAAAGTTACCCCATCCTTTGATTTTGCTTCGGAAATTTACAGAAATAACATTGCTCCCGTTGTACTTTTTCAGTATTTCATCTATATATTTATGCCATAGATTAATTGAAGGACATCCATGGCAATACATGTCTATTAATAAATGCTCATTTCTGCATCCGAGAAATTTAAGATATTTATCTATACCATATATTTGACAGGGCAAACCAAAAACGGCAAATTTCTGCTTTTTGTGATTTTTAACTAAAGATTTGAATGTCTCTACTGAATATGACTGTATGTATTTAGACCCTCTAAAAGCCGATAGATCTTCAAGTGATGAAGCAGAAACTCCTATGGCACTATTAGTTTTCGTGTCGTAACCCACTCCAATACATGTATAACCTTCTGATATTAGTTTTCTGGCGAGCACATCTGCAATACCCCCGGAGGTTGTATTCTTTACTACGTCAGAATTCTTTGACCACGCTGCATATAACAATTTTGTGCTAAAATCTTCAGTAATCTCTATATTTTCATCAAATTTATAGCAAACCCTTACACACATTCCACAGTTAATACATTTATCCTTATTTACTGTGGGTCGGTAAAAACCGGATTTATCTAAAACAATCTTAATTGCATCGACCGGACATACACCACCACACATTTGACAACTGGTACAGTTTCGTTTCTGGGATTTATCTTCAATATTCATAACACCAGACTTAATTCATTTCATCAATCATTTTATCCAATTGAGCCATTGAAAAATTACGTCTTTTTTCAATTTCTATATTTACTTTGGAATAGTCAATTGAATGTTTCATTGTATCTTCAAGGTCACCCCAATTAGATATTATTCTATTTTCAAGACCATATTCCTTAAGTAAATTGGCAAGTTTAAAGTGATTACTCTCTCTGGTCTTTACAATGAAAGATGCTCCTGTAATTATTGACATCACTGAGCCATGGAATGTATCTGTTATCACCTCTTTAGCATGCTTAAAGTATGTTAACAATTGGATAGGCTCTATATTGATATTATAATCACACCATGAATGAAAAAAACCGGGTGATACTATCTTTAACCCCCTTTTTTTTGCATACTCTCTTATTTTATCTATTTCATCCTCTGAATTCATCCTATTATCATAGGAATACACCAACAGAAAATTTTGTATCTTAGGAGCTTCAAGATTTGATATCTCCTCTTTATAACCATATAAGATTACCGGATCCACAACTATAGGAGGTATCTTATCAATGAGAGACTCTACAATATCAGCACTGTTTTTATCCCTAACAGTTACATATTTCATATCCTGTATCCCACTTTTAATAAATTCTAATGCATGCAACCTTTTTATGTCTTCTATAGTGGTAGGCCCGAAGGATGCAGCATAAGCAAAAACATTATCACTGGGCAGGCAATGACCAAAAAAAGCCGGAGTTGGACCTGTATGGAGAGCAAAGACCTCATCACTTCCAACGATAACTCCATCTAACCACGGAGATTCACTATAATAGTCTCCGACAATGTTTTCGTTATGTTTATACGTATTTAAAGATTTACGTTTACGGTAGTTATACCAAGTACATTTTAATCCTTTTTCCTTAAGATATTCTAAATAAAGAGTTAACGACTTTATTGAAATGTCATATTTTACCTTTAACTTATGACCAATGAAATCATAATTCTTATCAAATTGGAGGGCTTTCGCAGAAATACCCCTGCTTTTTAACACTCTAATTAGAGCTGTTAATTGCAAAAGCGCGCCATGATTGTGGACATCATAATGCGTTATAATACCGACCTTTTTCATTATTTTATTCTTCGAGAAATGTTTTTAGTAAATTGCTCTTATTTTGAAATGACTTTATTTATTGCCTGATACAATGTATAATAAATCATTTATGAAACTATATAAAGAATATTTATTGAGCTGTAAACCTATTTTTTTACCACAGTAGCGACTTGAGATTAGGTCCAATTCTGCTTTTGCATCTAAATCATAATCTTGAGTATGTTTCGTCATTTTTTGAATCAGATAAATCGACGCTTTAAAGTATGCTAACATTTGCTTGGAGTATATGGTATCTTTTAAACGCAAGTAACAATCTTCTAAGGCTTTCAAACTGCTAAGTCGCTTCATTGTTAATTTTTTCTGCGACATCGCTGAATCCTCATGAAGGTTATAAATAAACCCTATGTACGATGTATGTTTAACTTGCCTAGCATTAATCAAAGACTCAATTATGAATTTTCTATCCTCTGAATAATATAAAGTTTCATCAAAATGTATATTATTCTCTTTTATAAATATAGAATTAAAAACAATAGAACACATATTAATCATCAAGCGTCCTCTTAAATAATCCATCAATGGATTATTACTCCCCCCGGCTATAAATGATTGACTACGCCCATTGAATTTCTTTTCATAACTGAAATAAAATAAGTCAAAGGGAGCATTGGTTAGAATATTATTCACTAAAGAAGACGTAATGGTATCATCTGAGTCTAAAAAATAAAGATAATTTCCTTTAGCTTTTTCTATTCCCAAGTTGCGAGCATGTGAAACCCCTTTATTGGGGCCTGTGAGAATTGTAAGTTCATTATGATGCTCAGCCTCTGATTTGAGAATAGATAATGTATTATCTGTTGAGCCATCGTTGATTGCAATAATCTCGTAATTATTGTTATCTTGATGGTATACCGACTCAAGAGTTGTTAATATAGTTTTTTCACAATTGAAGCAAGGTATGATAATTGAAACCATCATATTGAAATTAAAAATCGAAAGTTCTTACAATTTAAAGTGACTTAAACATCCTATCCCATCGAGTCATAATATTGGCAATGGAAAATTGTTTACTGTGAAGGATTGCATTTTTAGATGCATCTTCTCTCCATTTATTATCTTTTGCAACAGCTAACATGTTTTCTGCCAACTTATCAATATCTTCTCTTGGTACTAATTTGCCAAAATCCGGAGTTAATATATCTGAGGGGCCACACGCACAATCAAATGATATAATAGGAAGGCCGTAGCTCATTGCTTCCAATAATACCATCGGCAAACCCTCATACCGTGAACTCAATACATAAATGCTGCTGGTTTGATATTCATGCCCAATATCTTTAGTGGAGCTCTCTAATCTTACTCTTTGAAGCTGTTCTCTGGATATCTGAGTTTCATAAGGAGACTTATCCCCTCCTCCAAATATAACTAATTCCCAATCCGGCATCTCGTTCTGTACTTTAGCCCATGCTGATAGCAACATATCAAATCCTTTTTGATAATCATACCTTCCTACACTTATTATACGATGAGAGCAAACATCACAAAATTGGCTCGGATAAGAATTAATAAAATTAGGTATAACGGATATATTATTTAACGGTTGCCATTGTAATTTATCCTTTTCAGTTAAGACTACAAAAGTAGAATACTTTTTTAAAATTTTTTTTCGTATAATCGTTCTAAAGGATTGCAAACGCTTCATAATAGGATTGGTTGAGGCTATCACCTTGGCATATCTGGAAAAATGAGACTCTACTATCTTTTTACTCCCATCCTTTATCGAATGTAAGAAAGAAAAATCAAAATCCATTAAAGATATGCAAATATCAAAATTTGCTTCATTCAAGAATTTCGTTAGTTCTCTCTTGTGTTTATACTTAAGAATAATTTTCTTTAATTGCCAAAATTTGGACTGTTTAGCCATATAGTAGTTTATTCCAAGATCCTTTTGTCTGATTTTTGAAGACACAGGAAAAAAGGAAGCGCGGTTCTCTTGGTCTGTGGTTATAATCGTCACGTCATAACCCAAAACATCTGCTAAATAATTAGCCTTCTGGATTAATATACGTTCCATTCCTCCTGAATTAAATATTCCTGATATTGTATATGCGATTTTCATAATGCTCCTTTTAAGGCAGAAAACAATTTCATTGCTATAGCCGTAAAGCCTACAAGAAAACAAATTTGTACAGGTCGTTTACCCAAATAACGTTTATAATATAAACCCAATAGCGAAATAACAATCGGTATCATCGCCATAAATCTAATTCGGTATGCAAAAACTTCAGTACCAAGACCTATAAAATAAAAAGCAAAGGAAATGACTAATATTAGAAATGCGCATTGGAAACAATAAAGCTCCAACTTACAAACTCGCCACATTTCAAGTGCATTTCTTTTATTAAAATACATCCTGAAAGCAATAAGTAAAATTGGCAAAATAAAGGCCAAAATACTTATGAATGCTTGTATTCTTCCTATGAACGAGCGTTCGGCACCGTTTTCTAAATCTGTATAATATTGTAATTTAGTCATTATCATTGAGTCTAATCCTAAGTTTCCTAACAATTTGACTATACTCATATGTAAGACTAAGACTATTAATGGAAAAGCTAATAGAATTAAAACAATAGTTTTCCTTTTCCATTTAACAGTCATGGCAATAATACAACATAGCAATGCAATTACCATTGAAGTATGGAAAAATATTGATAATATCATTATTGATAAACCAACTATTTTTCTTTTGACCGATGTACATTCTATGAATTTAGTGAACCCGTAAAAAAGTACTGCCATTCCCAAGGATGCTCTTGCGTAGCAAAATATATTTCCATACATTATCATTAATGCATAGATACCCTCATCACCTCTTATGTGACAAAGTTTACAGGTTTTATAAAATATAAAAAATGCCAATCCCCAAACTACTATTCTAAATAAGAAGTAATTATAAAATACAGTCTGAGCAATTTTTACATATATCGGTTCTTGTGTTGTAATTTCATATCCGCGTGATAAATTATACACAAATTTGTGATAATGAAAATAATCTGCGTCTATGAAGTATGTTGCTGCTATTAATATTGCGAAGGTACTGACTGTAATAATACTTTGAGTCTTTTCATATCCATTTACTACTTTCAAACGATAATACGAGTTATATGTCACTATAAAGAATGACATATAAATAAAAAAACAAAAGATTGATTCAAGTGAAGTCGGCTCTTCTCTATATATATCCGGCATAAATCAATTACTCTGATTTAATTGTTTTTAAATTGTATTGAACTCGCAAAAATCTATAGTCAGATTAAATCTTGGTATTTTATACAACAAAAGCAGATGAGAAGTGAGTGGAAATAATCTATTTAGGATTTTACATCTCAGAAAGATTGATATTTAATATTTCTATTGTCCCATTTATGAATAAATGGATTGGCTTCATCTCTTTTCCACTTTGGATCAGGTATCATATAGTTTTCCCCATATACCCCTCTAAGTATGAAATCAAAGTTTTCAGGAATTGGAAGTTTTATATTCTCAAATTGTGTATATTTAATATTTCTTGATAAAGGAATTTCATATCTGTATAAGGTGGTTGTTCCATACTTCCTGAAGCAATCTTCCCAGGAAGCCTCACCATTGATATAATCAAGAGTACAACAAAATGACTTTCCGGATTCTTTATCAGTCACAAAATAAAATATATCAATTGGCACTCCGGATTTTTCATAAGTGTCTTCCATTCCATTTTGACCGTCATCAATTAAAAAGCGACGGACATGGCGAAATCCGGCTGCTGTTAATGCTCGATGTAAGTCTTCTGAGAAATCATCTTTCCACATCGCTACATCTATATCTATATCATGTTTAATAAACCCCTTTTCTCTTACAGCACCAATTAAAGACCCCCAAAACAAACAATAAGGAATCTTTAATTTTTGAAATATTTCATCAAATTCTTGAAGCACTACCAGTGCATTATTATGAAATTTTTGTATTTCCTTTTTCCTTATCGGTTTATAAATAAGTGAACGATATAGACCACCAAAAATCAGTCTTACGCCGGGAATTTTGGTAAACGGATGAAAAAATTTCCTTATACTCTTTGAATTCATAGTTCTTCCTTTTTATGATTTAAATTGTTAGTGATGATGAGCTTTGTTTAATAAACATTCTTTTATACTTATAATATATAACAATGTTGATACATATCTGAACCTACGATTGACTATATTCTTTACTATATGTCGCTTTATTCGAGATTTTAATTTAGATGATTTTAAAATCCCTGAATACTCCCCGTAGTGAGATATTAATATATTCTTTATGTTTGGTTCTCCGTGCCCCTTTAAACTAACAATACTTGCAGCAACGAGCCATTGTAATATGTTGTTAGCTGTGCCGGTAATCCAATTCATATAATATTCGTCTGTTTCGTCTTTGTCGGGTTGGAGATAAGACAACTGTTCAGCTTTCAATTTCCACTGGGCATATCGCGCATCTGGTTTGTGAAACCTATATGAAGCAGAACCTTCGTTTATATAATAAAAGTAATCAGCAGTTGGAATAAAAACTATTCCTTTGACATATCTGCAATATTCCAACACAAAACATAAATCTTCTGCCAGAGTAATTCGCGTATCAAAATGAATATTATGCTTCTGTATTATCTCTTTTTTAAAAAGTTTACTAATCACAAAACCTCTCAAAAATTTGAAATACAATCCTTTCGAAAAAAATACTTGCTCGGACTCTACACATTTTACAATTTCGATATCATGTGATTCTGCATTTACCTTACGAAAGCCTCCTTGCACTAAATCCACTTCGTATGCTTGATTCGCATTTATTAAGTTACTTAAATAATCAGGTGAGACATAATCATCCGAATCAACGAATGCAATGTATTCACCTTTGGCTTGCTTTATACCACAGTTTCGTGCACTACTGACGCCCTCATTTGGTTTGTCGATAAACGAAATATTATCGTGGGCTTGGGCATAGGCTGTACATATGTCTCGAGACGCATCAGTACTTCCATCATTAATCAAGATAATTTCATAATCCTGAAATTTTTGATGCAAAATACTATCTATACAACGTTTAAGAAATTTTTCTGCATTATATACTGGAATAATCACACTAATCATAGTAACAAAGTTAAATAAATTTTGAGATCTTGAATATGACTATGTTGAAGTTTTATATTTGCGCCAGGGAAGTATTTTTTTTATTATCTCAATCGTTTCATTTAGGGCTTTAAGTCGACAAGTATATGACAATAGAATATAAATTAGTAATGTAAGTATAGCTGAGATAAACTGGGAATGATAAAAGTATTCAAAAATTAAACCTGAAATTATACTAATGGAAACAGTTAATAGCGTAGGCAAAATTGACAAAAGTTGCTTACTAATGTTTAATCCTGTATGCTTTTGAGCCAAGTATGCGTTAGTGAAATATATATTAATACTGCTCAACACCATTCCCCATAATATCCCCATCATACCGAAATTCATTCCTATCAATAATGTCGCCAATAGAAAACCCCATTTGTAAAAACTCCATATAAATAAGGATTTGCTCTTCCCTACCGCTGCCACTGCATAAAAATTTAAATTCTGTAAACATACAAAAAATCCACCGACACATAGTATTCTAAAATAGGGCACAGAAGGCATCCATTTACCTCCATATAACCCTTCAATAAGAGGATTAGCAATTACAATCAAAGTCGCAAGTATTGGAAATATTATAAATGAGACAACTCGCATATTCATTAAGACCATTTCATTCAACTTTGGCTTGTCATCTTGTAATGAAGAATAAACCGGAAACATAACTTGTACTATCACTTGTGGTATAGAGTAGGATGTCACTTGATTAAGTTTATAGGCCTGAGAATAATATCCCATTTGGGTCGCAGAAAATTTTTTTCCGATTATTAGTCCTTGAATGTTTTGACATATTGTCTGCAAAACGGTTGCTGCCAAAATAAATCCTCCAAATCCAAACAATTCCTTCATTGAATTTTTAGAGAAAATAAATTTAGGAATCCACCGAGTAACTATCGCTAGAATTATTACTACAGTAAATCCATAGATTAACTGCATTGCAACTAAACTCCATACACCATATCCGAATGCAGCCATAGTTATTGCTATTAAGGCGCTAACTATTGTTGAGGACAAATTTACTATTGCGATTGTTTTGAATGCAAGTTCTTTTTGGAGTCGTGTTCTCTGAATATTCACTATTCCGGTTACGATTAAACTAAGAGCGATAACTCGAAGAACATTGCATAGTAACGGCATTTTATAAAAATGCGCTATTAGAGGGGAAAATGCATATAGTATAAGATATAGTAATAATGAAAAACCTATATTCCAATAAAATATAGTAGAGTAATCTGCTTCCGATGGGCTTTTCTTTTGTATTATAGCCGAGCCAAATCCACCATCAATTAAAGTTTGTGAAACGACAATAAATATCGTCAACATTCCTATGATACCGAAATCCTCCGGTAAAAGAAGACGAGCCAACACCAAATTGACAACAAATTGAATACCCATAGAACCAAATCTATCTATGGAAGCCCACACAGCGCCTCGCGAAGCCTTTTGACCTAAATTGCTTGCCATTACAATTATTATATTTACCCTTACCCCCTCCTTTACAATTAATTATAGAAATTACAAATTGACTTGTAAATAAACATGATGAAGAAATACCATCTTTATTATACTCAAAACATATCCTGCAGCTCAGCCATTGCTTCCGCCTCCACTGCATCTCCGGCTCTATTGACAAAGCAACTGCATCCCCACACCGTCAGAAATGCGTTGTATTTCTGCTTCCGCACTTGCTCTTTCTGCGCCAAGCGATACAATAATGTCAGATAATGACCGGTGGATGCCAATTGCAACCATTCATCACGCTCCGCTCCTTCTCCGAGCCGTATATATTTCGTATAACGTGCTAAACTCTCCTGCAAGCCGGCTCTCAAAAAGGCATCATATTCGCTCTCGTGCATCCGATAGTTGGGATAATCCTCTCCCTGTGTCCAGTGATTGCACATCGCCAACCAAATTCCCAAACTCTCTGCAGGATTCCCTAAAGATGAGCATAGCGCGGCAAACCTGTCATCTACTTTGCGAGCAGTCCCCTTAATAACCCTATTTACATCGCGCTCCGTAATCAAGGCATGAAGATAACCCAATATGCCAAAGCAGCGTTGAGGATAACTTGTCACATTCACCCATCCTCCAAGTATCTCAAATATATCGTAATCCTTACTCTTTAGAGCAATCTCACTCAATGCCCACATCAAACATATCAATACAACTTCACTGTATGTTTTGTAGTCCGGATGAAGTGTCAATATTCGCAGTAAAGCTGTCTGAAGGCGCTCGGGATATCCGCGTTTAGCACTATACACGCAATTTATGAGATCGCATATATCCGCTTCACCTCCTTTAATGTCTTCAAGACGCTGAGCGATGGCAGCCATCATCTCTTCGAAGACCTCCTCATTATAGTTGTTTAAACGAGAAACTATCTGAGCCTTCGCGCGCTCTCGCTCCTTGTCTTGCTTGATAAGCAGCCGGATTAGTTCATCGGCCGTTAGCTCTTTTTGTGTAGTGCTTTTCGGCTTCTTGCCATAGAAATTCACCGCATCTTGGGATGTCTCAAATTCTATGTCATATAGTGGCGAACGAGACGGAAGGGATAACGCCTCCATCACAAAGGTGTGCTGACTCAACCAATTAAAGAAGCCAAGCATCTGACGATAACGTCCGTATATCTCTTCTGCATCAAGCGTATCGAGAATACACTCTATTTGTGCCATTGTTGATGACTCATCGAAATGCGCGCAAGATTTGTCTCTCACCGGTCGCTTACTGCGAAAATAGGCTTTCACTCCGGTTTCTGACTCAAATCTGTCAAAGACTCCTTCGAGAAGCGACATATTATCGCGTTTTTCGCATGGCAATGATGGGTACAGACGGTCAAAGCCGATCTGATACTGAGGAGAGTTCTCACTTATATCTGTACGTGTGAAAAGGTTGTCGTGATAATTGAAGATGAGGGTTACAAGATAGCGCTTGAACATATCCTTGACCTCCTTTGTCGTATACGGACGGTCATACAGTCTGTGGATATACACTATCATCTGCTCTATACCGCGAAGATACTGACCTTTGCGCTGTGCATTCGTACACGACATCAGTCCTCCCCTGTTAATGCCGAACAATTCTAACGCACTGTTAGTGAGATATGCGCATTCATCGGAATACAGTGCGTCAAGTGTCTGAAGGGCCAAATCAAAATCATGCACGGACTCAAATTCATACTCGACGCCAGGCTTACCCTCTATCAACTCCCGGACAGTGAAAAGTTCAGCAACAAGAGTGTCTATATCCTTGAAGAAAAATCGTCTGAAAAGTTGCCCGCTCCCGAATATATCCACACTATCATCTTCAGCCGGTGACTGATAATGAGCGCCCAAACGGTCGCGAGCCTCACGAACTTTATTATATTGTTTCAAAACCTCTTGAGCCGCTATCCGCGACTCCGAACCCCTTTCAAGTGTATGGCTCCATATCTTGGTGATGTCGTCTGTTCGCATAAGAATATAGAGACTCAGCAGCCGAGCAGCAAAATCATCAGCCCGCTCCGAAGCCAAAAGCTGACGACACATGCCAATCTCCCGAAAGCAAACCTCAATCTTATCCAAACAATCTACTACCATCACACTTAATCACTAATAACTCTGACCTCTGACCTAAGGAATGCTCTGACCTCTGACCTAATTATTCCTCCACTGAAATATACCGTGGAAGAAATTCTTCTAAGAATTTAAATGTCACAGGCTTTACTATCGTCTCTATATCCGTTGGTAGACCGTTTTGCTGTAAGCCCTCCTTAGCATATTCATTCACGCTCATTATCACCAGACGCTCTTTGGGATAAAGATTCTCATCAAGGA